>NZ_JBITTH010000048.1:0-31475 GCF_044541755.1 Streptomyces sp. NPDC085524
ACGCCCCCGCGCCCCCCCCCCCCCCCGGGTGGGTTGGCCGCGGGGGCCCGCCCCCCCCCCCCTGCCCGGCGGGGCCGGGTTTCCTGGGGCTCCGCCCCAGACCCCGCTCCTCAAACGCCGGAGGGGCTGGAATTGGCCCGCGGGCGACCAGACCCCGCCGGCAGAACCCCAGACGGCCTGAAGGGCCGGAAGGGATGGAATCGCCCCGCGGGCGACCGGATCCCGTCGGGCGGGGCCCGAGACGGCCGGAAGGCCCGGCACCCCAAGGGTGCCGGGCCTTCCGATGACGAGCCCGCGGTAGCGACCGGCGGGCCGCAGTCGCTCAGCGGCCGCGGAGCCGCCGGACCAGGATGCTCGCGTCGCCCCGGGACTCCAGGTCCGCCAGGACGACGGCGACCGCCTCGCGGACGATGCGGCCGCGGTCCACAGCCAGCCCGTGCTCCCCGCGGAGCACCAGCCGGGCGTGTTCCAGGTCCATCAGTTCCTCGGCGGATACGTACACCGTGATCTTCTCGTCGTGCCGCTCCCGCCCGCTGGGCCGCCGGTTCGCGCCCCGGCCCTGCCCCTTGCCGCGGCCGGCGCCCGCCGGCCCCGCGGGGCCGGTTCCGCTGACAGAACCTTCCTGCGGCCGCCGCGGTGCGCCCACGACGGGCTCCGTACCGGCCTCAGCCTCCCGGCTGCGGCCCTCCCCCGGCGAGCCGCCCTCCGCCGAAGCGGCCGAGTGTTCGCCCGCCGCGCCCGACGCCTCGTCGGCCCCTCGCCGCGGCGAGGACGACTGGAGGGCCATCCCCCCTGTCGTGCGGAACAGTTCGTCGGCTCCGGGCAGACTCACTCGGCGTGACACCGGGCGAGCACCTCCCTGGCCAGCTGGCGATAGGCGGCGGCGCCGACGGAGTTGGAGGCGTACGTGGTGATCGGCTCGCCGGCCACCGTGGTCTCCGGGAAGCGCACCGTCCGGCCGATGACCGTGTGGTAGACGTGGTCGTCGAAGGCCTCGACCACGCGCGCCAGCACCTCGCGGCTGTGCACCGTACGGGAGTCGTACATCGTGGCGAGGATGCCGTCGAGCTCCAGCTCCGGGTTGAGCCGCTCCTGCACCTTCTCGATGGTCTCGGTCAGCAGCGCCACACCGCGCAGTGCGAAGAACTCGCACTCCAGCGGGACGATGACCTTGTGAGCCGCCGTCAGGGCGTTCACGGTCAGCAGACCGAGCGAGGGCTGACAGTCGATCACGATGTAGTCGTAGTCGGCCATCAGGGGCTTCAGGGCCCGCTGCAGGGTCGACTCGCGCGCGACCTCGCTGACCAACTGCACTTCCGCAGCCGACAGGTCGATGTTGCTCGGCAGCAGGTCCATGTTGGGGACCGCCGTCTTGAGCAGCACCTCGTCGGCCGACATGCCCCGCTCCATGAGCAGGTTGTAGACCGTCAGGTCGAGTTCCATCGGGTTCACGCCGAGGCCCACGGACAACGCGCCCTGCGGGTCGAAGTCGACGAGCAGCACGCGGCGCCCGTACTCGGCGAGCGCGGCACCCAGGTTGATGGTCGACGTGGTCTTGCCCACGCCGCCCTTCTGGTTGCACATCGCGATGATCTTCGCCGGACCGTGGTCGGTCAGCGGACCCGGGATCGGGAAGTACGGGAGCGGGCGTCCGGTCGGGCCGATCCGCTCACGGCGCTGACGGGCAGCGTCGGGGGCGAGGGTGGCCGCGTACTCGGGGTCCGGTTCGTACTCCGCGTCGGGGTCGTAGAAGTGCCCCTCGGGCACCTGGTCGTAGTCGGCGAAACCAATGGGCGTATCGCCACCGTGGTCGCCGGCCGTGGAGTTCACGTCTAGGCCGTCCATGCTCTTTTGGGGCGTCGTCAGGTGCTGGTGGTTTGCGAAGGTGCGTACTGCGACGGAGCCGACAGCCTCGAGCCCGGCAGGGCTCTCGCCCCGCGCGGGCATACCCGCTCGACCACCCCCAGGAGCAAATGTCGACTCATTCACAAGTCGTCTTACCTCCTCGGACGTGACCAGGACACTTATCGATAGGTCAGCGTGGCACCATGCCGACGGTTGGCGACTCTATGGCGTGTCACCGCTCAGCGGCAACACAATCCGTCGGACCCGGCACGATGTGTCGGCAACCGAACACCACTCTGTCAAGGGCGCACGGACTGTCGCCGTGAAGTTTCGCGGGTGTGCGAAAGGGTTAAAGGGTTACGTTCGAGGCGAGTTGAGCGGGGTTCGCAGGTTCCTCGCAAACGCGTCCGGCCGGACCTTGCGGGCAAGGTCCGGCCGGATACGTGAGATTGACGTCAGTCGTTGACGGCTCAGCCGAGCAGCGTGCTCAGCTCGAGGGTCTCGAGGCCGTGGGCCTCGGCGACGGGGCCGTAAACGACCTGCCCGTCATGGGTGTTGAGGCCCAGCGCGAGCGCGGGGTCACGGCGCAGCGCCTCGGCCCAGCCGAGGTTCGCGAGCTGCACGATGTAGGGCAGCGTGGCGTTCGTCAGCGCGTAGGTGGAGGTGTTCGGGACCGCGCCCGGCATGTTGGCGACGCAGTAGAAGACCGAGTTGTGGACCTGGAAGGTCGGCTCGGCGTGGGTGGTCGGACGGGAGTCCTCGAAGCAGCCGCCCTGGTCGATCGCAATGTCGACAAGGACACTTCCGGGCTTCATCTTGGCGACGAGCTCGTTGGTGACCAGCTTGGGGGCCTTCGCACCCGGGATCAGCACCGCGCCGATGACGAGGTCGGCCTCGACGACGGCCTTCTCCAGCTCGTAGGCGTTGGAGACGATCGTCTTGATCTTCGTACCGAAGATCTTGTCGGCCTCGCGGAGCTTGTTGATGTCGCGGTCGAGCAGGGTCACGTGGAAGCCCATGCCGATGGCGATCTGCGCGGCGTTCCAGCCGGAGACGCCGCCGCCGATGACGACGCACTCGCCGGCGTGGGTGCCGGGGACACCGCCGGGGAGCACGCCGCGGCCGCCGGCCGAGCGCATCAGGTGGTAGGCGCCGACCTGCGGGGCCAGGCGGCCCGCGACCTCGGACATCGGGGCGAGCAGCGGGAGCGCGCGGTTGGCGAGCTCGACCGTCTCGTACGCGATGGCGGTGGTGCCGGACTCCAGCAGGGCGTCCGTGCACTCGCGGGAGGCCGCCAGGTGCAGGTAGGTGAAGAGGGTCTGGTCCTTGCGGAGGCGGTGGTACTCCTCCGCGATGGGCTCCTTGACCTTCAGCAGCAGGTCGGCGGTGGCCCAGACCTCGTCGGCGGTGCCGAGGATCTCGGCGCCGGCGGCGACGTACTCGGCGTCGGTGATCGAGGAGCCGACACCGGCGTTCTGCTCGATGAAGACCTGGTGGCCGTTACGGACGAGCTCGTGGACACCGGCGGGGGTGATGGCCACACGGAACTCGTTGTTCTTGACCTCGCGGGGGATGCCGACCTTCATCGTCGATCACGGTCCTTGACTCAGGGGGATTGAACGGGGCACTTCCATACATACCCGCCCACAAGAACGCGCAACGGGATGCACCACGGATGACGTGGTGAACCCAGTTTATTGAAGGATTGTCGCGTGTCTAGCCTTGCAAACAAATAATCTTAGTCGGATCCACTGCGGATTTCGCAGGCTGCGGGGTCGTCGCCCAGCAATCTGTCGGCTGCGGACCGGTGCAGCCTGGCAGCTGCCGGGTCGCCCAGCCTGTCCAGCGTGTCGGCCAGTCGGACCTGCAGAGCGGCCTGAAGCCGCTGGTCCCCGGCACGGCGCGCCAGCTCCACCGCCTCGCGGCAGGTGTGCAGCGATTCCTCCGGCCGGCCGGCGTACTCCTGGACCCGCGCCATCTCGCTCAACGCCTTTGCCTGGCCCGGCACATCGGCCAGCTTCCGGTACCCGGCGGCGGCCGCCCGCCAGCTGCGCAGTGCGTCCCCGTAGCGGCCGGCGTAGGTGTGCACGTTCCCGAGCCGTCCGTACAGCCGCGCCTCGTCCGCCCGCTCCCCCCGCGCGAGGGCCTGGGACAGGGCGCGGCCGAACCAGTCGGAGGCCCGGTGCCAGTCCGCCAGCTCCTGGTAGGCGCCGCCTACGGATTCCATCGCGCGGCCGCTCGCGTACGGGTCGTTCGCCGCCCTTCCCGCGTCCAGGGCGGCCCGGTAGCGCTCCAGGGCCTCCCGGGTCCGGCCGGTCCCGGCGTCCAGGTCGGCCAGGTTCAGCAGGGCGGCGGCCTGCTCCCGGTGCAGGCCGCGGCGCTCGGCCACGTCCAGGACCAGGCGGTGCAGCCCGTACAGCTCGGGGGCGGCCTCGGCGGTCCCGCGGTGCTCCGCGAGGGCCCGTACGAGGCCCGCGACGAGCCGCCGGGCCAGGGTGTCCAGCTCCCCGTCGGCCACCGCGAGGGACGCGGCGGCGGACAGCGCGGGCAGCCGGGTGTCCAGCCAGGTGGCGGCGGCCCGCCGGTCGGGGAAGCGCAGCGCGCGCGGCAGCCCGTCCAGCACCTCCCGCAGCCCGACGTCGTCCCCGGCGTCCCGGGGTTCGGCCATCGCCCGGCACGAGTGCAGCAGCCGTACCGTCCGCTCCAGCATCCGGGCCCGCGCCAGCTGGACCTCCGCCGGGCGCTCCTTGGCCTCCAGCAGGGCCTGGAGCAGCGGTGCGAGGCAGCCGGGCAGGAGGAACAGTCCGTCGTGGGCGGGGCGTACGAGGCCCAGCGCGGCGAAATCGTCCAGCGTGGACTGGGCCGCGGCCACGGAGCATCCGGCGAGGGCGGAGGCGGTGTGCGAGTCGACCATCCCGGCGGGGGCCAGGGGCAGCAGCCGCAGGGTCCGCTGGGCGGGCTGCGGCAGGCTCTCGTAGACGAGCCGGAAGCACCGGGCGAGCGGGCCCCCGGTGCTGGCCGGCATGTCGTGGAGCTGCTTGGCCACGTCGGCGACGGAGCCCTTGGGGTGGGCGGCGAGCCAGCCGCCGACGAGGACCAGCGCGGCGGGCTGGCCCCCGCACTCCTCGGCGAGGGATTCGGCGGCGCGGGGGTCGGCGGTGACACGGGTGTCGCCGATGCGGTGGACGAGCATCCGCACGGCGGAGGGTGTGTCGAGCCCGCCGAGGGTGCAGGGCCGCACGTCGGGGATGCCGGTGAGCGGCCCCTCCGCGGTGACGACGACGAGGCATTCGGGGGTGTCCGGGAGCAGGGCGTCGACCTGGTGCGGGTCGGCGGCGTCGTCGACCAGGATGATCGCGCGCCGGCCGTCGAGCGCGGAGCGCAGGGCCGAGCTGAGCTCGTCCTCGCCGGCGCCGGGGGGAGTGGGCCGGCCCAGTGCCTCCAGCAGGTCCCGTACGGCCCGCTCGGTGGCCACGGTCTCGCCGCCGGGCGCGGTGAGCCGGGTCCGGAGGACCCCGTCGGGGTACTCCTCGGCGACCTCGCGCACGAACGCCTCGGCGAGGGCGGTCCGCCCGGATCCGGGGCGCCCGGCGACGAGCAGCACCCGGGCGCGGGGGGCCTTTGCCTTGCGGCCGGAGAGCGTGTCGAGCCCGGTCCGTGCGATGTCCTCGCGCAGCTCCTTGAGCTCACGCCGCCGCCCGACGAAATCCGCCACGGATCCGCTCCTCTCCCTGCCCCTGCCTTCGGGGATCCCGAGCGTAGTTCACGCAGAGCGACGACTCGTGTGGAGCGCGGCGGTCATATCGCCTGATCGGATCAGCCGATGTTCTTCTTTTCGCGCGTCGGCCCTCTTTCGCCCGTGCGCCGAGTGCCGGTGCCGGTGCCGGTGCCGGGAGCCGTGTGGTGGGCGACCGCGTGCGGGCCGGGCGGGTGCCGCTGCGCGGAGCCGGTCCCCTACCCACCCTTCCCCCGGGGCTCCGCCCCGGACCCCGCGCCTCAAACGCCGGCGGGGCTGGATTTCGGCCGGGCCGCCGGGCCGGTGCGGCTGGATTGCCCGCAGGGCGATTTCAGCCCCGCCGGCGTTTGAGGCGCCGCCGGAGCCAAATCAGCCCGTCCGGCGTTTGAGGACCGGGGGTCGGGGGGCCGGCCCCCGCCAGCGGCGGCGCGCACGGGCACGATCCGGCCCCGGCGGCGATTGAGCCCAGGGGCGCGGGGCTACGCCTCGTACGGGCGGGCCGGCCAAGGGGCGTCGGCGGGGCGGAGGGCGTCGAGGCCGTCCGCGGAGGCGAGCGCGGCCGAGAGCGCCAGGACGCCCGTCACGAGGCCCGGGTTGCCCAGCTCGCCCGCCAGGACGCCCCGGACCAGGTCGGCGAGGGGGACCCAGGTCACCACCATGTCGGCCTCCTCGGAGCCGGTCTCCGCGTACCGCTCCCCCTCCGCCTCGGAGACGTCCCGCGCCAGGAAGATGCGGATGGCCTCGTCGGAGCCGCCCGGGGAGGCGTAGAAGTCGGCGAGCACCCGCCAGTCCTCCGCCTTCACGTGGGCCTCCTCGTACAGCTCGCGCTGCGCCCCGTGCAGCGGGTTCTCCCCCTGTACGTCGAGCAGCCCGGCCGGCAGCTCCCACAGCCGCCGCCGCACCGGGTGCCGGTACTGGCTCAGCACCAGGACCCGCCCGTCCCCGTCGAGGGCCAGCACGCAGACCGATCCGGGGTGCACCTGGTAGTCGCGGCGGGCCACGGATCCGTCCGGCATCCGCACTTCGTCGGAGTCGACGGCCGTCTTGGCGCCCTGGAAAGGCCGCTGCGTCGACACCGTCTCCCAGGATTCCGCCGTGTCCTTGATGTTCATTCCCCGAAGCCCTCCACAAAGCGCGACAGCCGGGGTACGGAAGATCCGTACCCCGGCTGTCTACGTTATGCGGTCGGCAGACTCACTTCGCCGACTGCTGGCGCTCCACGGCCGCCTTGACCAGGCCCGCGAACAGCGGGTGCGGGCGGGTCGGGCGCGAGCGCAGCTCCGGGTGGGCCTGGGTGGCCACCAGGTAGGGGTGCACCTCGCGCGGGTACTCGACGTACTCGACGAGCTTGTTGTCCGGGGAGGTGCCGGAGAAGACGATGCCCGCCTTCTTCTCCAGCTCGCCGCGGTAGGCGTTGTTCACCTCGTAGCGGTGGCGGTGGCGCTCGTCCACGTACGCCTGGTCGCCGTAGACCTCGCGCACGATCGAGCCCTCGGCGAGCTTCGCCGGGTACATGCCCAGGCGCATCGTGCCGCCCAGGTCGCCCGCGCCCTCGACGAAGGCCAGCTGCTCCTCCATGGTGGAGATGACCGGGTTGGCGGTGGAGGGGTCGAACTCGGTGGAGTTCGCGTCCTCGATGCCCGCCAGGTTCCGCGCCGCCTCGATGACCACGCACTGGAGGCCCAGGCACAGGCCGAGCAGCGGGATCTTGTTCTCGCGGGCGTAGGTGATCGCGCCGACCTTGCCGTTGACACCGCGGTCGCCGAAGCCGCCGGGCACGCAGATCGCGTCCACGTCGGCCAGCTGCGCCGCCGCGCCCGCCGGGGTCTTGCAGTCGTCGGAGGTGACCCACTTGATCTGGACGCGGGCCTTGTTGGCGAAGCCGCCGGCGCGCAGCGCCTCGGTCACCGACAGGTAGGCGTCGGGCAGGTCGATGTACTTGCCGACGAGCGCGACCTTCACCTCGTGGTCGGGGTTGTGGACCCGGTCCAGGAGGTCCTCCCACACCGTCCAGTCGACGTCGCGGAAGGGCAGGTCGAGCTTGCGCACGACGTACGCGTCGAGGCCCTCGGTGTGCAGGACCTTCGGGATGTCGTAGATCGACTTGGCGTCGATGGCCGCGACCACGGCCGCCTCGTCCACGTCGCACATCAGCGAGATCTTGCGCTTGATGCTGGTCGGGACGTCGCGGTCGGCGCGCAGCACGATGGCATCGGGCTGGATGCCGATGTTGCGCAGGGCCGCGACCGAGTGCTGGGTCGGCTTGGTCTTCAGCTCGCCGGAGGGGCCGATGTAGGGCAGCAGCGAGATGTGCACGACGAAGACGTTGTCGCGGCCGACCTCGTGGCGGACCTGGCGGACGGTCTCCAGGAACGGCAGCGACTCGATGTCGCCGACGGTGCCGCCGACCTCGGTGATGACGACGTCGACGTCCTCGGTCGCCATGCGGCGGATGCGGTGCTTGATCTCGTTGGTGATGTGCGGGATGACCTGCACGGTGTCACCGAGGTACTCGCCGCGGCGCTCCTTGGCGATGACCGTGTTGTAGACCTGGCCGGTGGTGACGTTGGCCGAGCCGTCCAGGTCGACGTCGAGGAAGCGCTCGTAGTGGCCGATGTCCAGGTCGGTCTCGGCGCCGTCGTTGGTGACGAACACCTCGCCGTGCTGGAACGGGTTCATCGTGCCCGGGTCGACGTTCAGGTACGGGTCGAGCTTCTGCATCGTGACCCGAAGACCCCGCGCCTTGAGCAGCGCACCCAGGCTGGAGGCCGTGAGGCCCTTGCCGAGGGAGGAAGCGACACCCCCGGTGACGAAGATGTGCTTGGTCGTCAGAGATTTGGGCGGCATCGCCAAGAGGGGGCTCCCGTGGTCGCGAAGTGAAGTGCGTCCGGCGCCGGCCACCGTCGATCCGGAAGGGTCTCAGGGGGCGCCGAAGCTGCGGTTTCGGGGCTCCTGATTCGCACAGGCAGACCACCGGTCCACGGGGTACCAGCCTATCAGCGCCGTGGGCGGTCCGCCTCCGGCCACGCGGTCCGGACGCTTCCCGGGAAGACGCCGGGGAACATATCCGCAGCTCACCCGTTT
Organism: Streptomyces sp. NPDC085524; assembly: GCF_044541755.1. Classification (NCBI taxonomy): domain Bacteria; kingdom Bacillati; phylum Actinomycetota; class Actinomycetes; order Kitasatosporales; family Streptomycetaceae; genus Streptomyces; species Streptomyces sp. NPDC085524. Next base: position 8,666 of record NZ_JBITTH010000048.1, read on the forward strand.
GGCCGAGCGCCATTCTTCGGCCGCTTAAGGGGATCACTAGGGTGCCGTCATATCCTGCTCGGATATCGCACAACATCGCCGCCGAGCAGTCCGTCAGACGGCCTAACCGAGCCGCTATGCGGAATCATGGGCTCAACGCGGGGATCCCTGCACACAGGAGACCGCGCAACCGCGCAATGCAAGCGCCCTTCGGGGCGGACGTGGCCGTTCGACTGGAGATGCAACGTGTCCGGGCGCATCGAGGATTACGCACTGATCGGGGACATGCAGACCGCGGCGCTGGTCTGCCGGGACGGGGCAGTGGATTGGCTGTGCCTGCCACGTTTCGACTCCCACGCCGTGTTCGCGAGCATTCTCGGCACCGAGGATCACGGCTTCTGGCGGATCGGCCCGGCCGTGCCGGCCGGAGCCGAGGCCCCGCGGGCCACGCGCCGCCGCTACCGCGGTGAGTCGCTCGTCCTGGAGTCGGAGTGGGACACGCCGCGCGGCACGGTCCGGGTGACCGACTTCATGCCGCCCCGCGAGGACCACGCGCCCCAGCTGATCCGGATCGTCGAGGGGGTCACCGGGCGCGTCCCGATGCGCTCCGCGCTGCGCATGCGTTTCAGCTACGGGCGGGTCGTGCCGTGGGTGCACAAGGTCGACGGGCGCACCGTGGCCGTCGCCGGCCCCGACTCGGTCTGGCTGGACACCGACACCCAGACGTACGGCAAGGACCTGACCACGTACTCCGACTTCACGGTCCGGCCCGGCGAGCGGATGGCGTTCAGCATCAGCTGGCAGCCCTCGCACAAGGGCGCGCCCGAGCTGCCGGACGCCGAGGCGGCGCTGGAGTCGACCGCCGAGTTCTGGCGCGACTGGGTCGACCAGTGCACGTACCACGGGCCCTACCGGGAGGCGGTGGTCCGCTCCCTGATCACCCTCAAGGCCCTCACGTACGGCCCCACGGGCGGCATCGTGGCCGCGCCGACCACCTCCCTGCCGGAGGAGATCGGCGGCGTCCGCAACTGGGACTACCGCTACACCTGGCTGCGCGACGCGGCCATCACCCTCTCCTCGCTGCTGCGCACCGGCTACCGCGAGGAGGCCCGCGCCTGGCGCGAGTGGCTGCTGCGCGCGGTCGCCGGGGACCCGGAGAACCTGCAGATCATGTACGGGATCGCGGGCGAGCGGGAGCTCGGCGAGACCGAACTGGACTGGCTGCCGGGCTACGAGAACTCCCGCCCGGTCCGCGTCGGCAACGGCGCCGCCGGGCAGCTCCAGCTCGACGTGTACGGCGAGGTCACCGAGGCCCTGCACCTGGGCCACATGACCGGCCTGGCCCGCAGCGACTACGCCTCGCTGCTCCAGCTGAAGCTGATCCGCTACCTGGAGACCCACTGGGACCAGCCGGACGAGGGCATCTGGGAGGTGCGGGGCCCGCGCCGCCACTTCGTGCACTCGAAGGTGATGGCCTGGGTGGCGGTGGACCGCACGATCAAGCTGATCGAGAGCGGGGACGCGGACGGACCGCTGGAGCGCTGGCGCGAGCTGCGCGACGAGATCCACCAGGACGTCTGCGAGAAGGGCTACGACAAGGAGCGCAACACCTTCACCCAGTCGTACGGCTCGCAGGAGCTGGACGCCTCGCTGCTGCTGATTCCGCAGATGGGCTTCCTGCCGCCGGACGACAAGCGGGTCATCGGGACCATCGAGGCGATCCAGCGCGAGCTGTCCACGCCCGACGGCTTCATCCTGCGCTATCCGACTGCGGGCGAGGAGGCCGGCGTGGACGGCCTGGAGGGCGACGAAGGGGCCTTCCTGGCCTGTTCGTTCTGGATGGCCGACGACCTGGCGATGATCGGACGGGTGGACGAGGCGCGGCGGCTCTTCGAGAAGCTGCTGTCGCTCCGCAACGACCTGGGCCTGCTGGCCGAGGAGTGGGACCCGCGGCTCCAGCGGCAGGTCGGGAACTTCCCGCAGGCCTTCAGCCACGTTCCGCTGATCGACACCGCACTGCGGCTGACGGCGAGCGGGGCGTACGGGGGCTAGTCCGCCGGATCACGCCGGCCCGGGCTGCGCCGCGCCCGGGCCATCCGGCTTCTCGCCGCGCCGGGATGATCGCCCCCGCCTACGCTGGAGAGGTCCCATGCCCGCCCTCCCGCGGTAAGGAAGGGGGCAGCGATGGCTCCCCTCTCGAAGGCGGGCGCGGCCCTGGCCGCGCTCCGCGAGGACCTCTCCGGCGACGTGTTCACCCAGGACGATCCGGGGTACGACGAGGCCCGTACGGTCTTCAACGCGATGATCGACCGCAGGCCCGCCGTGATCGCCCAGTGCGAGAGCGCGGCGGACGTCGTGACGGCCGTGCGGTTCGCCAGGGACCTGGACCTGAAGATCGCGGTGCGCGGCGGCGGGCACAGCGTGGCCGGCATGGCGCTGAACGACGGCGGGCTGGTCGTGGACCTGCGCCGGATGCACGAGGTGACGGTCCATCCGGCGGCGCGGGCGGCGCACATCGGCGGCGGGGCCACGATGAGCCACCTGGACCGGGCCTGCGAGCCGTTCGGGCTGGCGACCACGGGCGGCCGGGTCTCCACCACGGGCGTCGGCGGCTTCGTCCTGGGCGGCGGCACCGGCTGGCTGGACCGGAAGTTCGGTCTGGCGGCGGACAACCTGCTGGGCGCGGAGCTGGTCACCGCCGACGGCGAGCTGGTCCACGCGACCGCGGAGGACCACCCGGAGCTGTTCTGGGGGCTGCACGGCGGCGGCGGGAACTTCGGCATCGCGACCTCGCTGACGCTGCGGCTCCACGAGCTGCCGCACATGTCGATCGCGTTCCTGCTGTACCTGCCGGAGCGCGGGCCCGAGGTGGTCCGTACGTTCCGGGACCTCATCGAGGCCGGGCCGTCCGACGTGGGCGGCGGGGTCATCTACCTGACCGGCCCGCCGGAGGAGTTCGTGCCGCCGCACCTGGTGGGGCTGCTGCTGTGCGGAACGCTGGTGACGTACACGGGCCCCGTGGACGGGCTGCGCGAGCTGGCCGCGCCGCTGCTGGAGATCCCGCACGAGGTGGAGATGGTCATGGACATCCCCTACGCCGAGCTGCAGTGCATGCTCGACGACCCGCCGGGGATGCGGAACTACTGGTCGGCGGAGTACCTCACGGGGGTGCCCGACGAGTTCGTGGACGTCTTCTGCGCCCGCGCCGATTCGATGCCGGTGCCGACGGGCACCCAGCACGTGGTCTGGCCCCAGGGAGGTGCGATCGCGTCGGGGGCCGGCGACTACCCGCTGCCCTTCCGCGACGCGCCCTGGGCGGTGCACCCGTTCGGGGTCTGGGAGGACGCGGCCGACGACGAGCGGTGCCGGCAGTGGGTCAGGGACGTCCGCGCCGATGCCCAGCCGTGGAGCACCGGCGCGGTCTACCTCAACTTCACGGGCGACGAGGGCCCGGACCGGGTGGTCGCGGGCCTCGGCGAGAAGAACCTGGCGCGGCTGGAGGCGTTGAAGCGGCAGTACGACCCGGACAACGTCTTCCGCTTCAACCACAACATCCGGCCGGCCTGAGGCCCGGCCCGAGGGTCAGCTCAGGGCGGCGATCACCTCCCGCGCCGCCCGTTCGCCCTCGGTGGCGCCGCCTTCCATGAAGCCCTGGAAGTCGTAGCTGCAGTGCTCGCCGCCGATGTGGATGTTGCCCTGGGCGGTGCCCTCGTACTTGGCGTAGCGGTGCAGGTAGCCGGTGGGCCAGTACGAGTACGCGCCGAGCGAGTACGGGTTGCGGTGCCAGGCGGAGAGCTGGGCCTTCCCGGTCCACACGGCCTTGGTGCCCGGGTAGAAGGCGTCGATGCCGGTCAGCATGCGGCCGGCGAGGGCGCGTACGTAGGGGTCGGACTCGGTGGCGAAGGGGGTCGCGGGGGTCAGCGACCCGGCGAGGGTGCCGCCGCCGTACTGGAGGAGGATGCCGCCGGTGCCGGGCTGCACCTTGGTGGTGTCCCAGGTCTGCTGGACCTCGGAGTCGGTGAAGCAGTCACCCGCGGAGACCCCGGGCCAGGGGCCGGTGCCGCGCCACGGGCGGGCGGTGAACTGCATGTTGAGCTTGGTGCAGTAGCCCATCCGGGCGTCGCGCAGGAGGTTGCGCATGAGCGGGTCGAAGCCGGCCTGCGAGGTGTCGATGCGCTGGAGGATCGGCAGCGGCACGCACAGGACGGTGTGGTCGGCGACGGCGGTGCGCACGGCTCCGGAGTCGTTGAAGGTGAGCGTCTGGGTGCCGTCGGCGTTGGCCCGTACGGCGACGAGCTCGCGGCCCATCACGATCGAGCCGGCGGGCAGGGCGGCGGCGATGGCGTTCGGCAGCCGGTCGTTGCCGCCGGTGATGTGGTACCGCTCGTTGGAAAGGCCCCAGACGTTGAAGTTGCCCGGGTTGGGCTGGTAGCCCATCAGCAGGACGAGGGCGAGGGCGGACTGGGCGGTGGTGTCGGCGCCGTACTCGACGTTGTAGGCCACGTCGATGAAGCGGCCGAGCTGTGAGCCGTGGCCGCCGGGGACACGGGTCTCGATCCACTCGTACAGGGTCATGTTGTCGAGGGCGGTGCCGGCGGCGGTGGTGGTGTTCCAGGAGACCTCGCCGGCCTCCGAGAGGTCCCGGTGCAGGGCCTGGTAGACGGCCTTGAAGTCCTCGTCGGCCTGGGTGCGGGAGTAGTACTCGCCGTTGAACCAGAGGACTTCCTCGGCCCCGTTGGGGCCGCCGCCGAGGAAGTCCTCGGTGGGCAGGTTGAAGCGGCGGCAGAGCTCCAGGATCTTCTTGTGGCTGGTGTCGATCAGCTCGCCGCCGATCTCGGAGGTCTGTCCGTACGCCCAATGGCCGCGCTGGGTCCACATCCGGCCGCCGACGCGGCTCGGGTTGGCCTCGTACAGGGTGCAGGCGACGCCCGCGTCCTTGAGGGTGAGGGCGGCGGTCAGGCCGGAGATGCCGGCGCCGATGACGGCGACGCGGGCCGGGGCGACGGGCTTCTTGTCGGGGGTGGAGGTGGCGGTGTCCGCGGCGTGGGCGGCTCCGGCGGCGGAGCCGGCGAGGGCGGCTCCGAGGCCGAGGGCGGCGGCCCGGCCGAGGAGTTCGCGGCGGGTGGCTCCGCGGACCTCGGCGGCGGGCATGCCGAGGCGCGCGGCCGTGGCGTGCTCGGCGGCAAGGCGGCGCAGGGCGTGCATGAGGGGCGTACGGGCCATGGCGGTGGCTCCTCAGACGTTCGCGGAGGTGGAGTCGGACGGGGCGGCGCCCTGTCCGGGCAGGACGGTCAGGTTCGGCTGGGCATCGGCGTCGGCGGGCCGCTCGGCGGCGTCCTCGAGGACGATCCGGCCGATGATCTCGTAGCGCGCGGGGGCCTTCGCCCTGAGCCAGAGGCCGAGGCCGAGGCCGCCGAGGAAGACGGCGCCGACGATCCACGGGATCAGCTTGAAGAAGACCGATCCGGCGGCGGTGCCGGCCGCGGTCTCCATGTTGAGGACGAGCAGCACCACGACGGCGGTCATTCCGATGCCGCCGAGGAGCGGGGCGGTGAAGGTCTTGAACCAGTGCCGGTCCTCGGGGTGGTTCTTGCGGAAGTAGCCGATGACGGCGAAGGAGCACAGCGTCTGGACGATCAGGATCGCCATCGTGCCGAGGATCGCGAGCAGCGTGTAGAGGTGCAGGTACGGGTCCTGGCCGGTGAGCCAGAAGCCGGCGACGAGCGCGGTGGCGATGGCGGTCTGCACGACCGAGGCGATGTACGGGGAGCCGTGCCTGGGGTGGGTGTGGCCGAGCTTCGGCGACAGGAAGCCCTCGCGGCCGATGGCGTAGAGGTAGCGGGCGGCGCACTGGTGGAAGGCCATGCCGCAGGCGAAGGAGCCGGTGAGCAGCAGCCACTGGAAGGCGTCGACGGCCCAGGCGCCGATGAAGGTCTGGGTGGGCGCGAAGAAGAGGTCGAGGGGGCTGGCGGAGGCGGACAGCTCCACCGACTTGGCCAGGCCGTTGCCCGCGATGGTCATCCAGGAGACGTAGATGTAGAAGAGGCCGACGCCGACGACGGAGATCAGGGTGGCCTTGGGGATGACCCGCTTCGGGTCGCGGGACTCCTCGCCGTACATGGCGGTGGACTCGAAGCCGACCCAGGACCAGAAGGCGAAGAAGAGGCCGAGGCCGGCGGAGGTGCCGGTGAAGGCGTTCTTCGGGTTGACGGGTTCGAGCGGGATGCCTTCCGGCCCGCCGCCCGCGATCAGTACGGCGGTGGCGACGGCGAAGAGCACGGCGATCTCGGCGATCAGCATCACGCCGAGGGCCTTGGCGGTGAGGTTGATGTCGAAGTGCGCGAGGGCGGCGGTGACGGCCAGCATGGCGGCCGCGTAGACGACCCAGGGCAGGTCGACGCCCAGCTGGTCGTGGACGGTGGTCTTCGTGAAGTAGGAGAAGACGCCGACGATCGAGGCCTCGAAGACGATGTAGGCGAGGACGGCGAGCATGCCGGAGGCCATGCCGGCGATCCGGCCGAGGCCGTGGGAGATGTATCCGTAGAAGGCTCCTGCGGCGGTGATCCGCTTGGCCATGGCCACGTAGCCGACCGCGAAGACGGTGAGGACGAGGGTGGCGAAGAGGTATCCGGCCGGGGCTCCGGTGCCGTTGCCGAAGCCGACGGCGATGGGGAGGTTGCCCGTCATGGCCGTGATCGGGGCGGCGGTGGCGACGGCCATGAAGACGACCCCTACGAGGCCGACCGAGTTTGCCTTGAGTCGCTGCACCTGCGGAGCGGCGGGTGTCTGGGATGACCCGCTGGTCGTACCTGTACTCATGGCGCCCTCTTCTTTGTCGGGAGGCTGTCGGGAGGCCGCCACTCTCTACCTGCGTGACGCAGACCACAATCGGCACGCGGTCCGATAATCTCCTTGCAGAGAAGACGAGTTGTCGGTCCGGAAGAGGGGCAGATCGGGCTTTGTAACCGGTAGGTGATGTCCCCGGAACATGCAGCCCGGTAGCGTCCGCGATATGGACGACCAGGGCGGAATCACAGTTCAGCGGGCACTTGAGCTGCCGGGGCTGCGCAGCGGGCTGCCGGAGGTGGTCGCCTGCGCCGACCGCCTGGGGCGCACCGTCCGCTGGGTGCACGCGGGCGAGGTGCCGAACATCGCCTCCCTCCTCAAGGGCGGCGAGCTGCTGCTGACGACGGGTCTCGGCCTCGGCACCCGGCCGGCCGAGCAGCGGGCCTTCGTACGCCGCCTCGCCGACCGGGGCATCGCCGCACTGGTGGTCGAGCTGGGCCCGCGGTTCACCCGGCTCCCGGCGACCATCGTGGAAACGGCCCGCACCGCCGGCCTGCCGCTCGTCCAGCTCCACCGGGAAGTCCCGTTCGTGGCGGTGACGGAGGAGGTCCACACCGAGATCGTCAACCACCACTACGCCCTCCTCCAGCGCGCCGAGGAGGTCCACCGGCGGTGTACCGAGGCCCTGTTGGGCGGCGGGGGCATCCCGCAGGTGCTGCGGATCCTGGCCGGCTTCACGGGCAACCCGGTCTTCCTCGAGACCCCCGACGGCTCGCTGCTGTACGCGGCCGGCAGCGGGGCGGCGGACACCGGCGCGGACCCGCTCCAGGTGTGGGAGGGGCTGCGGGGCCAGCGCGAGGCCGAGCCGGCCGGGAACACGGTGGTGATCGACGTACCGGGCGGCGGTCACGGCACGGGCTCGGTACGGGCCCGGGTGGTCCTGGTCGGGGTCACGACCCCGCTGCAGCCGGTGCACCGGATGGCGGCGGAGCGCACGGCGGGGGTCCTGGCCGTGGTCCTCATGCAGGCGCGGCAGGAGGAGGAGCTGGCGGCGCGCGGCCGGGGCGACTTCCTGACGGACCTCGCGGAGGGCCGGATCAGCGCGGACGACGCCCCGTCGCAGGCGCGCGTCCTCGGCTTCAAGCCGGGCGCGGGCCCGCTGCTCCCGGTCGTGATGCGGCTGGGCTCGGACCTCGGCCCGTCCGGCAACTGGGCGGTGCTGGCGCGCGCGGTCCTGGAGGAGCTGGCCTCGGTCGGGGTCCCGGTGCTGCTGGGCGTCCGCCCGGTGGAGGGCCGGGTGCCGCTGCTCGTCTCCCTGCGCTCCGAAACGGAGCGCACGGCGGTCGCGGACCGGGTCGCGGCCGCGCTGCGGGCGGGTGTGGAGCGGGCCGGGCTGGAGCGGGCGGTCGCCCCGCCGGCCGTGGTCGTGGGCGTCGCGGGCGGCTGGGCGGCGGCCTCGGCGGGGCTGCGGCACGCGGCGGAGACCGCCACCGCTGCGCACGGCCTGCCGGCCCGGCCCTGGTACGACGCCCGCCGCCTGGACATCGACCTGCTGCTGTGGCGGCTGCGCGAGCACCCCGACCTGGCGGCCTTCGTGGAGCGCGCGATCGGCCCGCTGCGCACCCACGACACCACGTCCCGGCCCCCTCTCCTCCCCACGCTGGAGACGTACCTGGCCCACGCGGGCCGCAAGGCGGAGACGGCCCGCGAGCTCCACCTGAACCGGCAGACCCTCTACAACCGCCTGGCCCGCATCTCGGAGCTCCTGGGCACGGACCTGGACGACCCGGAGACGGTGCTCTCCCTCAGCCTGGCCCTCCGCGCCCGCCGCCACACGCCTTCCTGACGCGCCACTCGCACGCCTCGGCCCTGGTGGGCCTCCACGGCTTCGCGCCGCTGCGCCGGACTCCGTCCGCCGATGCTCGGCCGGGGCCGTGGCCGGGCTGGGACCGGGTGTCCGCCTGCGGGCGCCTGCCGCTGCGCGGAGCGGTCCCCTACCCGCCCTTCCCCCGTTCCCCGGGGCTCCGCCCCGGGACCCCTGTACGGCGCTACCGCGCCCGCGCCTCAAACGCCGGCGGGGCTGGAGAATCCAGCCCGTCCGCCCCCGCAACGGCGCCGCACATGACAGTGCGGCTCGGCCGAATCCAGCCCCGCCGGACACCCCCTAGCGGCGGCTGCGTTCCATCAGTTCGTCGTAGACCGACAGGACCTGCGCCACCGTGTCGTCCTCCGACGGCCAGGAGCCGGCCTGCGCCAGCCCGGCGGCGGCCAGCACGGCCCGGCGGTCCGGGTCCGTCAGCAGGCCGGTCACGGCCGAGGCGAGCGCGCCCGCGTCCCCCGGCGGGACCAGCACGGCCCCCTCCCCCACCAGCTCCGGCACTCCCCCCACGGCCGTGGCGACCAGCGCCACCCCGGCCCGCAGCGCCGCCTGCGCCAGCGGGGCCCGCGCCTCCCACCGGCTCGGCAGTACCGCCACGTCCGCCGCCGCCAGCAGCCGCGCCGCGTCCCGGCGCCGCCCCAGCAGCCGCACCGGCAGGGCCTCCGCCTCGATCCGCCGGGAGAGTTCGGCCCGCAGCGGCCCCTCCCCCGCGATCACCAGCAGCGGTGCCGGGTCCAGCGTCCGCCACTCCCGCGCCGCGTCGAGCAGTACGGAGTACCCCCGGTGCGGCACCAGGCTGCCGACCGCGATCAGCAACGGCCGCTCCACCGCGCCCAGTTCCGCCCGTACCTTGCCCGGCTCCGATACCGCGGCGGCGGCCGACACCGCCACCGCCACCGGCGACAGCCTCGCGTCCCGCGCTCCCCGCAGCCGCGCCAGGTCCACCTGATCGGAGGACGGGCCCAGCACCACCGCCGCGGCCCGGGCCACGTGCCGTTCCAGCATCCTGCTCAGCCGCCCGAGCGCCCCGTCGGCCGCCGGGCCGTCGCCGTGCCAGCTCACCACCAGCGGCACCCGCCGCCCCCGCAGGGCCAGCAGGGCGCGCGCGCCGGCCCGTACGCCGTGCGCGTGCACCACGTCCGCCCCGGCGCACGCCGCCCGCAGCACGCTCACCGCGTCGGGCGCGAAGTCCGCGCCCGCGCCGGTGAAGTCGTACTCCCCCTCCGCCCGCACGGGCGCGCACACCGTGACCCCGACACCGCGCGCGGCGAGGCCCGTCGCGAGGGACCGTACGTGCGCGCAGCTGCCCGCACCGGCGGCGCCGCCGAGTACCTGGACGGTACGGAGCGGCGGCCGCCCGTAGGGCTGTGCCGGGGCGGCAGGGGAGACCGGGGAGCTGCTCACGGGTCGAGGCTCCAGGATGAGGGGAGGAGTCAGAGACGTGGCCAAGAATGCCAGTCCGCACGCGCGTTCCGGGACCATACGGGTGCGGATCCCGTACGAGATACCGCCGGACACCCCCGAGCCTCACCCACACGGGCGAGCCCGCAGTCACCCCGGCGCCGCTGCGGACAAGGCGAAGGGCCCGGTGCGCCTACGCCCCGGGTCCCTCTCGGCCGTACCTCACGCGTCCGCGCGCGCCGCCGCCAGGAGTTCCTCCGCGTGCGCCCGCGCCGAGACGGAGTCCTCGTGGCCGGCCAGCATCCGCGAGAGCTCACGGATCCGGTCCTCGCCCTCCAGGACGGTGACGCCACTCCTCGTGACGGACCCGTCGTTGGTCTTCTCCACCAGCAGCTGCCGGTCCGCGAAGGCCGCGACCTGCGGCAGGTGGGTGACGACCACGACCTGTGCCGACTTGGCGAGCTTCGCCAGCCGCCGGCCGACCTCGACCGCCGCCTTGCCGCCGACTCCGGCGTCGACCTCGTCGAAGAGGTACGTCGGCACCGGGTCGGAGCCCGCGAAGACGACCTCCACGGCCAGCATCACGCGGGACAGCTCACCGCCCGAGGCGCCCTTGGCGATCGGCCGCGGCTGGGCCCCGGGGTGCGGGGCCAGCAGCAGCTCGACCTCGTCCGTGCCCGAAGGCCCGTACGCGACCGGACGGCCGTCGACCTCCACTCCTTCGGGGTCCTCCACCTGCCGGATGTCGATGGTCACCCGCGCGTGGGGCATCGCCAGCGAGGCCAGCTCCGCCGTCACCGCGGAGGCGAACCGCGTGGCCGCCTCCACCCGGGCATCCGTCAACGCCTGTGCCAGTAGCGACAGTTCGGATCGCAGACCGTCCCGCTCGGCGGTCAGTTCCGTGATCCGCTCGTCGTCGCCGTCCAGTTCCAGCAGCCGCTCCGCGCCCTTCTCGGCCCATTCCAGTACGCCGTCCACGCCGCCCGTGGTGCCGTACTTGCGGGTCAGCTGGGTCAGCGCCGCCCGCCGCTCCTCCACCGCGGCCAGCCGCAGCGGATCGGCGTCCAGGTCGTCGGCGTAGCCCGCCAGCTCCCCGGCCACGTCGGCGAGCAGGATGCCCAGCTCCCCGATCCGTTCGGCGAGCGCGCCGAGCGTCGCGGGGTCGTGGGAGCGTACGGATTCCAGTGCGCGGTGGGCGCCCGCAACGAGCGTGTTCGCGTCGATGCCCTCCGGGTCCTCCGGATTGCCCGCGAGCGCGGCGTGCGCGAGCTGGGCCGCCGAGGCCAGCGATTCGGCGTGGCCGAGCCGCTCCGCCTCCGCCGCCAGCTCGGCGTCCTCGCCGGCCACCGGCTCCACGGCCGCGATCTCGTCCAGCCCGAAGCGCAGGAGGTCCGCCTCCTGGGCCCGCTCCCGGGCCCGGGTGGTGATCTCCTCGAGCTCCACGGCGACCGCGCGCAGCCGCCGGTAGGCGGCCCCGTACTTCTCCAGCGGGACGGCGACGGCGTCACCGGCGTACCGGTCGAGGGCCTGGCGCTGCCGGGCGGGCCGCAGCAGCCCCTGCTGGTCGGTCTGCCCGTGTACGGCGACGAGGTCGTCGGCGAGCTCTCCGAGCAGGCCGACGGGGACCGAGCGGCCGCCGACGTGGGCGCGCGAGCGCCCCTCGGCGGACACGGTCCGGCTGATCAGCAGGGCGCCCTCGTCGAGCTCGGCCCCGGCCTCCTCGGCGCGTACGGCGGCGGGGGCGTCCGGGCGCATGACGATGCGGCCCTCGACCACCGCGGCCTTGGCGCCGATCCGTACCAGGGCCGGGTCGGCGCGACCGCCGAGCAGCAGCCCGAGGCTGGTGACGACCATCGTCTTGCCCGCGCCGGTCTCGCCGGTCACCGCGGTGAAACCGGGCGACAGCTCGACCACCGCGTCGTCGATGACCCCGAGCGACCGTATCCGCATCTCCTCAAGCACGGGACGACCATACCGAGGTTTCACGGGTGCCATGTGACGTCACCCGCCCCAAGTTCTCCGAACGGATGTGCTATTAGCTACACGGTGCGGAGCGCTTCAGTGGGGCGCCCCGCGCCAACCCGACACCGGCAGCGCGAACTTCGCGACGAGCCGGTCCGTGAAGGACGCGTGGTGCAGCCGGGCGAGCCGCACGGGCACTTCCCCCCGCCGGACCTCCACCCGGGCCCCGGCGGGCAGCTCCAGCATCCGCCGCCCGTCGCACCACAGCACACCGTGCGGGGTGCCGGTCTGCACCTCGACCGCGAGCACCGACGTCGGCGAGGTCACCAGCGGCTTCGCGAACAGCGCGTGGGCGCTGATCGGCACCATCAGCAGGGCCTCCACCTCCGGCCACACCACCGGTCCGCCCGCGGAGAAGGCGTAGGCCGTGGAGCCCGTCGGAGTCGCGCAGACGATCCCGTCGCAGCCGAAGCCGGTCACCGGTCGCCCGTCGATCTCCAGGACCACCTCGAGCATCCGCTCGGGCGACACCTTCTGGACCGCGGCCTCGTTCAGCGCCCAGTCCCGGTGGACCACGTCGCCGTTGGTGCGCACGATCACGTCGAGGGTCATCCGCTCCTCGACCTCGTAGTCCCGGCTCACCACCCGGTCCACGACCTTGTCGAGGTCGTCGCGCTCGGCCTCGGCGAGGAACCCGACGCGCCCCAGGTTGACGCCCAGCATGGGCACGCCCGAGGCCCGCGCGAACTCGGCGCCGCGCAGCAGGGTCCCGTCCCCGCCCAGCACGACCAGCAGCTCACAGCCGTCGAGCACGCCGTGGGCGGACTCCGTCACGAGCTCCACCTCGGGCGGCAGCGGCAGGTCCGCCGCCTCGTGCGCGAAGACCCGTACGCCCAGACCGCAGCGCAGCAGTCCCTTCACCACCAGCTCGGCACTGCGGATGGCCGCCGGCCGCCCGGTGTGCGCGAGCAGAAAAACAGTCCGTTCCCCCGATGAATCTGTCACTGCGGCCCCTCCGCCACTGCACGGTCGACATCCGACGGGTCGAGTGCCGGTGCCCCCGCCCGCAGCCACAGAAAGTACTCGACGTTGCCCGACGGACCGGGCAGCGGACTCGCCGTCACACCGAGCACTCCCAGTCCCAGCTTCCACGCCTGCGCCGCCACGTCCCGCACCGCCTCGGCCCGCAGCTCCGGGCTGCGCACCACACCGCCGCTGCCGAGACGCTCCTTGCCCACCTCGAACTGCGGCTTCACCATCAGCACCAGGTCCGCGTCGGGCGCGCAGCACCGCACGAGCGCCGGCAGCACCAGCCCGATCGAGATGAAGGACAGGTCCCCGACGACGAGATCCACCGGAATCCCGTCGATCAGCTCCACCGTGAGTTCACGGACGTTCGTCCGGTCCTTGACCGTGACCCGGTCGTCGCTCTGCAGCGACCACGCCAGCTGCCCGTAGCCGACGTCGACGGCCATGACGTGGGAAACGCCCGCACGCAGCAGCACGTCGGTGAAGCCGCCGGTCGACGCCCCGGCGTCCAGCGCCCGGCGCCCCTCCACGCGCAGCCCCTGCGGCCGGAAGGCGGCGAGGGCGCCCGCGAGCTTGTGGCCGCCGCGCGAAACGTAGTCCGGATCGCTGTCGTCCTGTCGCACCACCAGGGCCGCGCTGGTCTCCACCTGGGTGGCCGCCTTGGTCGCGGTGGTGCCGCCCACGGTCACCCGGCCCGCGGCGATCAGCTGCGCGGCGTGCTCCCGCGAGCGGGCCATGCTGCGGCGTACCAGTTCGGCGTCCAGGCGGCGGCGTGCCACTCCTGCCACGTTCGGTTCAGCTCCTGTTTTCGTAAGGTGCGGGGACGGGTGGTGCGTCCAGCGCGTCGAGCGCCTCGCGCAGTCCCCTGTGCACATCCTCGTACACCTCGACGTGCCCGTCCGCCGCGAGGTGGTCCGCGTCCGCCAGCCGGGACAGGTGCGCGTCGACCGCGTCGTGCCCGGTGGGCGTGCGTACGAGTCCCAGCGGTCCGGCCCCGGCGGGCTCCGCGGGCGCGCCCTCTTCGTCGTCCATGCCCAGACGCTACCCCGAAGCGCCCCACGACCACGCACGGCTCTGCGGTACCGTCGTGATCACGATGGCTACGATCGATGAGTGCCGAGCCGCACTCGACCAACTCTCAGACAACCTCGCCGGCGCGGACGGCGGCGTCCGCGGCGCGGCCGCGCTCGACCGCTCCCTGAGCTGCCACATCACGGACCTCGACCGGACCTTCACGGGCCGCCTCGACGGCGGCCGGATCCGCGTGGACGCGGTCACCCCCGGCCCGCCCGCGACGAAGGCCGAGATCCGCCTGGCCATGACCGGCGACGACCTGGTCGCCCTGGTCGCGGGCGACCTCAAATTCGCCAAGGCCTGGACGGCAGGCCGAGTAAAACTGGAAGCCGGCTTCCGCGACCTCCTCCGCCTGAAGAGCCTGCTGTAGCCCCGGCAAAATCCAGCCCGCACGAACAAAACCAGCCCCGCCGGCGTTTTGTGGCTCGGGGTCCGGGGCGGAGCCCCGGCAGCGGCGCCGCACCCCTACACGACGGCCCGCGCCCGAGCGGCCCTGGCCGCCGGCACGACCAGCGGCGTGCCCGTCTCCGGGTCGGAGATCACCTGACACCGCAGCCCGAACACCTCCTCCACCAGCTCGGCGGTGACAACCGCCCCCGGCGGCCCCTCCGCCACGACCTCCCCGCCCCGCATCGCGATCAGGTGCGTCGCGTACCGGGCCGCATGGTTCAGGTCGTGGAGCACGGCCACCAGCGTCCGCCCCTGCTCCTCGTGCAGCTCCGCACACAGGTCCAGCACGTCGATCTGGTGCTGGATGTCCAGGTACGTGGTCGGCTCGTCCAGCAGCAGCAGCGGCGTCTGCTGCGCCAGCGCCATCGCGATCCACACCCGCTGCCGCTGCCCGCCCGACAGCTCGTCCACGGCCCGGTCGGCCAGCTCGGCGACCCCGGTCGAGGCCATCGACTCGCGCACGATCCGCTCGTCCTCGGGCGACCACTGCCGCAGCAGCCCCTGGTGCGGGTACCGCCCCCGCGACACGAGGTCGGCGACCGTGATCCCGTCCGGCGCGATCGAGGACTGCGGCAGCAGGCCCAGCGTCCTGGCGACCTTCTTCGCCGGCATCGACCCGATCGCCTGCCCGTCGAGCAGCACCCGCCCCGCCGTCGGCTTCAGCATCCGCGAAAGGGCCCGCAGCAGCGTGGACTTGCCGCACGCGTTGGGTCCGACGATCACCGTGAAGGAGTTGTCGGGGATGTCCACCGAGAGGTTCTCGGCGATGACCCGCTCGTCGTATCCGAGGGTCACGTTCTCCGCGGTCAGCCGCTGCACTTGAGCACTCCTGAGGTTCATATACGTCCCGCCTTGCGCTCGGTGACGAGCAGCCAGAGCAGATACACACCGCCGACGAGTCCGGTCACCACGCCCACCGGAAGCTGGTCGGCGCCGAAGGCCCGCTGCGAGGCCCAGTCGGACACCAGCAGCAGCACCGCGCCCATCAGCGCCGCGGACAGCAGGTTCGCCCCGGGCGACCGGGTCAGCCGCCGTACGAGCTGCGGCGCGGCGAGCGCCACGAAGTTGATCGGTCCGGCCGCCGCGCTCGCCGCCGTCGTGAGCAGGATCGCCCCGAGCATCAGCAGCAGCCGCGTGCGTTCCACCCGTACCCCGAGGGCGTACGCGGCGTCGTCGCCCATCTCCATCATCCGCAGGGCCCGGCCCTGCGAGAGGATCAGCGGGAAGAGCACCGCGCACACCCCGAGCAGCGGCCACACCTGGGCCCAGTCCCGGCCGGCGAGCGAGCCGGTCAGCCAGACCATGGCGCGGGTGGCCTCGACCATCTGGGCCTTGGTGATCAGGTACTGGATCACCGCGATGAGCATCGCGGAGGCGCCGATGCCGACGAGCACGAGCCGGTAGCCGTGGATCCCCCGCTTGTACGCGAGCAGGTACACGGCGATTCCGGCCAGCACCCCGCCGAGCAGCGCCCCGGCGGCGACCTCGGTGGCGCCGCCCTTGAACAGGATGATGACGACGAGCGCGCCGACCACCGACCCGTACCCGAAGCCGAGCAGGTCCGGGGAGCCGAGCGGGTTGCGGGAGACGGACTGGAAGACGGCCCCCGCCATGCCGAGGGCGGCGCCGACGAGCAGGGCGACCAGGACCCGGGGCAGCCGCAGGTCGTTGACGATGAAGTCGTTGGCGGGGGTGCCGTTGCCCAGCAGGGTCTGCACGACGTCCCACGGCGCGATCCGGAAGTCCCCGGTGCCGATGAGCAGTACGGCCAGCGCGAACGCCGCGACGGTGAGCAGCACTCCGGCGCCCAGCGCGCGCCGTTCGACGCGCAGGGAGATCCCGCCGGGGAGGTTCAGCCGGCGGGCCTTGGCGGTCACGGTCACAGCTGGGCCATCCTCTTGCGCCGTACGAGGTGGATGAAGACGGGCCCGCCGACGAGCGCGGTGACGATGCCGACCTGGAGTTCGGCGGGCCGGGTGACGACCCGGCCGATGACGTCGGCGCCGAGCAGCAGCACGGGCGAGAGCACCGCCGAGTAGGCGAGCACCCAGCGCATGTCGGGCCCGGTGAAGGCCCGCACCAGGTGCGGGATCATCAGCCCGATGAAGACGATGGGGCCGCAGGCGGCCGTCGCGGCGCCGCACAGCAGGGTGACGGCGACCATGGCGCCGATCCGGGTCCGCGTCAGGTCGGCGCCGAGCGCCCGCGCGGTGTCGTCGCCCAGGGCCATCGCATTGAGCGACCGGCCCAGCGTCAGTGCGAGCACGGCGCCGGCCAGCAGGAAGGGCGCGACCTGGCGGACGGTGTCCATGGTGGCCGAGGACAGCGAACCCACCGTCCAGAAGCGCAGCTTGTCCAGCGCCTTGCTGTCCATCAGCTGCACGGCGTTGATGTAGCCGACGAGGGCCGCGCTGGCCGCCGTACCGGCGAGGGCGAGGCGTACGGGCGTCGCGCTGCGGCTGCCCCCGAGGACGTAGACGACGACGGAGACGACGGCGGCGCCGAGGAAGGCCCACCACACGAACTCGCGCAGCGAGCTCGCTCCGAAGAAGCTGATCGCCGAGACCACGGCGGCGGCCGCGCCCGCGTTGACGCCGAGGATGCCCGGTTCGGCGAGCGGGTTGCGGGTCAGCGCCTGCATCACCGCCCCGGACAGGCCGAGCGCCAGCCCGACCATCAGCCCGAGCAGGGTGCGCGGGACCCGCAGGTCCCGCACGACCACGTCGGAGGTGGTCCCCGAGTAGTCGAACAGGCCGTGCCAGACCTCGTCGAGGGGCATCTGCTTGGCGCCCACGGCAATGCTCAGGACGGCGATCAGCGCCAGCACCGCGAGGGCGGCGAGCAGACCTGCGACGCGCGGGGCGTGCCGCGGGCGGGCGGCCGCGGCACGCGGGGACGCCGTGCCCGGTTCGGGTTCGGGAGGACTCTCAACCAACACGCGAGTTAGGTTAGCCTACCCTGAACCAATTCCGGATCACCCGAACGGCCCACACGGGCCACACGGCCCGCACGCCGCAGACGGGCCCGGGCCGCCGCGACCACCGCACGCGGTACGCCCCCCGGCCGCGGCGCCCCACCACCTTCGCGTAGCCATCGGCACGGCCCCGGCCCCGATCCCGCTGCCCGCCCGGCAGGCTCCCGGCCTAGGGGGTGTCCGGCGGATCATGGCCGGGCCCGGCCCGCCTGGCACCGCGGCTTGCCGCGTTGTCGTCGGTCGCCAATGCTCCGCAGTGGCTCCCTCCTCCGCCTTGCAATCCACGGCACCAGACGACCCGGGCTATCCGACCCTGATCCGCCGGACACCCCCTAGAGCCCCAGCCTGGCCAGAGCCTTCTCCGCGTCCAGGGTGCAGACCCCGTCCCCGGCCGCCGTCCACGCCGCCGCGCACAGTGCCCGCAGCCCGTCGACGGGGTCCCCGTCCTCACCGCGCAGCTCCAGCACCCGGCCGTCCACCGCGACCGCCGTCCAGCCCCCGCAACGGAAGCCCTCCTCGGCCGGCTCCACCTCGGGCTGCCCGGTCAGCAGCCCCCGCAGGTCCCGGTCCACGTACGTCGGCCGGTGCCGCGGCTCGGCCCGCACCAGCTGCTCCGCGTCCGTCACCCCCGTCAGCACCAGCAGCGAGTCCACCTCCCCGTTGAAGGCGCCCTCGATGTCGGTGTCCAGCCGGTCCCCGACCACCAGCGGCCGCTGCGCCCCGGTGCGCAGCACCGTCTCCCGGTGCATCGGAGGCAGCGGCTTGCCCGCCACCTGCGGCTCGGCGCCCGTGGCGATCCGTACGACCTCCACCGCGGCCCCGTTGCCCGGAGCGATACCGCGCGCCCCCGGAATCGTCAGGTCCGTGTTGGACGCGAACCACGGCACCCCGCGGTTGATCGCGTACGAGGCCTCCGCGAACCGGCCCCACGCCAGGTCGGGTCCCCCGTACCCCTGGACGACCGCCGCCAGCCCCTCCTCCTCGGCCGACTCCACCGGCACCAGACCCCGCTCGCGCAGCGCGACCCGCAACCCCTCCCCGCCGATCACCAGGACCTTCGAACCCGGCTCCACCTGCTCGGCGATCAGCCGGGCCACCGCCTGCGCCGAAGTGATCACCTCGGCCGCCTCGGTCGGAATGCCCAGCTCGCCCAGGTGCTCCGCGACGGCGTCGGGAGTGCGCAGCGCGTTGTTCGTGACGTACGCGAGGTGCATCCCCTCCGCGCGGGCGACCGCGAGGGAGTCCACGGCGTGCGCGATGGCCTCGCCACCCGCGTACACCACACCGTCGAGGTCGAGCAGAGCCGTGTCGTACGCCTGGTGCAGACTCCGCTCACTCGCCGCGGGACTGGTCCTGCTCTGCCGGGTCATCCTGTCCGCTCCTCATACGATCGACCTTGTCCGATTCCGTACACCCCCAGATCATCCCGCATGGCGAGACGCGACTTACCATGCACCAATGACCTCTTCTGGCACCGCGGACCACGGCCTGCGCCTGATCCCCTTCAACGGCCTGCGCTACGTCCCGGAGCGTGTCGGCAGCCTGGCCGCCGTCACCTCGCCGCCGTACGACGTCGTCGTGCGCCCTGACGGGGTCGACCACTTGGAATCCGCGGACCCGCACAACATCGTCCGCCTGATCCTCCCGCAGGCCGGCACCCCGGCCGCGCGCAACGAGCAGGCGGCGCGCACCCTGCACCACTGGATCACCGAAGGCGTCCTCAGCGCCGACCCCGAGCCCGCGCTGTACGTGTACGAGCAGCGCAAGGCCGGTCTGCTCCAGCGCGGGATCATCGGCGCCCTCGCCCTGTCCACCGCCGAGGAGGGCATCGTCCTCCCCCACGAGGACGTCATGCCGGACGTGGTCACCGACCGCGCCGGCCTGATGCGGGCCACCGCCGCCAACCTCGAACCCCTCCTGCTCACCTACCGGGGCGACGATCCGGCGGCGGGCGCGGCAGCGGTCGTGGAACGGACGGCGCAGCGCGCACCGCTCCTGTCGACCACCACCGAGGACGGCGTCCAGCACCGCCTCTGGGCGGTCACGGACCCGGCCGAGCTGGCCACCATGACGGACGACCTGAGCCACCGCCAGGCCCTCATCGCCGACGGCCACCACCGCTGGGCCACGTACTTGCGCCTCCAGGAGGAGCACGGCTCCCCCACCGCGTGGGACTTCGGCCTGGTCCTCCTCGTGGACACCGCCCGCTACCCCCTCCAGGTCCGCGCCATCCACCGCATGCTGCGCCGCCTCCCCGTCACGGACGCCTTGGCCGCACTCGCCGGCCGGTTCCGGGTCCGCCAGGTCGAGGGACCGCTCCCGCTGGCCCTGGAGACCCTCGCGGACGCCGCGGAGCGGGGCAACGCCTTCCTGCTCACCGGCGACGGCACCTTCCACCTCGTCACCGACCCCGACCTGGACCTCCTCGACCGCACGGTCCGGCACGACCGCCCCGAGGCCTGGCGCCGGCTGGACGCCACGGTGCTGCACGCGGTCCTGCTGGACGCCGTGTGGCACGTTCCGGACGCCCCGGACCAGATCACGTACATCCACGACGCCGCGGCCACCGTGGAACAGGCCGAGCGCCACGGCGGCACCGCGGTCCTGCTGCACCCCGTACGGGAGGAAGTCGTACGGGACCTGGCCCGCCAGGGCGTCACCATGCCCCGCAAGTCCACCTCCTTCGGCCCGAAGCCGGCCACCGGCCTGGTGCTGCGCGGCCTGGGCTGACCGGTCCGGAACATGAGGAAGGGCGGTACCCCGGCCGGGGTACCGCCCTTCCTCACATCAGCCCGCGTCAGCCCTTGTCGGCCTCGGCGTCGGCATCGGCGTCGGCCGCGGACTGCTCCAGCGGCTCGTACTCCTCGTCGTCCTCGTCGTAGTACTCGGTGACGTCGGCGGCACGCTCGGCCGCGGCGACCTCCGCCGCGTCCTCGTCCTCGTCGTCCTCGTCGTCCTCGACCAGGTCCAGGTCGACGTCGTCGGCCACCTCGACCGCGGCGTCGACGAACTCGACACCGTCGATCTCGGCGAGACGGTCGGAGGCGTCGGTCGCCCCGTCCTTGTCGGCCTCGAGGGTCTTGGCGAACCACTCGCGCGCCTCTTCCTCACGACCGGCCGCCAGCAGGGCGTCGGCGTAGGCGTAGCGCAGGCGCGCGGTCCAGGGCTGGACGCTGTTGGACGCCAGCTCCGGGCTCTGCAGGGTCACGATGGCGGCATCGAGCTGACCCTGGTCGCGCCGGGCACCGGCCGCGACGAGACGCATCTCGACCTGACCGGCCTTGTCCAGCTTCTGCACCTCGGGCTCACCGGCCATGGCAAGCGCCCGCTCGGGACGGCCGAGGCCGCGCTCGCAGTCGGCCATGACGGGCCACAGCTCGACGGAACCGGTCATGCGCTTGGCCGCACGGAACTCGGCGAGGGCCTCGCTGTACTTCTGCGTCGCGTACGCGGCGAAGCCGGCAGCCTCGCGCACGGCGGCGACACGGGACGCCAGCCGCAGGGCGATGCGCGAGTACGCGTACGCCTGCTCCGGGTCCTCGTCGATGAGCCGGGCCACCATGACCAGGTTCTTGGAGACCTCTTCGGCCAGGCCCTTGGGCAGGCTCAGCAGCTCCTGACGCACGTCGGCGTCGATCTCGAGGCCGGTGACGTCCTCGTCGATCGGAAGCCGCTTGACCGGGTCCCGGTCGCGGTCGCCACGGTAGTCGCGGTCGCCGCCGCGGTCATCGCGACCACGGTAGCCACCACGGTCATCACGGCCACCACGGTACCCACCACGGTCGCCACCGCGGTCGTCACGACGGTCGTCACGACGGGGGTAGCTCGGACGGTCTCCACCACGGTCGTCACGGCGCGGGTAGCTGGGGCGGTCCCCACCACGGTCGTCACGACCACCGCGGAACCCACCACGCTCGTCATCACGGCGCGGGTACGAGGGACGCCCACCACGGTCGTCATCGCGACGGAACGACGGACGGTCCCCACCACGGTCGTCACGACGCGGGTAGCTCGGACGGTCCCCACCACGGTCGTCACGACCACCGCGGAACCCACCACGCTCGTCATCACGGCGCGGGTACGAGGGACGCCCACCGCGGTCGTCATCGCGACGCGGGTAGCTGGGACGCTCACCCCGGTCGTCCCGACGGAACGACGGACGGTCGCCACCACGGTCATCACGACGCGGGTAGCTGGGGCGGTCCCCACCACGGTCGTCACGACCACCGCGGAACCCACCACGCTCGTCATCACGGCGCGGGTACGAGGGACGCCCACCACGGTCGTCTTCACGACGCGGGTAGCTGGGGCGGTCCCCGCCACGGTCGTCACGACCGCCACGGAACCCACCGCGCTCGTCGTCACGACGGGGGTAGGAGGGACGCCCACCGCGCTCGTCGTCGCGGCGCGGGTAGGAGGGACGGCCACCGCGGTCGTCGTCCCGACGGAACGACGGACGGTCGCCACCACGGTCATCACGACGCGGGTAGCTCGGACGGTCCCCACCACGGTCGTCACGACCGCCACGGAACCCACCACGCTCGTCATCACGGCGCGGGTAGGAGGGACGCCCACCGCGCTCGTCGTCGCGGCGCGGGTAGGAGGGACGGCCACCGCGGTCGTCATCGCGACGGAACGACGGACGGTCGCCGCCACGGTCGTCACGGCGCGGGTAGCTGGGGCGATCCCCACCACGGTCGTCACGGCCACCGCGGAACCCACCACGGTCGTCGTCACGGCGCGGGTAGCTCGGACGGTCGCCACCACGGTCGTCACGGCGGTAACCGCCACCGCCACCACCGGGGCGGTCGCCACGGTCGTCACGGCGGAAGCCACCGCCACCACCGCCGCCGGCGGGACGCCCGCCGCGGTCGTCACGGCGGTAACCGCCGCCGCCACCGGTCGGCCGGCCGCCGCGGTCGTCACGACGGAACGGGGGACGGTCGCCACCACGGTCGTCACGGCCCCCGCGGTAGCCGCCCCTGTCACCGCCGTCGTTGCGCCGAGGCTCGCGCTCCGGACGATCGTCGGGAGAGTTGGACATGGGTGTGACTCCTGTCTTCGGGGTACCGCTAGTCATTCTCGCGCAACCAACCCATGGCCGCGCTTCGGCGTAATTCGAGGCAAAACAAAAAGGACCCTTGGTCCAGCGTTGAACGCTGGACCAAGGGTCCTTTGAAAGATTGTTCGGCGGCGTCCTACTCTCCCACAGGGTCCCCCCTGCAGTACCATCGGCGCTGAAAGGCTTAGCTTCCGGGTTCGGAATGTAACCGGGC
>NZ_JBITTH010000049.1:0-30753 GCF_044541755.1 Streptomyces sp. NPDC085524
CCGACGCCGCCTGGACCCCACCCGTCCTCACCTGCAGCGCCCGCGAATCGACCGGACTCGACGAGGTCTGGAACCGCCTCGAACAACACCGCACGCTCCTGGACGCGGGCGGTCGGCTGACGGCGAAGCGGGCCGCGCAGCAGGTGGAGTGGACCTGGTCGATGGTCCGCGAGGAGCTCCTGGAGCGCCTCCGCGCGGACCCGGCCGTCCGCGGTCTCGCACCGGCCCTGGAGGACTCGGTGCGTGCGGGGACCGTCACCCCCACCTCGGCGGCGGACCGGATCCTGGCGGCCTTCGCGTCCGGTCACAGGAACTGAAGGACCTCGGCGGTGAAGGCCGCCGGGTCGTCGCGCCACGGGTAGTGCCCGGCGCGGCGCTGGACGACCAGGTGGGGGTCCTGGAAGAGCTCCGCGTACTCGGCCACGGCCTCCGGCGGGGCGCCCGTGTCGGACTTGCCCGCGAGCAGCATCACGGGCCGGTCGAAGTCGGCGAGCGCGGCCCGGGTGGCGGGCGGGTCGTAGGCTCCCTCGGAGCCGTAGACGGAGGCGGCCTCGAGGTTCCGCGTGGCCTCCTCGGCCTCCTTGCGCGCCTGCGCCTCGGCATCCCAACGGCCGTGCGAGAGCGGCTCGATCGCCTGCCAGTTCTCCGGAGCCGGCTGTCCGGCCAGGATGGCTTCGAGGGCGGTGTAGGCCTTGGCGAACCACGGCTGGTGCGAGTGGCGCCGCGCGACCTTGAGCCGGGTCTCGGCGGTGACCTCGATGCCGACGGCGTGGACGCTCGGGGTGATCAGCACCATCCGGCCGATCCGCTGCGGGTGGCGGGCGGCGTACAGCGCGGCGAGGTTCGCGCCGGCCGAGTGCGCCAGCAGGTCGATGCGCCGCAGGCCGAGGTGCTCGCGCAGGGCCTCCACGTCGTCGACGAGCCGGTCGCACCGGTAGCCGGACGGGTCCCCGGGTATCGCGGACCGGCCGGTGCCGCGCAGGTCGAGCACGATCAGGCGTCGGTGGGCGGACAGCCCGCCCAGCTCGTCGAGGTAGGCGGAGTCGATCATGGGTCCGCCCGGGAGGCAGATCAGCGGAGCGCCGTCACCGACCTCGCGGTAGGCGAGCTCGGTGCCGTCGTACGCGGAGAAGAGGGGCATGGCGCGGATCTTGGCAGCCCCGTCGCCAGGCGGTCAATCCGTTTCCGCGGCGCCCCGGGAGATGCCCCGTCAGGCCGCCCGAACCCTCTGAGCAGCAGCTTCCTGCCGGTCAGGCCTCGACGAGGACCGATCCGGCCGCGGACAGCGTCCGGCGCAGCAGCGCCGTCTGCTCCCCCGGGTCGTCACTGCCCAGCAGCGCGGAGAGCACGGCGATCCGGGCCTGGCCCGCCCGCAGGGTCCCCGTCGGGACGGCTCCGGCCGCGACGAGGTCCACCGCGCCCCCGTGCGTGTAGATCTCGGTGACCGGCCCGGCCATCACCCGCGTGGTGAGGGCGACCAGCACTCCGCCCTCGACGGCGGCCTTGACGGCGTCCACGATCTCCGGCGTCGCGTTGCCCGCGCCCGTGCCGACCAGGACGACGCCCCGCGCCCCCGCCGCGATGGCGGCGTTGAACAGCACCGGGTCCCCGTCGGCGTGGTGCAGCACCACGTCCACGCGCGGCGGCAGTTCCGGCATCGCCGGCAGCGGGAGGGCCTCCGGGCGCTGCGGCGTGCGCAGGATGGTGACCTTGCCGAAGCCGATCTTCCCGAGCAGTTCCTTCGACGGGTCCGCGAACGCGTCCAGGGCCACCGCCTGGGTCTTCACCGTGCCCCGCGCGGCGTGCACCCGTCCCGCGAAGGAGATCAGCACGCCGAGCCCGCGGGTGTTGGCGGCGGTGAGGAGGGCGTCGTAGAGGTTCTCCGGGCCGTCCCCGTCCGCGGTGCCCATGGGGCGCTGCGAGCCGGTGAACACCACGGAGCGCGCGTCGTGGTGGTGGAGGTCGACGAGGAACGCCGACTCCTCCAGGGTGTCGGTGCCGTGCGTGACGACGATGCCGTCGACGGCCGGGTCTTCGAGCACCTCGTGCACGGTGCGCAGCAGGGTCAGCTGGTGGGCGGTGGTGAGGCGGGGGCTGTTCACGCTGAACAGGTCCACGACGTCGACGGTGACCCCCTCGGGCCTCGGCGCGGTGGCGATGACCTCGTTCCCGTCCGCGTCCGCCGCGAAGCCGGAACCCTGCCAGCGGCTGGCTATCGTTCCGCCGGTGCTGATGACGACGATCCGTCCCATGGCCGTTGGCCGCCCTTTCCTCGAACCGCAAAAACGCGTCCGCACACATGTACCCAAAGCAGCAATGATAGAGCGATCTACGCGCAATGCGATTGCGTCTTCAGGCGCACTTGTAACATTCACTGGGGGATAATTGCTCCATGGACGCGATTGACCGGGATATCTTGCGCGAGCTCCAGGCGGACGGACGGCTCAGCAACCAGGAGCTCGCCCAGCGCGTGGGCCTGACCCCCTCCCCCTGCATGCGCCGCGTGCGCCAGCTCGAACAGGACGGGGTGATCCAGGGCTACCGCGCCGTGATCTCCCCCGAGGCGGTGGACCGCGGCTTCGAGGTACTGGTCTCGGTCGAGGTGCGCCGCGACCGCGAGGCCGTCGAGGCCTTCGAGGCCGCGCTCCAGGACATCCCGGACGTCGTCGAGGCCTACCGCCTCTTCGGCAGCCCCGGCTGCCTCCTGCGGATCGCCGTCGCGGACCTGCGCGCGTACGAACGCCTCTGGATCGAAAAGCTGACGGCCCTCTCCGGTGTCACCGAGGTCAACTCGCAGATCATCATGAAGCGGATCAAGGAACCGACGGGCCTGCCCATCGAACGCTGACGCGACACGGCGCGCAGCGACACGGCGCGGCCCGGCCCGCCCCACCCGGACACGACAGGAAGCAGCACACACCATGGAACCCCTCGGCGTCGGAGACCCCGTCCGGCTCGGCCCGTACCGCATCCTCGGCGTCCTCGGCGCGGGCGGCATGGGCAAGGTGTACTTCGGCCGGGACAACAACGGCCGGACCGCCGCCGTGAAGGTGCTGCTGCCCGAGCTCGCCCACGACACCCACCTCGCCCAGCGCTTCCTGCGCGAGGCGCACACCGCCCAGGCGGTGACCAGCGGCGGCGTGGCCCGCGTACTGGCCGCGGACAGCGAGGACAGCCGGCCCTGGATAGCCACCGAGTTCCTGTCCGGGCCCACCCTCGACGACGCGATCCGTGCGTACGGGCCCTTCGGCACCGACGCCGTCCGCGCGCTCGCCGCTTCGCTCGCCGCCACCCTGCGCGACATCCACGCGGCGGGGCTGGTGCACCGCGACCTGAAGCCGCCGAACATCGTGCTCACCGCGGCGGGCCCGCGCGTCATCGACTTCGGCATCGCCCGCCCCGAGCACGGGATGACGCTCACGACCACGGGCCAGGTGCCGGTCACCCCCGGCTACGGGGCGCCCGAGCAGGTGCTCGGGCAGCGGGTCGGGCCGGCCGCGGAC
Source organism: Streptomyces sp. NPDC085524 (assembly GCF_044541755.1). Classification (NCBI taxonomy): domain Bacteria; kingdom Bacillati; phylum Actinomycetota; class Actinomycetes; order Kitasatosporales; family Streptomycetaceae; genus Streptomyces; species Streptomyces sp. NPDC085524. Next base: position 3,504 of record NZ_JBITTH010000049.1, read on the forward strand.
GTGTTCTCCCTCGGCGCGGTGCTGGCCTACGCGGCGACCGGCCGCCGCACCTTCGACGGCACGCACGTGGCGGCGGTCCAGTACGAGGTGGTGCACGGGGAACCCCGGCTCGACGACGTGCCCGACGCCTTGCGCCACCTGATCACCCCCTGCCTGGCGAAGGACCCGGCCCACCGCCCGACCCCGGACCAGATCGCGGGCGCCTTCGCCCCGCCCCCGGGCGCCGACCGGGTCTGGCGTACGGGCCCGCTCGCGAAGGACATCGCCCGCCGCAGCGCGGCCGCCGAACGCCAGGCCACCCTCACCGGCGGGGCCCCCGGATCCGGCCCCTCCCGCAGGCGACTGCTGCAGGCCTCGCTCGCCGCGGGCGGCGTCCTGGCGGCGACCGGCGGGGCGGGCGCCTGGTGGCTGCTGCGCGAGGAACCCCGTACACCCAACGAACCGGGCCTGGCCATCAGTGCAGACCTACTGCCCCCGTCCGCCGCCAAATCCGGCAAGGCCCCCGAACCCCTGTGGGGCCCGCTACCGGTGGCGGCGAAGCCGGTGAACGGCGTGGTCGCCACGCCGCTGTCCCTGCGCGACGTGGTCATGTTCGCCGCGAAGGAGGGAGGGCTTGCGGCCCGGCTGACGCGCAACGGCAAGGAGAAGTGGCGACTGCCCGACGTCGCACCGGCGGCCGGCTTGTGGCCACTGTCGGACCATCAGCTCGCCGTAGCGGACGTCCGCGGCGCACTGCTCGTCATCAACGCATCGACCGGCAAGCAGCAATCGTCGCGACCGGAGGCAGACGTCGGCCGCTTCCTGGCACAGGACGATGAGTACCTGTTCACGATGACCCGGTCCGGAATGCTGCGCGCGTTGGACAACGAGACGCACGTGGTCCGCTGGACGGCGCCGCTACCGGAGGCCGCCGGACAGGGGGCCGGGCCCCGGGCCGCCGTAGCGGGTGGTTCCCTCATCGTCTTCGGCGGCGACGGCACCGTGCGCGCCTTCTTCCGGCAGAACGGGGAGCCGACCTGGCGAATCAAAGGCCAGGCACGCTCCGCGATCGATCCGCTGATCGTGCAGCACAAGACTCCCACCACCATCGACTACACCGTCATCCTGGGCGGCCGCACTCTGACGGCCCGCAAGGAAGTCAGCGGCGACGAGTTGTGGGAGATCGCCGCCGCGGACGCCCCGGGTGAGGGTGCGGGCGGCTGGGGACCCCTGATGCGGGACGGCGACACCCTGATCGGCGCGAACGGAGCGACCCTGTCCGCGCTCAGCCTCGACGGCAAGGAACTCCCGCCTCGCGGCCGCGCCTCCCGGGGCCCGCTTCCGCACAGCCCGCTCACGCTCCAGGGCGAGGCGCTCTGGGCCGTGGAGGCGGACGGGCAGGGGGTCTCGGCCTACTCGCGTGCGGACGGCAAACGGCTGTGGACCTGGTCGGCCACCTCGCGCGGGCCCTGGGGCATGTCCGCTGTCGGGAACCGCGTCTTCCTGGTCAACGGCGGGAAGCTCACGGCGATGCCCACCGTCGGCTGACCCCCGTACCGGAGGCAGTCGCGATCACCGCTTAGGCTCGGGGCCGGACAACCGAGGACCGGGAGAGCGCGCGCATGGAACGCCTACGCCACGACGACCCGACGCAGGTCGGGCCGTACGTGCCCCTGGTACGACTGGACGCCGACTCCGACCACGTGTCCGGCCCGCGCGCCGTCCCCGATCGCCGCTACCTCGCCCGCACCGCCGACGGGGAACGCACCGTCCTGGTCTGCGTGCCCCGGGTCGGCGCCGATCCGTCCCGGTGGGCGCTCGAGGCGGAGGGCGCCCGGCGGCTGTCCGTGCCCGGCTTCCTGACCGTCGCGGAGGTCGGCGGCACGTCCGGTTTCCCCTGGCACGCGGCCCCGTACACCCCCGCGTTGCCTCTTCCGGCCGTGCTGGCGGCCTACGGCGGCCCACTGCCCGAGGACACCGTGCGCGTACTGGGCGCGGCACTCGCACAGACGCTGGCCGGCGCCCACGCACAGGGCGTGACGCACGCCGGGCTGTCCCCGGCCGCGGTCCTGGTCACCTCGTCCGGGCCGCTCCTGACGTGCTTCGGCGCCACCCGGGCGGAGCGCACCGGGCACGACCCGGGCTGCCTGGCCCCGGAACAGGCGGCGGGCGCACCGCCCGGCCCGGCCGGGGACCTCTACGCGCTCGGCGCCGTCCTCGCGTACGCGGCGACCGGCCACACGGTGCCGGAGCAGAGCGAACTGCCGCCCGGGCTGCGCCGGCTGACGGCTGCGTGCCTGGCGCGCGACCCCGCCGACCGGCCGATGGCTCGGGAAGCACTGCGTGAACTCGTGCTGGCGGGGCCGTCCGCGGACGGCGGTCCATCGACCGCGACGGCCCTGGACCACACGGGTGCCCCGGCCCTGCCGGGCCGGGTGGTCGCTGCGCTCGCCACCCAGTCCGCCGTGCTCCTGGCCGCGGAACTCCCCCTTGAGCAGCAGCCGTTCGCCGCTACCCAGAAGGTGCACTGAACCCCATGCCCCCCGCCCCGACCCCCTTCACCGCCCTCACGCACGAGGACCCTGCGCACGTCGCCGACTACCGGCTGCTCGCCCGGCTCGGCAGCGGCGGCATGGGCACGGTCTACCTGGCCCGCTCGGCGGCCGGGCGTACGGTGGCCCTCAAGACCGTTCACGCCCGCATCACGTCCTCCGCCGACACCACCTTCCGCACCCGCTTCCAACTCGAAACGGACGCGGCACGCATCATCGGCGACCGCTACGGGGCCCGCGTGTTCGGCGCCGATCCGCTGGCGGCGACCCCCTGGCTGGCCACGGAATACGTCCTCGGCCCCCAACTCGACCACGCAGTCCGCCTCAATGGCCCCCTCCCCGAACTACTGGTCCGCTCCCTCGGCGCACACCTCGCCCAGGCCCTTTCCCAGCTCCACGAATCCGCCGTCGTCCACCGCGACCTCAAGCCGTCCAACATCATGCTCACGGCCACCGGCCCCAAGCTGATCGACTTCGGCATCGCGCGCGCCCTCGGCGACGAACGGCTCACCAGCACCGGCACTGCGGCGGGCACTCCCGCGTACATGTCACCGGAGCAGGCTTCCGGCCTGGAACACGCCCCGGCGGGCGACGTCTTCGCCCTCGCATCCGTACTGGTATTCGCCGCCTCCGGACACGGCCCGTTCGGCGGCGGCCAACCCGCGGACCTCCTCTACCGCGTCCGCTACGCGGACCCGGACCTGACCGGCGTACCGGCGTCCCTGCACCCCGTACTCACCCGCTGCCTCTCCAAAGACCCCTCCGCCCGCCCCTCCACGACCGAACTGACATCCCTCCTCACACCCCCCACCCCCTCCGCCTCCACCTTCCCGGACCTCCTCCCCGACCCGGTCCTGGCGGACATCGCCCGCCGCACCACAGCGGTCTGGCAGGACCCCCCACCCCGCCTGGCGGCTCCGGAAACTCCCCCGAGGCAGCCCGCATCACCCGCCGTGTCCCGCCGCAAACTCCTGGCCCTCACCGGTACGGCGGCTCTCGCCACGGGCGGCGGCGGATTGTGGGCCTGGCTGTCCACCCGCGACCGGACCGACACCGCCGACGCCAAACCCTCCCTGGCCCAGCCGCCCAGCCCCCTGTGGCAGACATCGGGCGGCCCGCCGGGGCCGGACGCCATCCCCGTGCGCGTGGGCGACGAACTCGTCCTGGTCTCGGGCAGCGTGGTGAACAGTCTCGATCCGGAGACCGGCAAGAACCGGTGGCAGAGCAAAATGGACAAGTCCACCTGGCAGGTCACCATCGACGGCAAGACCGTCTACGCCCTCCGCGCCCTGGCCGCCGACGACAAGGACAAGGCTCTGGCGATCGAGACGCTCCCCCAGCCGTCCGAAAAGAAGCAGCCGCCCCTCCTCGCCCTCGCCTCCCTGGACGGCGCCGAACGGCTGAACCAACTCCTCTGTGTGGATGGCGACACGGCGTACCTGATCGCCAAGTCCACTGTCGGCGCACAGTGGTTCCTGCTCGCCGTGGGTCTGAAGTCCGGCCGTGAGCTGTGGCGCCGCGAGGCGGCGGCGCCCGCGAAGAGCTCGACGAGGCCCGGCGTCACCCGCGGCGAGATCGTGAAGGGCGGCCTCCTGCTGTGCCACGGCGCCCCGGATTCACTCACCCTGTCCCTGCACGACCCCGGCACCGGCGCAGAGCGCTGGCGCAGGAACGATCTGTCCGTCCAGGGCTTGCCGCCCTACCGGCTGGCCACCGACGACGACCACGTGTACGTCGCCGCGAACACCCTGCAGGCACTGCGCCTCACGGACGGCACGACGGCCTGGTCGTTCGGCGCGGGCCGGGACATGAACAAGCCCTACGGCTTCCGCCGCTACGGCCTCCCGGCCGTGGCGGACGGCGTCGTCTACGCCGTCGAGGGCGCCCTCGGCATCGTCGCCGTAGACGCTCGCACCGGCACGGAGCGCTGGTCGGAAACCCCGTTGAAGGACACCACCCCCAACGGCGACGTAGCCCCCGTGATCAGCGCCGGCCTGGTCTTCTCGATGGACAAGATCGGCCTGCGAGCCGTGGACCTCCGCACCCACCGCCCCCGCTGGCGCTACCCGATCACAGCGAGCATCCTGACGGCCGACCCGGACGGCAAGCGCCTCTACCTCCGCGAACCGTACAGAACCCTCGCTCTGCCGACTTCCTGAGTTCCGGCCGGCACATCCGCACCCACAACCGATCGTGTCGGCGGGCGAACGGGGCGGCATCGGGCCCGTCTTCCGCCGCGTCGCCACGTACCGCGGGGGCAGACCCGTCCGACCCCGGAACCCCGCCCCGGGCCGTCGGCCGAGCTCACCCCCGTGAAGCTCGACCCCGACCCTGCCGGCGCCGCCACCACCCCCTGCGCTCAACACTTCAGTGGTGACGAAGCATTGGTAACGTACACCAGAGTGACTGTCCGGCGTCAACCAGAGTGTTGCCGGTGCCGGCCCGAGCGGGCTTCGAGAAACACTGTGGTGGGCAAAGACTCGGCATCACGCCAAGGAGGTCGTATTACGTGGAGGATGACCAGTCGCCCACCTTCGCCCAGCTTCTGGACCACCTCTTCCGCGAGGTGCACCCCCCTTCCCGGGGGCCCTACACCTACGCGGAGGTCGCCGAGGGGATCCGCAAGGCCGCGACCGGTGAGGGGCGCGGGGTGACGGCGAGCGCCATCCAGCAGCTGCGCACCGGCGCCAAGCGGAACCCGACGCGGCACACGATCAAGGCCCTGGCCGACTTCTTCGGCGTACCGGCGGGCTACTTCGTCGACAGCGCGGCGGCCGAACGCACCAAGGCGGAGATCGGCCTCCTCGCCGCCATGCGCGACCAGGACGTCCGCAAGGTGGCCCTGCGCGCCAACGGCCTGAGCGTCGACAGCCTGAAGATGCTGTCCACCGTGATCGAACAGGCCCGGAAGCTCGAAGGACTCACCACCGACGACCCCGTGCAGGACCTCAACCTGGACGACTGAACCCACGGCCACCGACCACCCGCCACCGGCCACCGGCCACCGGCCACCGGCCATCCGCCACGGGGCGGCCGTTCACGCGGTCCCCGCCCCGGCACGACTCCCCACCCCCCTGTGGCAGTTCATCGACAGGGGGGCATCAGGCGTTTGCCGGTACAAGCCCGGCATCCCGAGCCGCACGACCCGCCGCGGCGGCACCCCGCCCGTGAAACGGAGTCGCGAACATGTCAGCATTGGGCGCGTGTTACCGGGCTTCCGAGGAGAGGTTCGCCCCGGCCGACCACCCCCGACCGGCGTCACCAGAGTGAGACCATGGACCTTGAGCAGCTTCGCGCCACTTGTGAGGCGCGCATCGAGGCACTTCGGCTCCCGCACCGCTTCAGCACCCGCGACCTCCGCGACGCCGTGGCCGAACAACGCGGACGCCCCATCATCCTGCGCCCCCTGAGCACCCTGGGCGCCATGGACGCCCCGTGCGGCATCCGCCTGGAGACCCCGGACGCGGACCTGTTGTTCTACGAGGAGGCGACCTCCCCCCTCCACCAGAACCACATCCTCGCCCACGAGATCAGCCACATCATCTGCGACCACCCCGGCAGCCTGGAACTGGACCAGGACACCCTGCGCGCGATCGGGTTCAACCCCACCCTCGTGCAGCGCATGTCCGGCCGCACCAGCTACACGAGCGAGGACGAACGCGAGGCCGAGGTGATGGCCAGCGTGATCCGACAGCTCATGCACCGGGGACGCGAAGGCCCGTCGAGCCGGCCCGCCAGCGGTGCCGAGAGCTGGGACGCGCTGTTCGCCGAGCCACACAGGAAGAAGCGCCACCGGAAATGATCAACATCCTCTTCACGGGCACGGCCGTCGTGCTGCTGTGCTTCGCCGCCTACTGGGTGCGGGGACGCGGCGGACACCGCCCCACGGGCACCTGGGCGATGGCGGCGCTGCTGACCTCGTTCGCCCTCGCCTTCGCCTCGTACGCCCCCGCGGTGGAGCGCGCCGTCGAATCGGTCGTCCCCCACGTCGCGCGGCTCCTCAGCAACACCTTCACCCTGACGGCGGCCACCTCGGTCCTCGCCTTCCTCTTCCAGCTCAACCTGGAGCGCGAACGGGCCCACCGGCAGATCCGGCTGCGCGTCATCGCCCTCGCGGTCTCCGTCGCCGGCATGACCGCCTTCTTCACCGCCGAACAACTCACCGGGCGAAACGCGGCGTTGTACGCCTGCTACGTGCTCATCTACATCTCCTACCTGGGGTACACGGCCAAGGACTTCCTGCTGCAGACCTGGGCCCAGGCCAAGCGCTCGACCCGCCGCAGCCAGCGCTGGGGGCTGCGCACGACCTCGGTCGGCTGTGGTTTCGCCCTCGTCTACGCCGCGTACAAGCTCTTCACCCTGGTCTCCATCGGCCTCGGCCTGGGCCTCGTCCCCCAGGGCGCCCGGTGCTCGACCCCGCTGACCCCCTTCCGCTGCACGTTCAGCGTGACCGCGCCCGCCGTCGCCGTGCTCCTCATCACCCTCGGACTCACCCTCCCCGCCCTGATGTGGCCGCTCAGCCGGCTGCGCCGCCGCCGCTGGGAACGGAACTCGTTCACCGCGCTGGAACCCCTGTGGCGGGAGGTCACCTCGGCGGTCCCCGAGGTCGTGCTCGACCCGGACACCGTCGACCTCGACCTCCACGACATCGACTTCCACCTCCACCGCCGGGTCATCGAGATCAACGACTGCGTGCTGGCCCTGCGCCGCTACCGTCGGATGTCGGTACGGGACGCCGCGGCCGCCGAGGTCGCCCGCCGGGGCGCTGCCGACACCCCCGAGGGGGACGCCGAGGTGGAGGCGGCGGTCATCGCCGCTGCCGTCGAAGCGAAGCGCAGCGGTCTCCCCCTCGAGGGCGACGAGGCCCCGCCCGCCGCCGGCACCCGCTCCCGCAAGGGCGACCTCCCGGCGGAGACCACGTGGCTGCTGCTCGTCGCGGAGGCCTACGCGCGGCGCCCGGCGCCCTCGCACGCCGGGGCGACCTCGTGACGGCCCCCCGCCAGGACCCCCTGCGCGACCCGCGCTTCTTCGCCGACCCCTACCCGACCTACGACCGGCTGCGCGAAGGCTGCCCGGTCCAGCGCGTCCCCACCGGCTCGGGCGGACACCACTCGTACCTGATCACCGGCCACGCCGAGGCGCGCGAGGCGTTCACCGACCCGCGCCTCTCGAAGGACACGGCCCGCTTCTTCGCCGGCCGCCCCTCGAACCGCGACCTGCACCCCGCCCTCTCCCGCAACATGCTGTCGAGCGACCCGCCGGTACACACCCGCCACCGACAGGTGGCGACCCCGCTGTTCACCACCGGCCGAGTCCGGGAACTGCGCCCCTTCATCACCCGTACCGTCGACGACCTCACGGCCGCGTGGCGGCCGGGCACGGACATCGACCTGGTGGCGGACCTGGCGGTCCCCCTCCCGGTGACCGTCGTCTGCGAACTCCTGGGCGTACCGGAGTCCGACCGCGCCACACTCGCCGCTTCCTCCCACGACCTCTTCGACGCCACCGACGCCACCCGCATCGACGCCGCGTCGCACCGAATCGGCGACTACCTCTCCCACCACATCGAATCGGCCCCTTCCTCCCCCGGCGACGGCCCCCTCCACGCGTTCCTCCGCGCCTGTGCCGAAGGAGACCTCGACCAGGACGAAACCGTCTCCCTGGCCGCCCTCCTCCTGGTCGCCGGCCACGAGACCACGACGCACTTCATCGGCAACGCGGTCCTGGCCCTGCTCCGCCACCCCGACGCCCTCGACCGCCTGCGCCGCGACCCCGACCTGATCCCGGCCGCCCTCGACGAACTGCTCCGCTACGACTCCCCGGTGAGCGTGGCCACGTTCCGCCACAGCACGGAGGACCTGCGCATCGGCGGCATCGACATCCCGGCGGGCCACCCGGTGCTCATCGCCCCCGGAGCCGCCAACCGCGACCCGTCCGCCTTCCCCGACCCGAACCGCCTGGACCTGGACCGCGACACCACGGCCCACCTCTCCTTCGGCCACGGCATCCACCGCTGCCCGGGCGCCCCCCTGGCCCGCGCGGAGGCCGAAATCGCCCTCCGCACCCTCCTGACCCGCTTCCCGAACACGAGCCTGTCCGTCCCGGCGGACTCCCTGACCTGGCGCCCCACCCGCCTCACCCGAGGCCTGACCACCCTCCCCCTCACCCTCGCCTGAGCCGCCCAACCACCGCGCTCGCCCCTACCGCCCACCGACCGCGGGGCCTCCCCGGTCTCTGGAGATGCCCCGCACCCCGCGTCGACCACTGGACCGTCGACCACTGGACCTCGGAATTCGGCCAACCTCGTCGGCCGGACCCGGCATCCCTCCGACCGCGCAGCGCAAGGCGATCCGACCACTACGCAGGCTGCCCGCCGGTGCGCAGGAGAGGTGGGCTCAATACCCATGCGTTCCCTCTGCGGTAGAGCGCGGCCGGGCGGCCCGTCGCTGGCATCCGCTGTTCGCCCGTGGGCTCCACGAATCCGCTGGTCTTCAGTACCTTGCGCCGAAAGCTGCTCGGGTCCATCGACTGCCCCCAAACCACTTCGTAGACCGTGCGCAGCTCGCTGAGCGTGAACTCCGGCGCGCAGAAGGCGGTGGCCACAGGGGTGTATTCGAGTTTCCGGCAGACCTCCTCCAAGGCCTCGGCGAGGATCTCGGAATGATCGAACGCCAGCCTCGTCCCGTCCCGGTCGAGGTCTTCCACCGGCGCCCAGTAGGCGTGTTCCGCATCGGTGCCTCCTACGGGCACCGGCAGGTCGGGCCCCAGGGCCAGGTAGGCAACGGTGACCACTCGCCCCCTCGGATCGCGGCCGCGTCGATGCCAGCTTCCTCCCACGACTCCCGCAGTGCGCCTTCCCGCAGGGTCTCTACACCGCCGCCCTGCGCCAGTTCGACGCAACCTGGGCACACGCCACACCGGCTCTCCCGACCACCCGCCCCTGACGAACCGGGGCAGACCAAGCCCGCCACGGACTCCCGGTCCAGGGAATCCGCCGGCGGGTGTGGGTGCGGGGCAGGCCGGCAGCTCTCGTCACCGGCTCCGGCGATCACCATAAAGCCGCAGGTCAGGCGTCTTCCCGCACCGGCTCCAGGATCGCCACGCACTCCATGTGGTGGGTCACCGGAATAAGATCTAGCACAAACACGTGTAAGGAAACCGCAGGTCAGGGGCCCGCGCGAAGCAAACCGGACAGAGCCCCTGTGTGCGTTACGGGCAGAGTGGGCGGTATGTGCAGCGCGCTGACGCTTCCTTCTCGCTTCCGTCTGTGCATTCTGGGCCCGATACCGCCCGCGGAGTCGGCCAGACGCACACGGCACCACGCCGCGGCGGCGCCGGTCGGCGAGGTTGACTCGGGGCTGCTTCACGCCCCTTCCGCAGAGCCGTTGGCCCGATAGGCCGGGCCATGCGCGCCCCGCGCAGAGGTGATCTTGTACATCGGCAGGCTGTTGGGACGCCGCGTCTGCGGGTATGCGCACCGCGATGCTGCGGTTTCGGGAATGCCGGGGAGCATGAGCAGCAGGTGCGCGCGGCTCCGGCCGGAAGTGCGAATTCCACCCGTCGCTCGCACTGCTGCCGCCGAGGCCTCTTGTCCCGAGCTTGAAGACGGTGCCCGCCCGACGGCTGTCACGTACCCCACCAGCGGCGGCACAGTCCAGCCTCCGGGGCGTGAGGCGGCCGTGAGGCGATCACTCACGCTGGGCTCACCTCGCGAACCGAATACTGCACGCACCGGGATACCAGCTCGGTCTGCGGCACGGTAATCGGGGCTGAGCGGCTCCGGGGAGTCCAGGATGCACGCCCTGGAAATTGAACTGGACAGCCCGACCGGCGCGTTGGACTCCGCAAACGGGGAGACCGTGCTCGGCAGGCTGCGACCCGGTGCGACGCCGGCGCTGCGGATGGCCACATCCACCAGGGCACGAGAGGTCGTAGCGGGTGGGGAATGCGGTTACCGCGGTCCCTCGCCCACGGCGCCACTCGTCGCGCGCGTATTCGCCGACCAGAAGGGCTCGCCGCCCGCTCGGCCGAAGGAGACGCCGATCTGGAACCGGATCCGCCAAGTTTCATCCAACCACCTTTCATCGGGGAACCATGGACCACGTGCCGCTTCTCATACCCGGCCTGCTCATTAGTTTCTGCATGCTCGCAGCCGTCTGGACAGTGGTACGAATGCGCAGGCTGCGAGACGCGTGGAGCAGCGGGATCACCACCGAGGGGCGTTGCGTCGGCGCCTACGTCGTCACCCGGGGCGGACACGGCCGCGGCACCTCGCGCACGCACTATCACCACTTCGAGTTCCGTACGCCCGACGGAGCGGCCATCCGCTTCAAGGAGCCGGGCGGCTCGCCGAGGCTGCTGCCCGGGCACACGGTCACGGTGCGCTACCCGCACGGCCGCCCAGACCGTGCCACCGCCTTGCCGCCGAGCCACGGCCGGGCACGGGTCGAGACCGTTGTCGTCCTGGGCCTCCTCAGCCTGATAGCCGCGGCGTGCGCGGTCTTCATGGCCGTGTACGAATCGGACTTGCGGGACGGCAAGCCTACCGAGTCCACGCAGGACGACCAGTTGCCGCTGACCCCACCGCCGCTCCCCACGGCACAGCCGACGGGCTTCCCGTCCCACCGGTTGCCGCTGACCCCGCTGCCGCTCCCCACCGCTCCGCCGGCAGACTTCCCGACCGATCTGTCCGGCCTACCCGAACTCGGCAGTCAGTCCCAATACCGTTGACATAGGACTGGAGCGGTGGGATGAGAAGCCGTATTTCAACCGAACGTGATCTGTTGGTTTCTGCTGGTCAGACATGGTTTCACTCAGGGTGAGGGAGGGATGCGGCGTCCTGTTTCGGCTCCGTGATCGAGGGGTGCGCCGTGGCGTCGGTGCCGGGAATGCTGGAGGAGCGGGAGGCGGCTGCCCGTGTGCGGGTGGAGGGTCTGCGGGAGGAAGCCTCGCGGTTGGCCGAGGCGTTGGAGGCCGCGGAGATCGAGCTGAAGCGGCGGGTGATCGCGCGGGAGGAGCTGGTCGAGGCCCTGGCCGCCGGGGAAGTCCGCGGGCATGGCCCGCCAGGAGATCCCGCCCGCGACCAGGTAGCGGACCGCGTCCAGCAGCTGGCGGTCGCGGTAGCCCTCGGGGCGTCCGCCCCGTCCGTTCAGCCAGGCCGGCACCGGCAGCAACGGCCGAATGGCCGCCCACTCCGCGTCCGTCATGTCCGACGGATACCGGCGTTCCCGGTCGGGATGGTCGGCAGCGTTGCCGTACACGTGCGCGAGGCAATCACACGATGGTGCAGCCGAGTTGAACCGGAAGGGCTCGGACGCGGACAACAAGGACACCAGGGCCGCCCGGCACTGCTCGGTCAGATTCGCATCCCCGAGCTACCGAGAGGCCCTGCCTTCATGCACGCACACCGGGAACATCACCCGAGCGGGGATCGGTTGAGATGCGGCTTCTGACGTCATCGGAGGTGGTGATGGTGCCGTCGTCGTCGCCGGAGCCGGCTGGGGTCGGGGCGCTGGCTCGGGGTAACGGCTGGACGGGACCCGCCACATCTGGTCGATGAGGTGGTTGCGCCAGCCCCAACCAGTTGACGAAACCCATCGGGGCACCCCCCGCCGTCGCTGCGCGCACCGTGTCACGGTATGGCGTACCCGACCAGGGACTCCCTGGTGTAGGGACCCTCGCAGTCGGATCGCGGGGATACGAAGTGGTCGCCGTTGCCCGGGATGCAGCAGCGGTAGAGGGGGACCGTCCCGGGTACCCGGCTGGTGCGGATGCAGCCCACGAGGCCCAGCGGGCGCTGGCCTTCGCAGCCGGGGTCGGGGGTCAGCAGGGAGTGCCCGCCCACCTGGCACTCGTAGAGCCTGACCGTGCCGGGCTGTTCGCTGGTGTACAGGTACCAGGTCGCCTCGTGGCCGAATCCGGGTGGCAGGGCGCGGGAGGTCGCGACGTGGCCCTGGCCGGGGTGGTAGCCGCGGCGTTCTATGTGGGGCGGCAACGTGGACGTGGTGACTTTGACGGGTGCGGAGAGGGCACTGGTGTTGGTGCCGTCGTCGGCGGTGATCCGGTAGGTGTAGGTGGCTCCGGCCTGGACGTCTGTGTCGGTGAAGGTCAGCTGCGTGCGCTTCCAGTACATGGAGGAGCCGGTGACGGTGTGGATGGGGGCGCTGGAGCCATTGCGGTAGACGCGGTAGGTCAGTCTGCCGTCATCGTGGTCGAAACTGGACTTCCAGCGGACGTCGATCTCGCCCCGCCTGGTACTGGAGGCGCTGACCTCCTGCGGCACCGACGGCGCGCCCGTGCCCGGGCCGCTGGCGAAGCGGGTCAGGCCCTGCTGCGGCCTATCGGCGTAGGAGCTGGTCGAGGTGCCGGTCACGTGGGTGAACTCACCGCCCACCCACATGTAGTCGGTGCCGTCGCCGCCCAGGTGGACGCTGTCGCCGGTGGCGCCCAGGGCCCGCACGGTGGCGTTCACCGACGGCCTGAAGCTGGCCTTCGGGTGCAGGTGGCGATGTCGATGGCCGTCAGGTTGCTGACCTTGACGCCGTTGACGGCTCCGAAGCGGCCGCCCGCGTAGAGGGTCTTGCGGTCGGGCGACACCGTCAGCGCCCGTACCGTCGCCGTTCCGATGGTCACCGTGAACGACAGCGCGCAGGAAGTCGGCGCGCGCGGCCGCGTTCAGCGCCACAAAGTTCACCGCCGGCCGTTCATTGCTGCCGACCGGTGTGCCCGGTGGTCTGACAGCGGAGAAGGTGCCGTCCGCGAAGACGACCCCGTTCGTCTGGGCCATGGCCCAGACGATGCCGTTGGCCTGCCAGGGCGGTAGCTCGTCCGCCGTCGTGGCGACCGGCGCGGTCAGCGCGGCCGCCGGCGACGTCGCCACCCCGCCGCGACCAACAACCCGGCCGCCAACGCAAAAGCAGCCGCGTAAACCCCCACTGAACCTTTTTCATCCTGCGCTGGAGGATGAAATGAGCTGGTCAGTGGCTGTGGTGACGAGGCAGGGCCCCTCGCCGTTGGCGTGGTGATTCCAGTCATCACACCGGCGATCGGAGGGGGCCTCTTGGTTCCGTACCCTGCCACGCTCGACGTCCCGCATGAGCTCGTCGAACATGTTTCCTGGCTGCTGTACGAACATCGCTTGGCCCGCAACACCCGCTGGCGCAAACTCGGCTGCTTCCAGCAGGCGCTGCTGACCCTCGTCCACCTGCGCAAGAACGAGACGTTCTCCCAGCTCGGAGCGGGTTTCGGGGTATCCCAGGCCACTGCCTGGCGCTACGTGGACGAAACCCTGGACGTCCTGGTCTCCTCTGCGCCCGGCCTCCACGAAGCCCTTACCGGCCTCGGTGAGGGCGACCACGTCATCGTTGACGACACCCTGATCCCCACCGACCGGATCCACGCCGACGAGCCTTACTACTCGCAAAAGCACCGCAGGCATGGCGTGAACGTGCAGGTCGTCACTCGTCCTGATGGCACACCGCTGCGGTTCTCCCGCGCGACACCCGGTCGCACTCACGACCTGACCGCAGCCCGCGCCCATGGCATCGTCCAGGCCTGTCTGACCCGGCAGATCCTCGTCCTCGCGGACCGCGCTTACCAGGGCGCCGGCGCCACCTTCCGCACCCCGTACTACCGTCACCGCGAACAGCCGCAGCATTACCAGCAGTTCAACCGCGACCACGCCCGGCTGAGAGCGCCCGGCGAACGCGCCTTCGCCCAGCTGAAATCCTGGCGGCTGCTTCGGCGAGCCAGATGCTCCACCCGCCGCATCGGCACCATCGTTCAGGCTGTCCATACGCTGCTGACCTGCAGCTATGCAGGATGAAGGAGGCCGAAGGAATCAGACCGACCTCCTCCCCTATGCCTTCACGTCGAGACGCACAAGCGCGCCGATCTCCACGAGCTGGTCCGGCAGCGCCAAGTCGGAAACGCCCATGACCGTGCTGGCGGGCCGGTGCTCCCCGAAGTACTCCGCGTGGAGGCGTGCTGTCGTGTCGAAGTTCTCACGCAGGTTCCTCACCAGAACCGTGGTCTCCACTATCTGGCCACGCTCGGCCCCGAACTGCCTCAGCACCAGGTCCAGGTTCTCCAGCGTGGTGCGGACCTGCAGTTCGAAGTCACCGGCGCCCACGAAGTCGCCGTGACGGTCATGAGACAGCTGCCCCGACACATAGACCGTTTCACCGACCTGGGTGGCCTGGCTGTAGCCGTACAACGACTCCCACGGCATGCCGAACCCGAACGTCTTCACCTGAGAACCCATGGTCCACTCCCTCGATGCGGTGCGCGGGGCCGTCGGTCACAGGCAGGCCCCTTGCATACAGAAGTTACGGGTTCGTACGCACGATGCTTGTCTGGTAGCGCCGGCCCAGTGTTCTCTGTGCGCACAAAATTGGCTGCAGTGGGCTCTTCCGGTCGCCGGTGTGACGAGTGGGCCACTACGCCGACGATGAGGGACCCCGCCTCCTCGCCACACCCTCGGCCAGCCCGTTTCACCCGCCAAGAGAGGATGAAAGAGGCTCACAGAGCGCATGCGCCCCCTCTGACTTCTTCTCAGGTCTCATGCCGCGGCACCGTAATGCCGCTGCCCCGCACGCATTTGAATCAGATCTGCAACAGTTTTGCTACAAGCGATGCGTTCCGCCCCGGATAGAGCATCACATTCACCATTTCACGCATCGCGTGGGCGTCTCACGGACCACCCCCTCAGCTTCCGCATGCATGAACGCCTGCCACGGCATGGACATTCACCATCCCCTCGACCAGAGTTGACGGACTCTCACCAGCTGTAACGGGGTCAATTCGGTTCGTAGTAATTAGGTGAATCCTCGACTGAATCGCCGTCAACAGCGACTCGCGATTTATCTCGATTCGATAACGAGATCCCCTAAAAAGCCTGTACCAGCGCCAGTCGATCCGAGCAACTATGCCTATTTCAAAGGAGATTGACTGCTCATCAGATACGGAGCGCGAGGTAACGGTCAGATATCTTGGGCCCAATTCCTGTTTGCCCGAAATCTCCACCTACCGGTCTGGCAGGCTTCCGTTCACCCATTCCTCCGACCAAGGACTTGAGGTGCGCATGACGAGTCATCGTCGAAGAAAACGTGAACATAGGCGCAAGCCACGCCGGTTGATACTTCTCACCGCCGCCATGGCCTCGGCGGCGGTGATAGCGGGGGGTCTCGCCTACTCCGGCCTCGGTGACCATGCCGAGGCGGGGACGCCCGCACGGGCCGGAGCCGCCGCGGACGCCCTTTCACCGGCCGCCGCACCGGCCCGGGACGCGGAACCGGAGCCCATTGCGGGCGAGCCAGCCAACGACACGGCACGTGGCATGGTCTTCGACGGCCTCAAGGCCGCGCCGAAGGGCGACCGTTGCGCCGGCGTCTACCGCACGGAAGCAGGCCTGTGCAGCCACGGCCCCGACGCGCCGCCCAAGGACGTCGACATCAAGAAGGACGTCCCGCCGGCCGTGAACAGCCGGGCCGTGGCGTCCGATCCGGCCGGCCCCGAGGCCGGCGCCGCGGCGGCGGAAGGCGGCGGACGTCCTCAGGACGCGCCCGCCGCCGACGCGAGCACCGCGAAGACTTCAGCCTCGAAGGCCCCGGCTCCCGCGGCCGACAACGGCCAGGCCGTTGCCGCCGGGCCCGCAGGGCAGACCGTCCAGTGCGACGGTGACGGCAGCTCCGGCAACCGCGTCCAGGTGGTGTACGTCCACGCTCCCGGCCGCGACCGCTACGCCGAGTACCTCGCCTCGTTCCGCAAGTGGGCGGCCGACGCCGACGTCATCTACTCCACGAGCGCGCAGGAGACCGGCGGGATCCGCCACATCCGCTATGTGACGGCCGCCGACTGCACGCCGACCGTGCTCAACATCGAGCTCCCGGCCTCCGCGCTGGCCGAGTTCAGCGCGACCAACAACGCGCTCGCCGCCAAGGGCCTCGACCGCCGCGACCGCAAGTACATGATCTTCTCGGACACGCAGGTCTACTGCGGTATCGGCACCTTCGCCGGTGACGAGCGGCCCGGCCAGAACAACCAGAGCAACTTCGGCCCGTCCTACGGCCGTACGGACTCCGGCTGCTGGGGCGGCCACACCGCCGCCCACGAACTCGGCCACAACCTCGGCGCGGTCAACAACAGCGCACCGAACACCAGCCGGGGCGCGCACTGCACGGACGAGTACGACGTCATGTGCTACTCGGACACCCCGTACTACCCGCAGATGCGCAACATCTGCACCAACCAGGCGTCGGAGAACATCCTCGACTGCAACCACGACGACTACTTCCACACCAGCCCCAAGGCCGGCAGCTACCTGGCCACGCACTGGAACATCGCCGACAACCAGTTCCTGATGAAGACCAAGGGCGGCGGCATCGATCCGGGCCCCAACCCCGAGCCGACGCCGACGCCGACCAAAAAGCCGACCGGCGGACCGGCAGTGACCATCGGTCAGATCCAGTCGAACTCGGCCGTGGCCAGCTGGCCCAAGGCAGACGGCGCCGCCTGGTACCAGGTCATGCTGAACGGCAAGCACCTGACCTGGGTCCAGTCGCAGACATTGCGCATCTACAACCTCCAGCCCGGCACGGAGTACAAGGTCGCCGTCTCGGTGCGGGACGCGTCCGGCCGCGACAGCGGACCCGGCACAGCCACCACCTTCCGTACGACGGGCGCCAACGACCGCACCACCCCTGGCGCCCGCTACACCCTCGGCAACGGCAGCACTGGTACGGCCGCCGAGCTGTGGGGCGGCCGCAGCGCCGACGGCACGCTGCTCGTCGGAGCGCGCGCCAACGGCTACGCCCACCAGCAGTGGCTCTTCGAGGACGCGGGCGGCGGGCTGGTCCGCATCAAGTCCGCGGTCTCCGGCAAGTGCCTGCAGACGGGCGGCGCCCCGGCCCAGGGCATGTGGATCGCGCAGCAGCCCTGCGGAAACGGCTCCACCCAGCAGTGGAAGCTGAACGCCAAGAGCGGCACGACCACCATCACGGACCCCAGTGGCGGATACGCCCTGACGGTCAGCAACCGCCCGTACTACGGCGAATGGCTGCTCGACCTCCAGCGCGCGGACGGCCGCGCGGCCCAGGTCTGGACAGTCCAGAAGGTCGGCTGACCGGCCGGCATCCCCACCGGCGGGCCGTCCACCGCCGGGCCCTGGCCCTGGCCCGGGCCCTCGCCCTGGCCCTGGCCCGAATTTCTCGGATCACTCGGATCAAGGAGCATGATGCACAAACGTCGCGCGTCCCGCCGCAAGAAGGCGCTGATAGCCGCGGTCACCGCCGCACTCTCCGGCGGCCTGCTGTTCAGCTTCGGCGCCCTCGCCCAGGCCGGCTCCGTCTCCGGCACGGTCACCGGCGGGCAGGGCAACTACAGCACCGTCAATCACCGTGCCAAACCGTCCCTCTCGGCCCAGGCCGTCGGCTCCTCGAAGGTCGGTGACAAGATCCAGATGTCCTGCCGGACGACTGGCGACACCGTGGAGAACAACCCGCGGTGGATCTACACCGGCTCGTACTACATGGCCGACGCGTTCATCCAGGAGAACACCACCGGTCTGCCGGTCTGCGGCTCGAACCCGAACCCGAAGCCCACCCCCACCCCCACGACCCCCACGACCGCAAAGACCATCAAGATCGACATGCAGAAGCAGGTCAGGACCCAGTGGTGTTGGGACGCCTCCGGCGTGACCATCGCCAAGTACTGGGGCCGCACCGTCACCCAGGAGCGGTTCTGCCAGCTCGCCGCCCAGGGCACGTGGGTGAACTGCAACAACCAGCCCGCGACGCTGGAAGACATGGCCAACGGCCTGGCCAAGCTGGGGCTGAGCAACAGCGGCCGCAGTCTGTACCGCAACGCCTCGTTCAGTGAGTCCACTGCTGAGATCGCCGCAGGCCGGCCGTTCGCAGTCCGGTTCGGCTGGCGCAGCGGCGGCGGCCACATGAACGTCATCTACGGCTACGACAGCGCCACCAACATGATCGCGGTCGGCGACCCATGGCAGACCACCCAGACCTACACCTGGTGGAACCACTCCACCTACGTAAACAACAACCAGTTCCAGTGGACCCACTCCCGCATCGGCATCCAGGGCTGAGGAGAAGACCCACCATGCAGACCATGCGACGCACCAAACGCGCTGCCGTCCGGGCCGCCGTCCTCGCCACGACCGCACTCGCCGCCGCGCTGAGCGGAATCGTTCCCGCACAGGCTGCGGAGGGCGACGGCATCGCGGGCTACCCGTCCGCCCAGCAGACCCTCCGGAGCGACCAGACCAGAAACACCGTCTCCCGCTTCCTGGTCTCGACCCGGCAGCCCGGAACTGCCGCCGCCGCGGACGGCGGCACCGTCGGCAACGCACCCGCCGCGGTCGCCGCGCCGCCGAGGTTCGATCTCAAGGACCCGGTGCCGATGTTCGAGATCAGCCCCGAGTTCGTAGCCGGCAAGACCCAGGCGACCCCGCAGACCGCACTGCGGCTCTCCTACCTGGTCTCCCGGGTGACCGCCGCCGACGGCAAACACGCCGCCGTACTGCTCGCGCCCAAGGGAAACACCCCCACGACGGGCAGCGGCCCGCAGAACGTCGGCGCCGAGGGCTGGGAGCTGGCCGGCATCCGGGACGGCGACAACGATGTCAGCCTTGCCGAACGCGGCACCCCGCAGAGCCGCGCCTTCACCGAGCCGCAGATCCACGCCTGGTACCGGCTCACCGCCGAGGGCGTGGTCGAGCCGCTCAACGAGGAGGCGACCACCGGCCTCGGCGGACAGCGCGGTGTCACGCTCGCCGCCTACCAGAAGCTGGTCACCGCCCGCTACGGCGACAAGATGCCCGGCTCGGAGTACGACCGCAAGGGCATGGCCGGCGGGTACGCCGGCCTGGTCGAGGAGCAGCCGGCCCAGGCCGCCGCCGCGTCCGGGACACCCGCGGCCGAGACGCCCTGGCAGCCGGTCGCCGCCACCGGGGCCGCGGCCCTGGCGGCAGTCGGCGGAGCAGCGGTGTACGCCCGCCGCCGGAGGGCGGCCGGCGTCCGCTGACCTGACTCCGTGGAAGGCCGGGCCTCCTCCCGTTCGCAGCCCGATGGCGTCCCTCGCAGGGATGCGCATGTGCGCGGGAAGGGGGCCCGGGCCGTACGGCCCGGGCGGCAGCCGGGACCTGTTGCGTTGTGAAAGGACCTGATGAGACGCAGAAGGATCGAGCGGCGGCGCCTGCTGGCTGGGCTCGCGGCGTTGTGCTGCGTGGCGCTTGCCTTCACTGGGATCAGTTCGGTTGCGGAGGGGACCGTCGCGGAATCAACCGGCCCCGCTTCGCAGAAGGCGGCCACCACAGCCGCTGGTCCGCTGCCCTATCCGACGCGTTCCGACTACCGGATCAAAGGCATCCAGCCTGACTTCTGGCCGAACAAGGACGAGTTTTCCGGCAGCAACACCGGTGGCGTGTCGATGAACCTGCTCTGGGCGCAGTGGGAGCCGAGTGTCAAGGCCGCTCCGTGCGCCGCGGGCGAGCAGCTGTACGACGGTCACTGCTTCACCATCCCCGCCGAGGTGGACTCGGCCGTCAAGGAGTGGAGCGATCGCGGGCTGGTGGTCACCGCCATCGTCTACGGCACCCCTCCATGGGCCCGCCAGGGGCGCCCCTGCTCACCCGCCTCACCGGGGTTCGAGATCTTTTGCGTGCCCAGCGATCCCGCCGACTTCGGACGTTTCGCCGGCATGCCGGCCCAGCGCTGCGACGGAAGGCGCGGTCGGGGCCGGATCGCCGACTTCGTGATCAACAACGAGGTCAACACCAACGACTGGTTCGACATCGGCTGCGGCCAAGGGGTGCCGTGTGACGCCAACGCATGGCTCGACCAGATCGCGGCCAACTACAACGCCGCCTACGACCGCATCGCCGCCGAGCAGGCGACCGCCAAAGTTCTGACCTCGCTGGACCACCACTTCGGCCGGGAGTTCGACCGCCCGGCCGACCGCAACGCGACGTTGTCCGGTATGACGGTGCTGGAAGGGCTGAACGCCCGAGTGGGGCCGCGCCGGTGGCAGGTGGCCCATCACCCCTACTCGCCCAACCTCTTCAGCTCCGTCTTCTCCGCCGACGACTACCCCGAGATCACCTACGGCAACCTCGGCATCCTGCTGGGCCGGCTGCGTCAACGGTTCCCGGACCGTCCCCATGCCTGGACGGTCCAGCTCACCGAGAGCGGGGTCAACTCCGGTCAGCAGTCCGGTGAGGCTGACCAGGCGAGCACGGTGTGCTGGAGCCTCCACAACGTGCTCGGGACGCCGGGCATCGAAAGCTACGTCTACCACCGGATGCAGGACAATCCGCATGAGGGCGGCCTCCAGCTCGGTCTTCGCAGGGCGGACGGCTCGGCCAAGCCCGCGTGGGCGACGTGGGCACTGGCCAACCGCAACGACCTCTCCCCGGCTCAGCTCTCCTGCGGGTTCGAGCACCTCCCCTACACCGTGCTGCGCCGGGGCTACAACCCCGGCCGGGGCCAGTTCCCCTTGGGGCCCGTCGGCCACATCCACACGAGCCAGGTACCCGGGTCGATCCCTCTCGACCGCTGTTACGTCCCCTCCAGCGGCGACCACTTCGTATCCCCGCGAGCCGACTGCGAGGGTCCCCACACCAGGGAGTCCCTGCTCGGTTACGCGATCCCGTGAGCGCGTCTGGCCGCGAACGGGAAGTGAGGCGACCGCTCACGCGGGGGTCACATCCGGTCCCGCATACTTGGGCTGCCCGCGATCGGCATCGGGCGGACCTGGGGAGACGAGTGGGGCGGATGAGGACACCTGTGGTCGAGGCTGTACGGCGGGGCGGCGGGCGGCGGTGACCGCCCGTTCCTCCGAGGCTTCCGCGGTCCGTCACACCTGGGGCGGGAGCCTGCGGCTCCGGTTCACCCTGGTGTTCGGCATGATGTTCTTCGTGGCGACCGCCGCCGTTCTCGCGGTGACCGCGGTGCTGGTCGACAGCTCGATGCGCTACAGCCTCGAAGTCGCTTTTCCCGACGGCTACAACCTGGAGCCGGGGCAGTCGGCGGAATTTCAGAATTACCTCATCGAGCGTCGGTCCGCGTATTTGGTGATCAGAGAGCGCATTTTCGAGTCGGTGCAGCTCAACCTGATCTTCAAGGGCGGTCTGGCGGTGCTCGCCGTCGGGGCCATGGCGACCACCGCGGGGTGGCTGGTCGCCGGGCGTCTGGTCCGCCCGCTCAGCGTGATCAGCTCCACCGCCGAGCGGATCGCCGGACGCACCCTGCACCGCCGGATCGACCTTCAGGCACCGGCGGGCGAGGTGAAGTCGCTGGCGGACTCCTTCGACAGCATGCTGGACCGGCTCGACGAAGCGTTCGCCGGCCAGTCCCGGTTCATCTCCAACGCGGCGCACGAGCTGAAGACACCGATCGCGGTCCACCGGACGCTGGTCGAGGTGGCGATGAACCGGGCCGACGCCCCGCCCGAGGTGCGGCGGCTGGGGGAGAACCTGCTCGCCGTCAGCGCGCGCCACGAGCGGCTGATCGATGCCCTGCTGACGCTCGCCCGCGCGGAGAACTCGCTGACCGAGCTGGTGCCGGTGGACCTCGCGGAGCTCGCGGAATCGGTGCTGGACTCGGCCGCGGCGGATGCGGAACGCCGGGGGGTGACCGTGGCTGACCAGGTCGAGCCGGGCACGGTGACCGGTGACCCGGTCCTGCTGGAGCAGGTGGTCCGCAACCTCGTCGACAACGCCGTCCGCTACAACAGGCCGGGCGGCGAGGTGGCGGTGCGGGTCTCGGTGGGGCGCCAGGGGGCCGAGGTCGTGGTCGACAACACCGGTCCGGTGATCGCCGCGCACGAGGTCCCGGTGCTGTTCGCGCCGTTCCGGCGGCTGACCGACCGGGTCGGTTCGGCCCGGGGCAGCGGGCTGGGGCTGTCGATCGTACGGGCGGTGGCGCGGGCCCACGGCGGTGAGGCGACAGCGCAGCCGCGTCCCGGCGGGGGCCTCACCGTACGGGTGCTGCTGCCGGTGCCGGGACCGACGCCGGCCGTGGCGCCGGGCCGCCCGGGGCGTCCGCTCACGGGATCCGGTAGCCGACGCCGGTGAGGGTCTCGATCAGCGGTGGGTCCGCCAGCTTGCGGCGCAGACCGCGGATCGTCACCCGGACGATGGTGGTGAACGGGTCGATGTTCTCGTCCCAGGCCCGTTCCAGCAGGTCCTCGGCGGAGACGGGTCCGCCCTGGGCGCGCAGCAGCTCCTCCAGGACGGCGAACTCCTTGCGGGACAGGGCCAGCGGGCGTCCGTCTCGGCTGGCCGCGCGGTGGTGCGGGTCGAGGCGGATGCCCGAGCGTTCCAGGACGGGCGGGGTGGCCGGCCGGGCCCGGCGCCCCAGGGCCCGGATGCGGGCGATCAGTTCGGCGAACGCGAAGGGTTTGGCCAGGTAGTCGTCGGCCCCGAGGTTCAGGCCCGCGACACGCTCGGCCAGCGTGGTGGAGACGGTCAGCATGAGGATCCGGACGTCCGCCCCGGCGGCCGTCGTGCGTCGGCAGACCTCATCGCCGTGCAGTCCGGGCAGGTCGCGGTCGAGGACCATGACGTCGTACTTGTTGACGGCCAGCCGCTCCGTCGCCGCCTCGCCGTCGTGGACGACGTCCACGGCGAAGGCCTCCTGTCGCAGGCCCTCGGCGATGGCCTGGGCCAGCATCTCCTCGTCCTCGACCACCAGTACGCGCATCGGGCTCCCGTTCTCGTTCCTGTCCCCTGAACGGACGTCGCCGAGGACCGAACGGTTGCGCGGGGCCATGTCCGAAAAGCAGTGGTCTGGCGGGGCCGCGGACGGTCAATGCCGTCATGGCACGGTGGGTTCGTCCGCCGACCACGGCCTGGCGTAGTGCCCTCCGGGTGCCAGCAGTGCGGTGTGGCTGCCTTGTTCGACCACCCGTCCCGCGTCCAGGACCAGGATGCGCTCGGCCCGGGCGGCCGTGGCCAGGCGGTGTGCCACCACGAAGGTCGTGCGCGCGGCGACCACCCGGGTGGAGGCCGCGGCGTCGAGGCGGTCACCAGGGCGTCGGAGACGACCGCTGCCAGGGCCTCGTCCGCGTGGGGCAGGAAGCGCGCGGCGACGGTGGCAAACCCGGCCGAGCCACGGGCGAGCGCCCAGGCGATACCGGCGTTGCCGACGTGCAGGCCGGGCGCCGTTTCCTCGCGAGCCCGCAGTGAGTCCTCGCTGAGCCGCCGCAGCAGCAGCCGCGGATCGGTCTCCCGTCCCGCGAGGCGCAGCGCGTGCAGCACTCCGGCCGTGCCGTACGCGACGCAGCGGCGGTTGACCGCGTAACCGACGGGGACGGTGGGGAAGTCCCCTTCGGTGTCGGCCGTCGCGAGCAGGGCATCGGCGGTGCGCTCGCGCAGGTCCCGCAGGTGGCGCAGCGGGTCGGCGGCGACCTCTTCCGGCGAGGGCAGGGCGCCGGGCCGGTCCGGGTCGGTGAACCGGGTGGCGGCCTGCCAGAGCCGCTGTTGGGCCGGTGTGAGCTGGTCACGGCCACGCTGTGCCACCCGCCAGACGATGCCGCGCTCGTCCTTCACCATCCGGCCGTCGCCGTCCGGCACCAGCAGCTCGGTGGTTCCGTCCGCACGCAGCCGCGGGATCTCCGCGAACGCGCCGTACCGGTGCGCGACGACCGAGCCCTCCCGGTAGCGGCGGTCGCCCAGGGTGTGCGGCCCCCGCTCGCCCTCCAGCGCCGAGGCCGCTCTGCGCACGGGAGCCCTGCTTGTGGTGCTGCCACGGGTAGAACGCGGAGTTGCCGAGGTACGTGACAGCCACACCTCGCTCGACGCAGATCGCGGAGGCGGTCTTCAGCACCTGCTGGGCGCGGTCGAGCGCGGCGGACACATGGACCTTCCCCCCGGTACACGGCGCCGAAGCCCTCCACCGGCACGCACACGGTCCCCACCCCGGACACCACCCGGGACCAGTCCTGAGGCAGCATGGCGGCCGCGTACTCGACCCCGCGGTCCGTGATCTCCTCGATCGGCCGGTAGGAAGCCCCGGGCGGCGAGGAGGAAAGGCGAGTGGTCCACAGAAAGCCCCTGTCCCGGGCATGAAAACGGCGTCTGCCCGACGGCTGCCGCGTCCCACCGGCGGCGGAGCGGGCACGGTCCAGCCGCCGGACCGTGAGGTGCCCGTGAGGTGATCACTCACACGGGGCTCACACCGGGGATCGGATACTGCACAGACCGGGATGCACGCTCGGTCTGCGGCTGCTGTCGAGCGGCTGCTCGTTCCGGGCTCACACGAGGACGGACGGGGAGCAGCCCCATCGCTGGTTCGTCACCCCCGATGCGACAGATCCCGCGCCCGCCGCGAGCGCACACGTATCCGAAACCACCGGAGCACAGGAGGGGCAAAGTTGATCACTGTTCAAACCGGCGCGCCCGTATTGCACCTGGAGCAGGTCAGCCGGGTGCACGGCCAGGGCGCCGCCGGGGTGCACGCACTGCGCGCCGTCGATCTGAAGGTCCACCCCGGTGAACTCGTCGCGGTGATGGGACCGTCCGGCTCCGGCAAGTCCACGCTGCTCACCCTGGCCGGCGGACTGGACAGCCCGACCGGCGGCCGGGTCGTGGTCGAGGGCACCGTCCTCGGCGAGCTCTCACGCAAACGGCTGACGGCTGTGCGCCGCCGGGCCATCGGGTACGTCTTCCAGGACCACGACCTGATACCGGCCCTCACCGCGGCCGAGAACATCGCCCTGCCACTTGAGTTGGACGGCATCTCCAGCCCGGCCGCCCACCGGGAGGCCATGGCCGCGCTGGAGGAGCTCGGCATCGCCGAACTGGCCGACCGCTTCCCGGACGAGATGTCCGGCGGCCAGCAGCAGCGCGTCGCCATTTCCCGTGCCCTGATCGGCGACCGCCGCCTGGTCCTCGCCGACGAGCCGACCGGCGCCCTCGACTCCACCACCGGCGAGGCCGCACTCGCCGTGCTGCGGGCACGCTGCGACGCCGGCGCAGCCGCGATCATGGTCACCCACCAGACCCGGCACACCGCCTGGGCGGACCGGGTGGTCTTCCTGCGCGACGGCCGGGTGGTCGACGAGACCTCAGGCCGGGGTGCGGCCGGCGTTCTGACCGTTTTCCCCCTGCCGGCGTGAACGGCGCTGGGACCGGGTGAAGTTCACGGCCTGGTGGGCAGCCGACCCCCAGCGGCACCGCAGCCAGATGGTGGCGGATATATGGAGACCCGGATGCACCCTGAGCCGGACTATGGATAGGTTTATAGCGTGCCGAAGCTGAATCAGATAATCGCCGTGGAGAAGGGCGTCAAGTCCAGATCTCTCCAGGAATTGTCCCAAGCAAATCATGACGTCCAGAAGCCTGCGTTGCTCGCCGGGATTTCGCGTACGTACCAGCCCAAGGACGAGGAGGGCGAGCAGCTGCCGCCCGAGTCCACACGGGTGCAGGTCAAGGCGGAGGACGTGCTGCGCGCGACGGCGGGGACACTGACCCGACTGTTCGACGTGACGGCGACCAAGGACTGGGCGAACCGCACGGCGGCCGCGGACGTCGTCGTGGAGGGCACTGTGGTGCTGGCGCAGGTGCCGGTGTCGTACCTGCTCTTCCTGGAAAAGCAGCTGACGGACATGCACGCCTTCGTGCGGAAGCTGCCGGTGCTGGACGCCTCCGAGTCCTGGAACCTCGACCCGTCGACGGACTCTTGGAAGACGGACCCGGTGCGCACGATCCGCACCAAGAAGGTGCCGCGCAACCACGTCAAGGCCGAGGCCACCGAGAAGCACCCGGCGCAGGTCGAGGTCTACTACGAGGACGTCCCGGTCGGGTACTGGACGACCGTGAAGTTCTCCGGAGCGCTGCCCGCCCGCCGGGTCAACGAGCTGCTCGACCGCGTGGAGAAGCTCCAGCAGGCGGTCAAGTTCGCCCGCGAGGAGGCCAACAGCGCCGAGGTCACCGACCAGCGGGTCGGGGACGCGGTGTTCGGCTACCTGTTCAGGTAGCCCCATGAACGCCCCCCGTGTGAGCGGGGGGTGCGCGAGAGCGCAAGCTGAAACTGATGTTGAAGCTGAACAGGGGTGTCAGTTGGGGGTTCGAATCCCTCCCCCGGCCTTGCCTGCCGGGGTGGCCCAAGCCGGTGGAGGCGGCCCCATGAAACTCAGATTCTCGCTCCAGTCTCAGCATTCGCCGCCGAACACCGGATCGACCGGGTGCGGACGATCACCGATGGATGGGGGTTCGAGTCCCCTCTGCGCCTCTCTCATGGCGCGGTAGTTCAAAGGCAGAACACGTCGGTATGAGAATGATCCGCGACTCTTGAACGTGCCGGTGTGCGCAATTGGGTGGCAAACAGGAGCCCGGGAGCTGGATATGCTCCCGGGCTCCGTCGGCATATCCCGGCACATCCCGGAACACAGCCCATCCGATGGCCGTTTGGCGATCACTCACACCGGATTCACATCGGGGACCGAATACTGCACGTACCGAGCGTGCACGTCCGACAATGCGGCTGCCGCCGACGAGCAGCCCGTTCTGGCCTGCCGCCGTGGAGTGGCGCACAAGCACATGGTTCCCCTCCACCACAGTCTCCGCACCCCAGACCTTGGAGCCGTCCCGTGACCGCCATGAACCATGCCCCGCGCACCATCCAGGCCGTGGCCGCCCGCGCCACCGGCCTCTCCAAGGTGTACGGCCAGGGCGAGACCCAGGTGGTCGCCCTCGACAACGT
>NZ_JBITTH010000050.1:0-23198 GCF_044541755.1 Streptomyces sp. NPDC085524
GGCCTCGCCGGAGGCTTCCTTGCCCGACTTGCGCAGCACGCCCTCTACCAGGCGCTGCCACTGCTCATGCGTCGCGTCAGGGAACTCGGCGGCCAGGGAGAGCCCGTCATCAGGCAGGACCGTCATGGCCCGGGATGCTAGGCGGGACCGCTAAACCGGGACCGTAGCCACATGGTGGACACGTGCGGCCCTAGGCCGCCGCGCGCAGCCGCCACACTCCCGGCCGGACCTCCGAACAGTCCGGGACCGCGGTGCGCAGCGCCGCCAGCCTGCGCCTCGCGTAGGACTCCAGGCGGGCGTCCTCCAGGATCACCGCCTCGGCCAGGCACTGCCCGAAGTGCTCCTCGGCGGTGGCGGGGCGGCCGCACTCGACCGCGAGGAGGCCCATCACGCGCAGTGCCTCGAACCGGGCGCGGGGGTCCTGCGCGGCCGCGTCCAGGGCGGGGGAGAGGAGGGCGGCGGCGCCGTCCACCGCGCCCGCGTCCAGCCGCAGGTCGGCCAGGCCCGTGAGGGCACGGCTGCGTTCGGGCAGGTCGGCGGCGACGTCGGCGGCCAGCAGGGCCCGCTCGTACAGTTCGCCCGCGGCCGGGATGTCGCGGCGCTGCCAGGCCAGGTCGCCGAGCGAGCGCAGCAGCCGTGCCTGCGCCGGTACGTCGCCCAGGTGCTGGGCGGCGTCCAGGGCCAGCCCGTGGCAGGTGGCCCAGTCGTCCCACTCGGCCAGGGTCTCCAGCAGGCCGGTCAGCCCGTCGGCCAGCCGTACGGTCTGCTCCCACAGGCCCGCCTCGCAGGCCTGCCGGACCACCGTGACGAAGGCGGGCCGCCGCCGGGCCAGCCACTCCAGCGGATGGACGCCGCCCACCTGCGGCGCCGACCGGGCCTCGCGCAGCGCCTCCTCGTACGCGGCGCACAGGCGGGCCGTGGCCACCCGTACCGCTCCCGACTCCTCGTGCGCGGCCAGCCGTTCCACGGCCAGCAGCCGCAGCATCTCCGGCAGCCGGTAGTGCTCCGGGCGCCCGGCGCCCGGCAGTTCCTCCCGTACGAGCCGGGCCGCCACCAGGTCCGTCACCGCGGCCCGCGCGCCGACGAGGTCCGTGCCCAGCACCGCCGCGGCCGAGTCCAGCCCGAAGGGCCCCTCGGGCAGCAGCCCCAGCAGCCGGAACGCCCGCTGCCGCGCACCGCCGGCCTCCTCGTACGCCGCACCCAGGCGGGCCAGGAACCCGGGGTCCGCCGCGTCGAGCTCCGCGAGCCGGCCCGGCGTCCCCCGGAACCGGGCCGCCGCACACGGCTCGGCGCGGGCCGCGGCCCGCAGCGCCAGCGGCAGCAGCCCGCACAGGTCGGCGATCTCCGCGGCCTCCGTCTCGTCCGGGGCATCGGCCCCGCCCCGGGCGGCCGCCGTCAGCATCCGCCGCGCCTCCTTCGGCGCCGGTACGTCGAGCAGCAGCACCCGCCCGTCCAGCCCGTCCGGCACCCGCCGGCAGGTCACCAGCACCCGGGCCCCGGGCAGCGCGGCGGCCAGCGGCTCCACCTGGTCGGCGCGGTCCACCGAGTCCAGGATCACCAGCAGGCGCCGACCGCCCGTCAACTCCGCGAGCAGCGAGCGCATTCCGCCGGTGTCCTGGGGGAGCGTGCCGCGGGCGCCGTACAGCCGGGCGATCCTGGCGAGGACCGCCGTACCGTCCAGGGCCTCACGGCCGTCGCGGCCGTCGCGCCCGCCGGGGCGCATCCTTACCAGGAGCCGCCCGCCCGGGAAGCGGTCGCCCGCCCGGTGGGCGGCCTCCGCGGCCAGCGCGGTCTTTCCGACACCCACCTGGCCGCTGACGACCACGATCCCGGCGCCGGGCGCCGCCAGCAGCTCGGCCAGGGAGCCCAGCTCCTCCTCCCGCCCGGTGAACAGCGGGTCGGAGGCGGGCAGTTCGACCACGACCCGGCGCCCGGCCGACGGCGCAGACGGTGCCGCTGCGGTCCCCGGCGGCTCGTCCGGCACCCCGGAGGAGGCCGGAGGGGAACCGGGTGAGGAAGCGGGTGAGGAGGCGGCCGAAGCCGAGGTAGGGGCCGCGCCCGCGCCCGCACCCGCGGCACCGCCCGTCCCCTGCTCCGCGTCCTCGGTGACGCCCCCGTGCCCCGCGGGCCGCAGCAGCTCCGGGTCCCCGCCCAGGATCCGCCGGTGCAACGCCTGCAGCTGCAGCCCGGGGTCGATGCCCAGCTCCTCCACCAGCCCGCGGCGCAGCCGCGAGAACACCTGGAGGGCGTCCGCCTGCCGCCCCGAGCGGTACAGCGCGACCATCAGGTGCGCGAAGAACTCCTCCCGCAGCGGGAACTCGGCCACGACCGACTGGAGCTCACCGATGAGGGCCTGGTGGCGCCCCAGGTACAGGTCGGCCCGGATCCGCTGCTCCAGCGCCGCCGTCCGCACCTCCGTCAGCCGCACCGCCGTGCCGTCCAGCAGCGGACCGTGCGGGGTGTCCGAGAGCAGCGGGCCGCGCCACAGCGCCAGGGCCTGCCGCTGGAGCCGCGCGGCGGCCTCGTACTCGCGGCGCTCCATCCGCTCCCGGCCGCGCTCGTGCAGCTCCTGGAAGACGGTGAGGTCCAACTGGGCGGGATCCAGGCGCAGTTCGTAGCCCGGCGCGCGGGTCACCAGGGCGTCCCGGCCGTACTCCGCGTCCGCCTCGTCCAGCAGCTTGCGCAGCTGGGACACGTACACCTGCAAGGTGGTGGTGGCCGTACGGGGCGGTTCCTCGCCCCACAGCTCGTCGATCAGGCTGTCCACGGACACGATCTCGTTGGCCCGCACCAGCAGCGCGGCCAGCACCACCCGGATCTTCGCGGCGCGCGGCGTCAGCGCCCCGGAAGTGCCCGACGCCCCGGCGATCCCCGAAGCACCGGAGATCCCCGGGGCCCCGGAGACGCCCGGGACCCGCTGCCCCCCCGAAGGCCCGGCCCCGCCGGAACCCGACCCGGTACCGGAACCCCCGGCTCCGCGATGTGCCCCGCCCACCTCCAGCGGCCCCAGAATCCGAAAACGCATGCGCCCTCCCCCGGCAGTTTCCGGCGGCCAGGCTAGGCGCGCGACCGACCCCGGCTCCGGACAGGCGCCCCCCTGAATCGGGCGGCGCAACCCCCGCACACGGACGCTGCAAGCCCTGCTTTAGCCGCGGAACGGACGATGCGGGCGCCCAGGTGGGAGCGGACGAGGCGCGTACCGCTGCTGCCCCGAGCGCACCATGAGGGGGCCGACCTTGACCGAGTACCGAACGTTCACCGAGCTGATACTGGATCGGGCGCAGACCCTGGGCGAGGCGGACGCGCACGTCTTCCTGCGCGACACCCTGGCCGGCCCGGTCGAGGAACGGCTCTCGTACGCCGGCCTCGACGCCGCCGCCCGGACCCTCGCCGTCCGGCTGCGCGCCCACGGTGCCCAGGGCCAGCCCGTACTGCTGCTCTACCCCCAGGGCTCCGAATTCCTCAAGGCCTTCACCGGCTGCCTCTACGCCGGCGCGATCGCCGTGCCCGCCCCGCTCCCCGGCGACCGGGGCGAACGGCTGAAGCGGGTGTCCGGGATCATCAAGGACACCGGTGCCCGGCTCGTCCTGACCGACGAGGCGAACGCCGCCGAAGTGTCCCTGTGGCTGGCCATGGAGACCCGCGCCGAGGTCGTCGTCCTGGCCTCGGACGTCATCGGCGCGGACGCCACGGGCGGGGCCCCGGCCGACGACTGGCAGCCGCCCGCCACCGGCCCCGACGACCTGGCCTTCCTCCAGTACACCTCCGGCTCCACCTCCCGGCCGCGCGGCGTCATGGTCAGCCACCGCAACCTGCTCGCCAACGAGGCGGCCATCGGGCGGGCGCTGGGCACCTCGCCCGCCGACCGGTTCGGCAGCTGGCTGCCGCACTACCACGACATGGGACTGATCGCCCATCTGCTGCACCCGCTGTGGCTGGGCTCCGCCTCCGTCCAGATGTCCGCCACCGCCTTCGTCAAACGGCCCGTCCACTGGCTCAGGATGATCTCCGAGTACGGGGTGACCGTCGGCGGCGGCCCGAACTTCTGCTACGACCTGTGCCTGCGCCGCGTCACCGACGCCCAGCTCGCCGAGCTCGACCTCTCCTCGTGGCGGCTCGCCCTCAACGGCGCCGAACCCGTCCGCGCCGACACCCTCGACGCCTTCACCGCGCGGTTCGCCGCCGCGGGCCTGCGCGCCGAGAGCACGTACCCGGCCTACGGGCTGGCGGAGGCCACCCTCATCGTCTCCGGCACCGTGCCGGGCCGCCCGTACCGCCACCGGGCCGCCGACCCGGCCGCCCTCGAACACGACGAACTGCGCGCCCCCGCCCCCGGCGCGGCCGGCCGCACCCTGGTCTCCAGCGGCCCGGTCGACCAGGACTTCGACCTGCGCATCGTCGACCCCGTCGACGGCCGGCCGCTGCCCGACGGACGGGTCGGCGAGATCTGGCTGCGCGGCGACAGCGTCGCCCAGGGCTATTGGCGGCGCCCCGCCGACACCGCCCACACCTTCCACGCGGTCCTGGCGGGCGGGGACTCCGGCTTCCTGCGCACCGGGGACCTCGGCGTCGTCGAGGACGGCGAGCTGTACGTCACCGGGCGGCTGAAGGAGGTCATCATCCTCAACGGCCGCAACATCTACCCGCAGGACGTCGAATGGGCCGTCCGCGAGGTCAGCCCGGCGCTCGGGGCGGGCCACGGCGCGGTGTTCACCGTGGACGCCGACCGCGAGCAGCTGGTCATCGTGCAGGAAGTACGCGCCCCGCACGCCGACTGGGACCGGCTCCAGGCCCTGGCCTGCCGCGTCCAGGCGCTCGTCGGACGGGACTTCGACGTGCCCGCCGGCAACGTGGTCCTGATCCGGCCCGGCACCCTGCGCCGCACCACCAGCGGCAAGATCCAGCGGACCCTGATGCGCAGGCTGTTCCTGGAGGGCGGCCTCTCCTCCCTCTACGAGGTCCTCGACCCGGCGGTGCGCGAGCTGCTGGCCGCCTCCGACGGCCCGGGAGCCGACGACGACGTGCCCGGGGTCCCCGCCGCGGACCTGCCCGCCGCCGCGGCGCACCGTACCGGGGACCTCCGGTGGTGAGCGCCCTCACGCTGGAACCCCGGCCGCGCACACCCGCCGCCGGGGCGGTGCCGCACGACCGGGCGGCCGCGCTGGAACAGCTCCTCGGGGACCCGTCCGACCCGCGCAACCCCGCGGGCTACGCGAAACTGCTGGCCGCCGACCGGCGGGCCCAGCTGTCCGCGGACGCCGAATCCCTGCTCGACGACTTCGGCCTGAACGCCGAGTACGTGCCGCGGGAACTCGGCGGGCGGTTCGAATCCGCCGAGACCCTGCTGCGCGTGATGCGCCCGGTCTTCCGGCGCGACGCCGCCCTCGGCACCGGCTACGGCATGAGCACCTTCATGGCCGCCTCCGACGTGTGGATGAGCGGCAGCCCCGCCCAGCGCACCTGGCTCGCCGGACTGCTGCTCTCCGGCTCGAAGGCGGCCATCGCCCAGCACGAGACCGCCCACACCAACGACTTCGTCCGCAGCCAGGTCGCAGCCGCATCCGCCACGGGCGGCGGCCTGTCCGTCAGCGGCGCCAAGCCCGTCGTCAACAACCTGCACCGGGCCGACGCCCTCGTGCTGGTCTGCCGCACCGACGACCGGCCCGGCAGCGGCAGCCACTCGGCGCTCCTGCTGGACCCGCACACCCTGCCCGCCGACCGCTACCGCGTCACCCGCCGCCGCCCCCGCACCGGCATGCGCGGCTGCTACTTCGACGCCGTCGAGTTCGAGGACTGCCCGGTGCCCGAGCAGAACCTGCTGGGCCCCCTCGGCAGCGGGGTCCCCACCTCCCTGCGGTCCTTCCAGATGAGCCGCACCATGATGGCCTCGCTGGTCGCCGCCGCCGTGGACACCTGCCTGCGCACGGCCGTCCTCGTCGACCGCACCCAGGGGCCGGGCCACGGCGCCCCCGTCGATCCCGAACACACCGCGACCACCCTGGCGAACGCCTTCGTGAACCTGCTGTTCTACGACTGCCTCGCCGTGGTCGCCACCCGCGCCCTGCACCTGCACCCGGCCGAGACCAGCGTCTACTCGGCCGCCGTCAAGGCACTGCTGCCGCGCGTGCTCAGCGACACGATGTACGACCTGTCCACCGTCCTCGGCTCGCAGATCTACACCCGCGACGGCACCGTCGGCGTCTTCCAGAAGCACCTGCGCGACGTGCCCGTGGTCAGCCTCGGCCACGCCGGGACCGTCGCCTGCCAGGCCACGATCATCCCCCAGCTCCCGCTGCTCGCCGCCCGGTCCTGGTTCCGCGAACCGCCCGCCTCCGGCGCCCTGTTCCGGCCCGGCGCCGCCCTGCCGCCCTTCGACTACGAGCACCTCGCGCTGGCCTGCGGCCGCGACAGCCTCAGCGCCTCCCTCGTCGAGACCGCCGCGACGCTGACCGGCCGCAGCCCCGTCGAACAGGCCCTGCGCGAGCTCGCCGGGCAGATGGTCGACGAACTGCGGGACCTGCGGACCCGGGTGCTGGCCCTGCCCCCGCCCGGCGGCGGCGCGCCCGTGGGCCCCGCCTGGTTCGCGCTCACCGACCGGTACGTCCTCGTGCTCGCCGCCGCGGCCGTCCTCGGCGTGTGGCGGCACGGCGACGCCGCCGCCGACCCCTTCCTCGCCGACCCGGCCTGGGCGGCCGTGGCCCTGCACCGCATCGCCCGCCGGCTCGGAGCCCCCGGCACCGAACTGCCCGCCGAGTGCACGGCCCGGATCCACCAAGAGGTCCTCGCCCGCTTCGGCGACCAACGCAGCTACGACCTCTACAACACCCCGCTTCCCGGCTGACCGGCCGGCAGCCATGGCCTTACGAACCAGAAGGAGCCCGGCATGACCCTGCCCGCGCCGACGCGCAGCGCGGCCGCCCCGCTGTACGGGTGGCTGACCGACCGGCTCGCCGCCTACCTGGACCGGGAGCCCGAGAGCATCGACCCGACCGTCCCGCTCGCGGTGTACGGCATGGACTCGGTGTGCGGGCTGAGCCTGTGCGGCGACGTGGAGGACGAGCTCGGCATCCCCGTCGACCCGTCACTGGCCTGGGACCACCCCACGGTGGCCGCGCTGGCCCAGCACCTGGCCTCGCGCGGAGCCAGGGTGCCCGCCGGCGGGACGCGTCCGTGACGGGCACCGCGGGCGTGGTGGCCGTCGCCGTTGTCGGGTTGGACTGCGTGTTC
The DNA here is from genome assembly GCF_044541755.1 of Streptomyces sp. NPDC085524. Lineage (NCBI taxonomy): Bacteria > Bacillati > Actinomycetota > Actinomycetes > Kitasatosporales > Streptomycetaceae > Streptomyces > Streptomyces sp. NPDC085524. Next base: position 7,228 of record NZ_JBITTH010000050.1, read on the forward strand.
CCCGGCGCGGTCGGTGCGGACGGCTACTGGGACCTGCTGGTCCGGGGCGGCGACGGCACCGGCGAGCTGCCCGCCCGGCGCCGCGAGGGGCTCGGCTTCGACGACTCCGTACGCGGCGGGTTCATCGAGGACATCGCCACCTTCGACAACGACTTCTTCACCGTCTCGCCCCGCGAGGCCGCGGCCATGGACCCGCAGCACCGGCTGCTCCTCCAGTGCGCCTGGCGGGCACTGGAGGACTCCGGGCAGTCCCCGGCCGCCCTCGCCGGCAGCGACACCGGGGTCTTCGTCGGCGCGATGGGCAGCGAGTGGGCCCAGCTCCACATGGCCGACCACTCCCGGGTCACCCCGCAGCTCGGCGCCGGCACCAGCTCCTGCATGGCCGCCAACCGGATCTCGTACCACCTCGACCTCAAGGGCCCCAGCCTCTCCGTCGACACCGCCTGCTCCTCCTCCCTCGTCGCCGTGCACCTGGCCGTCAACTCCCTGCTCGCGGGGGAGTGCGGCACCGCCCTCGCCGGAGGCGTCAACCTCGTCCTGACCCCCGCCCTCGGCAGCGTCTACGCACAGATGGGCCTGGCCGCCCCCGACGGCCGCTGCAAGCCCTTCAGCGCCGACGCGGACGGCATCGGCCGCAGCGACGGAGCCGGAGCCGTGGTCCTGCGCCGGCTGGAGGACGCGCTCGCCGACGGGCAGCGCGTGTACGCCGTCATCCGCGGCACCGCCGTCAACCAGGACGGCCGCAGCAATGGCGTCACCGCCCCCAACCGGTGGTCGCAGCGCGAGGTCGTCGCCTCCGCCTACCGGCGCGCCGGTGTCACCCCCGACCGCATCCGGTTCATCGAGGCCCACGGCACCGGGACCGCCCTCGGCGACATCATCGAATGCGCGGCCCTCGGCGAACTCCACGCCGTCCAGCGCCCCGAGCCCTGCGCCATCGGCTCCGTCAAGGGCAACCTGGGGCACACCGAAGGCGCCGCCGGCATCGCCGGCCTCATCAAGGTCGCCCTCGCCCTGCACCACCGCCTGGTGCCCGCCAGCCGCCACGCCGCCCGCGAGAACCCCCAGCTCCGGCTCGCCGAACGCGGCCTGAGCCTGCTCAAGGCGCCCGTACGGCTGCCAGCCGGGGAGGTCCTCGCCGGGGTCAGCAGCTTCGGCATGGGCGGCACCAACGCCCACGCCGTCCTCGCCAGCGCCCCCCGGGTGCGCCGCACCGCCGCCCGCCGCACCGGCACCGCCGCCCCCGTGGGCGTCTTCACCGTCTCCGGCAACACCCCCGAGGCGCTGCGCCGCAACCTCGCCTGCCAGGCCGAGGCCGTCGCCCGCCGCCCCCGCGGCGACGCCGCCGCCCTGTGCTGGACCAGCAACCGGGTCAAGACGGGCCTCGGCTACCGGGCCGCGATCACCGCCCGCGACACCGCGGAACTGGCCGCCGCCCTGCGCGCCGCGGCCGACGACGCACAGCTGCGGGCCGGGATCGCCGACCGGGCCTGGCACCCCCCGGCCGTCGGCTTCCTCTTCAGCGGCCAGGGCGTCCAGGAACCCGGCATGACCGCCGGGCTGTACCGCGACAGCGCCGCCTACCGCCGCCACCTCGACGAGGCCGACGCCGTGCTCGCCCCGCACCTGGGCGGCTCGGTCCGCGACCTGATCCTCGACGAGGACCCGGCCGTCCACCGCACCGGCTGGGCCCAGCCCGCCCTGTTCGCCGTCGGCCACGCCCTCTTCCGCACCCTCGGCGACCTCGGCGTCCACCCCGACGCCGTACTCGGCCACAGCGCCGGCGAGTTCGCCGCGGCCGTCGCCGCCGGCGCGCTCACCCTGGAGGACGCCGCCCGGCTGGTCGCCGTACGCGGGCGGCTGATGGAGGAACTCCCCGACGGCGGCGGCATGCTCTCCGTACGGGCCGACGCGGCCGAGGTGCGGGAGGTGCTCGGCACCCTCCCGCACCTCGGCGGACAGGTGGCCGTCGCCGCCGTCAACGGCCCCGGGAACACCGTCCTGTCCGGCGGCCTCGACGCGCTCGACGCCGTCGCCGCCGAACTGCGCGGCCTCGGCATCCGCAGCAGCCGGCTGCGCGTCTCGCACGCCTTCCACTCGCCGCTGATGACCCCCGCCCTCGACCGGTTCGCCGAGGCCGCCGCCGGCCTCGCCCCGGCCGCACCCCGCATCCCCTTCGCCTCCACCCGCTACGGGCGCATGCTCGGCGACGAGCCGCTGGACGCCGCGTACTGGCGCGACCAGGCCGCCGAGCCCGTGCTGTTCGGCGACGCCCTGGACGCGCTGATGGCCGACGCGATGCCCGGCGTGCTGATCGAGATCGGCCCCGGCCCGCAGCTCGTCCAGCTCGCCGGACGGGCCGGGCTGCCCCCGGGCGTCCGGCTGCTGCACCCCGCGCCCGGCCGGCAGGCGGGCGGCGCCGACCTCGCCGAGACCGCCGCCGCGCTCTACCGCTGCGGGCTCGACCCCCACTGGCAGGAGCTGTACGAGCCCGCGCACCGCACCGTGGAGCGCCTGGCCCCGTACGCGTTCTCCACCGAGCACCGCTACTGGCACACCCCGGCGCCCCGCGCCGCCACCCGGCCCGCGGTCCCGGACCCCGCTTCCCCCGGCGGGTACGGGGCCGCGTTCCCGGCCTCTCCGGGCGCCCCCGCCGAACCGGCCGCCCCGCCGCAGGACGCACCCCACGACCCGGTGCTGCAGGCCGTCATCGCCGCCGTCGTCGAGGTCGGCGGGTACGACCCGGCCCGGGTCGGCGCCGGCACCCGGTTCTACGCCGACCTCGGCTTCGACTCCGTGATGATCATGCAGCTGAAGGACCGCGTCGAGTCGAGGCTGCCGCAGACCGGCAGCGTCACCGTCCAGCAGATCCTCCCGGCCCTGCGCACGGTGGGCTCGCTCGCCGCGTTCCTCGGCGAGTGGATCAGCGTGGGAGCCACCTCGTGAGCCGCCCCGCGGGCCCGGACGCGCCCGCCGCCTTCCACATCGCCGGAACCGCCGCCGCCCTGCCCGGACCGCCCGTCACCAACGCCGACCTCGGCAAGGTCTTCGGGATCAGCGAGGAGTGGACCGACCTCTTCGTCGGCACCCGCACCCGCCACTTCGGCTGGGACCTCGCCACCGGCGAGGTCCTGCACACCCTCACCGACCTGTGCGCCGAGGCCGCCGACCGGGCGCTGGCCGCATCCGGCTTCGACGGCCGCGACCTGGACTTCCTCGTCCTCGCCACGACCACCCCCGACACCCTGCTGCCGACCACCGCCAACCAGGTCGCCGACCGGCTCGGCCTCGACCACCTGCCCGTGTACCAGCTCCAGGCCGGCTGCTCGGGCGCCGTCCAGGCCCTCGACCTCGGCCGCGCCCTGATCGCCTCCGGCCACCGCGCCGGACTGGTCGTCGGCGGGGACGTCACCGCCCGCTTCCTGGACCCCACCCGCTCCGCCGCCGCACTGCCCGCCCAGGAACTCGTCAACTACGTGCTGTTCGGCGACGGCGCCGGCGCCGCGGTCGTCAGCGCCGAGCCCGAGGGCGAGGCCATCGGCGTGCACGCGCTCCTCAACCGCTTCACCGGACAGGGCCGCCCACCCGGCCAGACCATCGACTGGGAGGGACCCGCCCGGCGCGACCCGGACCGGCGCATGCTCCACGAGGACTACAAGGCCATCGAGGAGGGCGTGCCCGCCATGGCAGCGGAGATCCTCTGGGAACTCCTGGAGACCACCGGCTGGCGCCCGGACGAGATCGGCTTCCTGCTGCCGCCGCAGCTCTCCGGCCGGATGACCCGGCGCATCGTCGAGGACCTCGCCCTGACCGGCCCCCGGGAGGTCTCCTGCGTCGCCGACACCGGGAACACCGGAAACGCCCTGCCGTTCGTCCAGCTCGACCGCCTCGTGCCCGAGCTCGGACCGGGGGAGCGGGCCCTGGCCCTCGTCGTCGAATCCAGCAAGTGGATCAAGGCGGGCCTCGCCCTGCAGAAGTGCGCCCCGGAGAAGGAGGACACGAGGTGACCACCCCGCTGGAAGAACTCCGCACCCTGCACACCGGCGGGCAGCTCGCCGCCCGCTACCCGCGGGTGCGCTCCCTGCTCGCCGAGATCACCGACGACCCCGGCCTGGACGAGGCGGGCCTCCTCGCCCAACTGCGCCGCTGCGGGCGCGTACTGGGCTCGCTGCACACCGACGAGGTCCTCGCCGGCCATCCGGCGACGCATGTGGTCACCGTCGCCGTCACCGGCCACTCCACCCTCGCGCAGCTCACCGACCCGCTGACCGCCGAACTGGCCCGGCACGGCCTGCTGGCCCGCCTCGTCCACGGAACGCACGGCGCCTACCTGCGCGACCTCACCGACCCCGGCGGGGAACTGCGCGCCGCCCGCCCCGACCTCACCCTGTGCGTCATGGACGCGGACGCCGTCTTCGGCCGGCTCCCGCTGCCCTGGGGCCCCGACGACGCCGAGGCCGCCTGCCAGGAGCTCGCCGACCGGCTCACCCTCGTCGCCGAGGCGCACACCGCCCACGGCACCGGCACCCTGGTCCTCAACACCCTGCCGCTGCCCCGCCACTGCACCCAGCAGCTCGTCGACCAGGGCCGGCGCGCCCGGCTCGGCGCCGTATGGCGCGAGTTCAACGCCCGGCTGCTGCGCCTGGCCGAGGCCCACCCCGCCGTCGTCGTCCTCGACCTCGACCCGGTCATCGCCTCCACCGGCCCGGCCACCGACCCGCGCCTGGCCCTCTACACCCGCTCGCCCTTCACCGACGAGCTCTTCTCCGCCTACGCCCGCGACGCGGCCCACGTCCTGCGCTCCCGCACCGGCCTGGCCAAGAAATGCCTCGTCCTCGACCTCGACAACACCCTGTGGGGCGGCATCCTCGGCGAGGACGGCCCCGAGGGCATCGCCGCCGGTGGCACCCTGATCGGCGAGCCCTACGCGGCGGTCCAGCGCGTGGCCAAGCAGCTCGCCGCCCAGGGCGTCCTGCTCGCGGTCAGCAGCAAGAACGACCCCGGCCCGGTCGCCGAGGTCCTCGCCGGGCACCCCGACATGACCCTGCGCCCCGCCGACTTCGTCGCCGTCCACGCCAACTGGGAACCCAAGGACGGCAACCTCGACGCCATCGCCCGGCGCCTGGGCATCTCGCCCGACGCGCTCGTCTTCCTCGACGACTCCGCCGCCGAGCGCGCCCTGGTCCGCCGCCACCTGCCCGGCACCGCCGTGGTCCCGCTCGGCGCCGAACCCGCCCTGCACCTGCACGCGCTGCTCCGCGACGGCTGGTTCGACACCCCGCAGGTCACCGAGGACGACACCCGGCGCACCGTCCGCTACCAGGAGGCAGCCGCCCGGGAGGAGTTCCGCGAGAGCAGCACCTCCTACGAGGACTACCTCGCCGAGCTCCGCATCGAGGTCAGCCTCTCCCCGCCCGAGCCGCACGAGATCCGCCGGCTGTCCCAGCTCTCCCTGCGCACCAACCAGTTCAACCTCACCGGCGAACGGGTCCAGGCCGACCGCGTCGCCGCCCTCGCCGCCGCCGGGGGCCACCAGGTGCTCGCCGTCCGCGTCGCCGACCGCTTCGGCGACAGCGGGCTGGTCGGCGCGCTGTTCACCCGCCGCGACGGCGACACGCTGGCCGTGGACAACGTGTTCCTCAGCTGCCGGGCGCTGGCCCGCGGCATCGAGGACGCCTGCCTGGCCGCCGTACTGGCGCACGCGCACGCGGAACACCTGGCCGCCGTGCGGGCCCGCTACCGGCCGACCCGGAGCAACGCGAAGGTGCGCGGCTTCTACCCCTCCCTCGGCTTCGCCCAGGAGGCGGGGGAGAGCGGCGGAGCCGTCTGGTTCCGGCACACGCTGGACGCGCTGCCACCCGTACCGGGTCATCTGACCCTCGACGCCCGACTCGGAGGGACGGTCCATGGACACCACCTGCAACATCACTGAGCTGCCCCGGTTCCTCACCCTCGTCAGGGAGGAACTCGGCCTCGACCTCACCCCGCAGGAGGCCGCCGCGGACTTCGACACCCTGCAGGCCTGGGACTCGGTGCACCTGCTGCGCCTGGTCATGCTCGCCGAGCGGGCCACCGGCCGGCCGGTCCCGGTCGCCCCGGTGCTCCAGGCCCGCAGCCTCGCCGAGGTGCACGCCCTGGTGGTCGCCCCGTGAGCATGACCATCGGGGACCCGCTCGCCGTGACCGTGGCGGGCACCAACTGGTCCACCGTGCGCACCGAACTCGCGGCGCACGGCACGGCCCTGGTGCACGGCCGCCTCGCCGACTGGCGGCCGTCCGACCCGGGCGCCGGCACGCTGCGCGCCGCCCTCGGCCGGGACTGGGCCCGCTACCGCGACATCACGCACGACGAGATACGCGACCGGTTCGCCGCCTCCCGGCTGCTGCTCAAGCACGCGGCGGCCGCCGCACTGCGCGCCGAACCGCAGGACCTCGAGCTGATGTACGGCCCGACGGGCCGCCCGTACCTGCGCGGCTGCGACCAGATCGACATCAGCCTCAGCCACACCGACGACCTGCTGCTGGTCGGCCTGACCACCCGCGGCCTCGTCGGGGTGGACGCCGAACTGTCCGACCGGCGCATCTACAGCCGCGGCCTCGACCGGCACATCTGCACCCCGCACGAGCGGCTGATCGTCTCCGAGCTGCCCGAGGAGGAGCGCAACCCGAGCCTGGTGCGGCTGTGGACGCTGAAGGAGGCCTACAGCAAGGCCATCGGCCAGGGCATGCAGTTCCGGTTCACCGAGTTCGGGTTCGGCCCGGACGGCCGCCCCACCCAGGTGCACCGCCCGGACGGGACCCCGGGCGCCGGCGACGAGTGGTCCTTCCGCACCTTCCTCCTGGTCAGCGACGGCCTGGAGTTCTGCGTCAGCGCCGCCGTGTACGACGCCGGGCTCGGCCGGACCGTGGACGCGGAGATCACCACCATGCTCGACGCCGACGTGGTGGCCGCGCTCGGCGAGGCACTGGAAGGGGAGTGGGCGCATGAACGGCGCTCAAAGGTCTTCGACCACTGACGTGGTGGCCTCCAGGACGGCCCTGTCGGCCTGGATGAGGCTGAGGGCGATCGGCGCCAGCCGCCGCCCCGCCCCGTCCTTGCCCAGCGGCTCCCACACCGCGGCGCAGCGCAGCGGCAGATCCGGTTCCGCGTAGCCCCGGAAGTGCGCCCGCAGCGAGGCCAGCGTGATCCGCCCGGCCCCCAGCCCGTGCGCCCGGCCGGCGGTCAGCAGCGAAGCCTGCCGGACGGCCTCCAGCAGCACCCGCGCCGGGATCTCCCCGTCGGCCGGCGGGGGCAGTACGACGTCCACCGCGAGCCGCCCGTCCGCCGTCCCGGGGCTGCGCAGCAGCACGTCGGCGGGATCGTCGCGGCCGACGTCGGCGGGGTCGACGAGCGGGCCGGCGCCCGTGCGGTCCGCGTCCGCCGCCGAGGAGGCACCCAGCAGGGCCGCCCGGCTGTGACGGCGGTGGTTGGTGTGCACGCCGGGGGCCAGGAAGACCAGACTGGCCTCGCCCGCACCGCAGGGGATCCCGTCGATCTCCATCGCCAGCCGGAACTCCAGGACGCGCGGCACGCCGTCCACGACCTTGTCCGGGCGCACGCGCAGCCGTACGTCGAGCCGCCCGGCCGGTGCTCCGCGGCGCAGGGCCGTGACGTCGTCCGCCCACAGCCCGAAGCGGTAGAAGACCGCCACCCGGTCCGGGTTCACGGCGAAGTGGCAGCGCCCGATGAACTCGGCGGCCTCCCGGACCACGCCGACCACGTCCGGCAGCTCGTGGAAGCGCCGGCCCCGCCGGTCGCCGCCCGACACCTCGCCGACGAGGACGAACTCCTCCTCGGTGTCCGGCACCGCGGGTACCGGATGCTGCCACGACCTCGGCCGGTGGATCAGATGACGGACCGCCGTGCTCCGCACGCGCCACCCCCCTTCCCGCCGGACCGGGTCCGGTCTCGGCCCGATTCAGGGTGCACGGCGCGGGGGCACGGATCCAGCCAGCTCCGATGGCAGCTAGTGGCCGGGCACGTAGTGCCCCGGACCTCAGCCCATGCCCTCCGTGCAGTCGAGCATCCCGCGCGCGGCCACGCTCACGCCCGCCTGGAACCGGCTGGTGGACTCCAGCTCCTCCATGATCTGCGAGATGTAGCGGCGGCAGGTCCGGACGGACATGCCCAGCCGGCGGGCCACCATCTCGTCCTTGTGACCCTGGGCCATCAGCCTGACGATCGACCGTTTCAGGTCATCGGTGACGGCCGTCGGCTCCTCCGCGCCCGGCGTGAAGGACGTGGCCGCCGCCCACAGGTGCTCGTACACCTTGCAGAGGAAGGCCACGAGCGTCGGCTCGCGCACCACGACCGCGCCCGGGGTGCGGCCGCAGACGTTCTGCTCGGGCAGGAAGACGATCTCCCGGTCGTAGATGACGATCCGGTCGATCAGCTGGTCCGTCGTACGGACCTCCGCCCCGGAGGCCGTCACCGCCCGCACGTACGCGGTGGTCGCCAGGTCGCTGCGCACGGTGTGCTGGTAGAGGTGGCGCACCGTCACCCCGCGCGCCAGCCGGGTCAGCGTGCGCGGCCGCGCGTTGTCGAGGAAGTGGCTGGGCCGGGGACCGCCCGGCTGTGCGGTGAGCACCTCCGAACGGCAGCGGGCGCCCCAGTCGTTGAGCATCGCCTGCAGGACGCCGATGTCGCTGATGATGTCGAAGGCCTCGGCCTGGTTGCGGCGCTGGCGGCTCTCGAAGTACGCGGGCTCCAGCGCCCGCATCCGGGCGCGCACGTCCGTGACGGCCTGCTGGAGCTCGCGGATCTGCGTCTCCGTGGGACCCAGCAGGTCGGCGGCGGCCGCGTCGGGGCTGACCGGGACAAAAGCGCCCGGTTCGCCGGGCATCGGGCGTAACAGGCTAAGGGACTGCAAGACGTTCTCTATCCGGGTGGCCTCCGCCAGGCTCATCCCCAGCGCCTCGGCGGCTCCTTGGCGCGTGTACCGGCCGTGCGTCACGGCGTGCTGATATGCAATGGCACAGCTGTCGTCGAAGTCCTCGGAGTGCGATGAGAAATGCGGTTCTCCGGTCATCTAGTTGCTACTCCCCCGTAGCCAGTGGAACTAGTTGCCAGGCCACTTTACGACATCGGGTTTCGCTTGGAACTCGCTCGAGGACGTTGGCAGTGTGTACCCCGCACCGCACGGATGTCTACAGGGGGTAACGATGAACAAGGCAACGGCGAAGCGCGCGTTCTCGGGATTGCTCGTCGCACTCGGCATTTGGGGAAGTCTTGGATCGGGCTTGGCGGAAGCATCAACTCCGGAACAGCAGTGCAAGGTCGCGGTACCCGGCGTGAGCATCGAGGCTGAACTGGGCCTCTGCCCCCTGGACGACGAGTGGGGCAGCATCCGCCCCTGACCCGCAACTGCGGGCGAAATCGGTTTTTCGCCCCGCCGTCCGGCCGACACGGCCGGACGGCGGGGCGCTGTCGTTTCCGTGGCCCGGCCGTGAGCGGCGGGTGAATCTACCGTGTGCCGCTCCGCCCGACGATGTGTGCCACTTCGGCACGGGAATGCACGCCGAGTTTCTTGAATATTCGGCTCATATAGGTTTCCACGGTCTTCGTGCTGATATCGAGTCGGGCCGCCATCCGCTGATTCGTGTACCCCGAACCCACGAGTCCGGCAATTTCCCGCTCGCGATCGCTCAGAAGGAACATCCGACTGCTCCCCGGGAGTTCATTCCGGTCCGCCCGCAACGTCGCCGGAACGGACCTCCCGGAATCCTCAGGGGATTCGACCGAATGATGCTCGAGCATTGCCCCGGCGAATTCCCGGTACCCGGCGGCCGAGGCCTCGTCGCCGGCCGCCGACCTGGCCCGCGCCAGCCCGAGGGCGAGGCTCCCCGCCAGAGCGGCCTGACCGAACTCCAGCGCCGCGCGCAGCCCCCACGCGAACCACGCCTCCGCCCGGCCGGCCCGGCCCAGGCTCAGCTCCGCCCCGCCCAGCAGGCACAGGGCCTCCAGCTCCGCCGCCATGTCGGCCGGGCCGAGCCCGTCCAGCAGCGCCCCGGCCGCATCGGCGGCCCCGACGGCCCCCGGCCCGTCACCCGAGGCGACCCGCCCGGCCGCCAGCAGGGCCAGCGCGTGCACCCGCAGGGCCGGCCCGTCCGCCGAGCCGGCGAGGCCGCAGAGTCCGGGCGGAACCGCCGCCCCGGCAGCCCCGGCCCGCCCTGCCGGTTCCGCCGGTTCCTCGAGTGCTTCGGCGGGCGGGGTGCCCGCGGCCAGCGCCAGGGCCAGCCGCTCGCGCTGCAGCCCGGGCCCGGCCGCCCACTGCCCGGCCCCGGCCAGGAGTTCACCGGCCTCCGCGTGGCGGCCCAGCATCCGCAGCGCGCGGGCCCGCCACAGCACCGCGTCCGCCCGGCCGCCGTCCTCCCACGCCTCGTGGACCCGCGGCCACACCTCCTCGTGGACGCCCACGGACTCCTGCGCGCGGCCCGCCAGCAGCAGGCCCTTGGCCCGCAGCAGCAGCAGGCCCGCCGGCACCCGCCCGGCGGACTCCGACAGCCGGTCCAGGGCCCGGAGCGTGCGGGCCGGCTGGACGAACAGCCAGGCCCGGGCCCCCAGCACGAGCGCCCGTACGTCCTCCTCCGCCGGCGGGCCGTCCTCGTCCAGCAGGTGCGCGGCGAGCGCGGGGGACGCCCGGCCCGGGCCCTCCTCGCGCAGCGCGGCCACGGCCCTGGCCCGGGCCTCGCGCCGCCAGCCCGCACCGGACGCGTGGTGCACCAGCGCCCGTACGGCCGGCCGGGCGAACCGGAAGCGCAGCGTCCCCGGGACCGGCACGACCACGGCCTCCGCGTGCAGTTCGTCCAGCCCGCGCTCCACCTCCGCGAGCGGCACCCCGGCCGTCCGCGCGAGGGCTCCGGCCGTGAAGGGATCCCCGAGCACGGCCGCCGCACAGGCCGTACGCCAGCCCGGTGAGGACAGGGTGTGCAGGTCCACCGCCCCCACCGAGGCCCCGGCCCCGGCCGGCGGCACCCCCGTGGTCAGCTCGCCCACGCTGTGCAGGCCCCGGCCCGGGCCCGGCTCCGCCGCCAGGGCCCTGACCAGCCCCGGCACGCCCGCGGCGTCGCGCAGGACGAGCGCCCGGGCCCGCGGGTCCAGGGCGGCCGGCAGCAGCGAGCGCGCCTCGGCCTCGGACAGCGGCGCGAGACGTACGTGGCGCAGGTTGCCCGCCTCGTGCGCCATCGAGGCCAGCGGGCCGACGGCCGGACCCGAGCGGTGCGCCAGGACCGTCAGGACCGGGCCGTCCGGAGGGTGGCGCACCACGTGCTCCACGAACTCCACCACCTCGGGGCGGGCCCGGTGGGCGTCGTCCAGGATGAGCAGCAGGCCGCCCCGGCCGGACAGTTCGGTCAGCAGCGCGCGCAGGGCGCGCACGGTCCCGTAGTCGTCGGGCTCCCGCTCGCCCGTGGTGCCGAGCGAGGGGAAGACCACCGCCAGGCGGCGGGCGGCCGCCGGGCCGAGCCGCTCGAACAGGGCGCCGTCCGCCCGGGCCAGCTCGTCGTCCAGCGCGTCCACCAGCACGTCGTACGGGTGCGAGCGGCCGCCGCGCGGGGCGCGCCCGAAGGCGACCGTCCACCCGTCGCGGCGGGCCGATTCGGCCAGCTGCCGCAGCAGGTGGGTCTTGCCGGACCAGGGCTCGCCGCTGACCCGGACGAACTGGGCCCCCTGCCGCGCGATCCTCAACTGCCTTCTGAGAAAGGCGAGTTCGCGGGCGCGTACCCCGGCCGGCGGCATCGGGACGGGCATGTGGTGCACCGGGGTCCTCTCCACGTACGTCGGCCACTCCGAGATTCGCCGACGGCCCCCGCCCGGCCAAGCCGTTCCCGCTGTCCACACGTTGCCAGGCAAGAAGTGCGGGGGGTGTTTTCGACCGGCGCGGCCGTGTCGGGGAAATCCCCCACACGCGCATCAGTACGGCCCGCGACAGTTCGGCTTTCCCCGTGCCGGGAGTTCCGGAGAATCCGGAACCGGCAGTCGCTGCCAATTCGCGGGACCCGCGTGAGGAGAAACCCGGACGGCTACTCGGTTTCCCCGCCCCGCACGATCGGGCGTGAAACCGACCACCCAGCCCACTCCGGGAGCCGTTGACAAATGACCGCCTCGCGCAGCACCCGCACCCGCATCGGGTACGGCTGCGGATCACTGGTGACCGGCGCGTACACCACGCTGCCCGGTCTGCTCCTCCTGCCCTACCTCACCGACACCCTCGGCGCCGGAGCCGTGCTCGCCGGCGCCGTCGTCCTGGTCCCCAAGGCCTGGGCCGTGGTCCTGGCCCCGGCCGCCGGGCGGGCCGCCGACCGCACCGGCGCCCGCCGCACCCACCTCCTGCTCGGCGGCCTGGCCGCAGCGGCGGGCCTCGGCCTGATGCTGTCCGGCCCGGCGGCCGGCGGCGCGGGCGTCGCCTGGACCGCGCTGGGCTTCCTGCTCACGGCCACCGCCTTCGCCTTCTTCCAGGCCGCGTTCGCCGCGCTGCCCGCCGAGCTCGCCGACCGCCCCGAGGACCGCATGCGCCTCGTCGGCAGCCGCGTCGCGGGCATCGCCGTCGCCGCCCTCGCGGTCGGCGCCGCCGCCCCGGCCCTGGTCGAGGCCACCGGGGGAGGCCTGCCCGGCCACCGCTGGGCCGCCCTCTTCGGCGCCGCCGTCATGGCCCTGGGCACCCTCGCGGTCCACTCCACCACCCGCCGCCTCCCACGCCCCACGCCCGCCACACCCGGCCGGGAGCCCGCCGCCTCGGCTTCTGCGTCCCCCGCGTCCGGCCGGGAGCCCGCCGCCTCGGCTTCTGCGTCCCCCGCATCCGGCCGGGAGCCCGCCGCCTCGGCTTCTGCGTCCCCCGCATCCGGACCGGCGCTCGCCGCCTCGGGCCTTGCGACCGCCGCGCCGAGCCCCGCATCCGCCGCGCAGACCCCCGCCCCGGAACCCGCCGTGCCGGCCGCAGGCCCGGCCGCCGCGGGCTCCGCGCTGCGCCGGCTTTCCGAACTGCTGCGCCGCAACCCCGGCTTCGCCGCGCTCCTCGCCTGCGCCACCGTGCAGGTCATCGCCACCGGCTGCCTGCTCGCGGCGGCCCCGTACTTCGCCGAACACGTCCTCGGCACCCCGGACACGACCCCGCTGCTCGTCGCCGCCTTCGTCGCGCCGAACCTGTTCAGCCCCCCGCTGTGGACCCGTATCGCCGCGCGCCGGGGCAACCGCGCCGCCCTCACCGCCGCGTCGGCGGTCCTCGCCGGCGGCAGCCTCCTCCTGACGGCCGCACCCGGCGCCCCCGCCTGGTGGGCGCCCGCCGCCCTGCTGCTGGCCGGCGTCGGCCACGCGGGACAGCTGCTCCTCCTCTACGCGATGCTCACCGAGTGCGCGGCGCAGGACCGCTCCGGCGCCGGCACCCTCTCCGGCCTCTTCAGCGGCGGCGAGGCCCTCGGGATGGCCCTCGGCCCCTTCCTCTTCGCCCTGCTCCTCCAGCTGACCGGCTACGTCCCCTCCGACACCGGCAGCTCCGCGGCCCAGTCCGCCACCGCCGAATGGGGCGTGCTCGCCGGCATGTCCGTACTCCCGGCCCTCCTGACCGCGGCCGGACTCGTGCTGCTCCACGCCCGCGGCCGAGCGCGCAAGCCCGGCTTTAGGGAGTCCGCCGAACCTCTGTGGCGCGCCAGCCGGCCCGCTGGCGCACCCGCGTCGAAAGGTGGCCTTCATTGAGCATCGTCGAGGACAGGCCCGTCCGTACCACGGAGCGCCCGTCGACGCCCCCGCCGCTCCCGCTCCCCAGCCTGCGCGAACGCACTGCGGAGCTGAGCGCCCTGCAGGAGCACGTGCTCCGCGGCCCGAGCGACCGCGCCACCGCCGCCCAGCACGCCAAGGGCAAGCTGACGGCCCGTGAGCGGGTCACCCTCCTCTTCGACGAGGGCACCTTCGTCGAGATCGAGGGCCTGCGCCGGCACCGGGCCACGGGCTTCGGCCTGGAGGACAAGAAGCCGCACAGCGACGGCGTCGTCATCGGCTGGGGCACCGTCCACGGCCGCACCGTCTTCGCGTACGCCCACGACTTCCGCATCTTCGGCGGCGCCCTCGGCGAGGCCCACGCGGAGAAGATCCACAAGGTCATGGACCTGGCCGAGGCCGCCGGTGCCCCCATCGTCGGCCTGTGCGACGGCGCGGGCGCCCGCATCCAGGAAGGCGTCTCGGCCCTGGCCGGGTACGGCGGCATCTTCCAGCGCAACGTCCGCAACTCCGGTGTCATCCCGCAGATCTCGGTCATGCTCGGGCCCTGCGCGGGCGGCGCGGCCTACTCCCCGGCCCTCACCGACTTCGTGTTCATGGTCCGCGACACCTCGCAGATGTTCATCACCGGCCCGGACGTGGTCCGCGCGGTGACCGGCGAGGAGATCACCCAGAACGGCCTCGGCGGCGCCGACGTGCACGCCTCGGTCTCCGGAGTGGCCGCCTTCGCCTACGACACCGAGGAGAGCTGCCTGGAGGACGTCCGCTACCTCCTGTCGATGCTCCCGTCGAACAACCGGGAGCTCCCGCCCGCCGCCGAGGCCGACGACCCCGCCGACCGCCGCTGCGAACGCCTGCTGGACCTGGTCCCCTCCCAGCCCAACCAGTCGTACGACATGCGCCGCGTCATCGAGGAGGTCGTCGACCACGGCGAGTTCTTCGAGGTCCACGGCCAGTGGGCGCAGAACGTCGTGTGCGGCCTGGCCCGGTTCGACGGCCACGTCACCGGCATCGTCGCGAACCAGCCCGCCGCCCTCGCCGGGGTCCTCGACATCCAGTCCAGCGAGAAGGCCGCCCGCTTCGTGCAGTTCTGCGACGCCTTCAGCATCCCGCTGGTCACCCTGGTCGACGTACCCGGCTTCCTGCCGGGCGTGGACCAGGAACACGGCGGGGTCATCCGGCACGGCGCCAAGCTGCTCTACGCGTACTGCAACGCCACCGTCCCGCGGATCTCGCTCGTCCTGCGCAAGGCGTACGGCGGTGCCTACATCGTCATGGACTCCCGCTCCATCGGCGCGGACGTCGCACTGGCCTGGCCCAGCAACGAGATCGCCGTCATGGGAGCCGAGGGCGCGGCCAACGTCATCTTCCGCCGCGAGATCGCCGGCGCCGAGGACCCCGACGCGATGCGCGCACAGAAGATCCAGGAGTACACGACCGAGCTCATGCACCCCTACTACGCGGCCGAGCGGGGTCTCGTCGACGACGTCATCGACCCCGCCGACACCCGCACCCGGCTGATCAGCGCCCTCGCCATGCTGCGCACGAAGCACGTGCCGCTGCCGGGCCGCAAGCACGGGAACCTCCCGCTGTGACGGCCGTGGCCCCCGGAGCCGGGGTGGAACTCGCGCTGGCCTCCCTGCGGATCACCGGCGGCAACCCGAGCCGCGAGGACGTCGCCGCGCTCGCCGCGGTGCTCGCCGCCCGCTTCGCACCCGGCGCGAGTGGTACGCAGGCCGGTGACGGCCGCGGACCCGAGCACGGCCGCACCCGCTGGCAGGAGCCCGCGGGCGCCTATCGCGCACCGGGAGCGTGGGTGTCGTGACGACCGGCGGCATCCGCAAGGTGCTCATCGCCAACCGTGGCGAAATCGCTGTCCGCGTTGCCCGGGCCTGCCGGGACGCCGGGATCGCGAGCGTAGCCGTCTACGCCGATCCGGACCGGGACGCATCGCACGTCCGCGCGGCCGACGAAGCGTTCGCGTTGGGCGGTGACACCCCGGCCGCGAGCTACCTGGACATCTCCAAGGTCCTCCAGGCCGCCGCCGACTCCGGTGCGGACGCCATCCATCCCGGATACGGATTCCTGTCCGAGAACGCCGACTTCGCGCAGGCCGTCATCGACGCCGGCCTGACCTGGATCGGCCCGCCCCCGCAGGCCATCCGCGACCTCGGCGACAAGGTCGCCGCCCGCCACATCGCCCAGCGCGCCGGCGCGCCGCT
>NZ_JBITTH010000051.1:0-22140 GCF_044541755.1 Streptomyces sp. NPDC085524
AGGTCATCACACTCGACGACAGTCCCCCCATGAATGACGGAGCGTCACCGGCGCACGGTGGCACACCCCAGCTTCACGAAAATCTTGCCAGGGCCCTCTGGGTGCTCCGCCCAGTACAGATATACGTGCGCCACTCGGTAGTCGATGGGGTGACCTTCTCCATGTCGCCGTCAAAGAGATAGAGGCAGTGCGAGCCGTCGGATTCGCTGCCTTCGTCCAGGGGGAACGGGGCCAGAGCTGATGCATCAGTCATGCGGCGATGGTAGAGATCGCCGTGTCCCGACGCCGGTCCGGGTGGCTTGTCAGGATGAGCGAGCGTCCGTCCTGGCGGTGATCGCTCAGGCTGCGTCGTCTCGTTCTCGTTCGATGGC
The DNA here is from genome assembly GCF_044541755.1 of Streptomyces sp. NPDC085524. Lineage (NCBI taxonomy): Bacteria > Bacillati > Actinomycetota > Actinomycetes > Kitasatosporales > Streptomycetaceae > Streptomyces > Streptomyces sp. NPDC085524. Next base: position 372 of record NZ_JBITTH010000051.1, read on the forward strand.
GGCGAGTCGGTTCTTGAGGCGGTAGCTGGGGCCGTTGATGGAGATGACTCCGCAGTGGTGGAGGAGGCGGTCGAGGATGGCGGTGGCGAGGACTTCGTCGCCGAACACCTGTCCCCATTCGCTGAAGGTCTTGTTCGAGGTCAGGATGATCGAGCCCTTTTCGTATCGCTTTGAGATGACCTGGAAGACGAGGTTCGCCTCGGCTCGCGCGAGGGGCTGGTAGCCGACCTCGTCCAGAACAAGGACGGCCGGCCGCAGGTAGCTGCCGAGTTTGCTGGTCAGGCGTCCGGAGGATTCGGCGGCGGTGAGGTTGCGGACCATGTCGTCGAGGCTGGTGAAATAGATCGAGTAGCCGGCCCGGCAGGCCGCGACGGCGAGAGCGACGGCGATGTGTGTCTTGCCCACCCCGGTGGTTATCAACGGGTTGCGTCATACAGGTGGATGTCCTGCCTGGTCAGATCGGTGATGCGATCTGTGCATCGTGGCGTGCGGTGCCGTGGCTCCAGCGTGTCGGTCGCGGGTGATAGACACGGGACTATGGCGAAGTTCTTGGTGCTGATCGACGGTGAAGCGGGTGGCTGGAGCGCCGACTGCGGGGCTCTGACATCTGCGATCCGGGGCGGATGGGCCGCAGTCGAGACGGACTCGACGCCTCGTAGCGAGGCACGGAGCTTCTGCTGGTCCTTCGAGTCGGAGCATGGTCCGGGTGAGGCGTATCTGCATGAGGACGGCACCTGCCTGTATCTCGACTCGCCGGAGTCGGACGCGGTGCGCTTGGCGGTTGTGTTCCGCAGGCTCGCTCCGGAGGGCCTTGACGTGGTGTTCTGCGATGAGGGATACAACTTCGACGTCCGGCTCCGGCCGGACGTCACGGACGCCGAGCTGATCGAGCTGATGACTGCGAACTGACCTCAGCAGGGCCGTGGGCGTCGCCGCCACGGCGGGCGAGTTCGCGCCGGAGGTCGAGGTTCTCGCCGTGGGCTTGTTCGAGCGCGTCTCGCAGCGCCTGTACTTCTTCTCGGTGCTGCTTCTTCAGACGGGTGATCTGACTGGTCAGCGCGAGAATGAGAGTGCTCTGCTCGTCAGCCGGAGGCGTCGGTGCGGGAACCGGCCAGGCTTGGGCCCGGAGTCGTTCGATGCGTCCTCGCAGGTCGGGGTGGTTGTAGAGGAACGCGTGGGAGACGTTGGCCTCGCGCTGGACGGCCTGGAACGTGATCGACTCACCGCGTTTGACCAGGTTGCGGATCGCCTTCTCGGCTGCGGCGGTCTTGGCCTGGGACTTGGCCTTCGCGGCGGTGGCGAGTGTCTGGGTGCGCTTGGCGCGAGCGTCGTCGGTCATGACCAGGTCCTTCGGTGACGGTCGAGGTCGAGAGTGAGCGGAACGGGGCCGGTGGGGGCGGCGCCGCAGCCGGCGCCCTGGACGGCGCGTCCGGGCTTGGAACGGAGGGTGTCCAGCAGCTTCGTGAGGGCCGCGTGCTCGGCCCGCCGTTGCAGTAGCCAGACGTTGTCCTCGGGCATCGGGCGGCCGTGCCGCTCCTGGAATGCGGTGGTGCTGCGGTTGATCAGGGCCTCGGTCTCGTCCAACTGCCGTTCCAGCGCATTCTGGTGGGAGGCGTCAGTGACGAAGACCGAGCAGGTCAGGCAGACGTTTCCCTTGTCGCAGGTCTGCAGGGGCGGCAACAGGCACCAGCCGTGGGGCAAGAACCGGTCGGCCTGGTTGAACAGGTGGAGGCTGTCGTGGTCGTCGTGGGAGAAGGTGACGTGGGTGCCGTCCGCCCTCAGCTTCGCGGTGGCCAAGAATGCCTGCTCGGCGTGTTCCTGGCGGGCAGCGACGTAGTGCATCGTCATCGACGGGGTCGCATGACCGGCATAACGCATCAACACGTGGACGGGCAGCCCAAGTTCGACGAGCCGGGTCAGCTTCGTGTGCCGGAAGCGGTGGGTGTGGCTGAGCCCGACGGGCTTGCCCTTGCTATCGGTGATCTTCACGATCTTGCTGAACTCGCGGAGCATCCAGCTGTAGGTGCCCGAGGGGTAGGGCTTGTCGCCCTGCCGGTTCCCGGTCCGCTGCAGGAACAGGTGACGCGGGGTGATACCGGGGAAGTGCTCGCTAACCCACCGTCGTTGTTCCTCGATGACCGCGACGACCTCGGCGTCGACGAGGATGTTGTCCGGCGCGATGTCGATCTTGCTTTGTGCGTAGTGGAAGCGGGCGATCTGTTCGCCCTCGGCAGCGTCGACGGCCCGGTCGGGGACCGGGGAGAGGCAGTCGAAGCGGCTGGTGCGGATCTCGCTGGCCCGTCGTCCGGTGAGGATCTGCAGCAGGATCATGCGCATGGCCTGCGGGTCGTCGAAACCGTGGGCGGTGACCTGCTGCCCGTCCCCGCGGGTGAGGATCATCTCCTCGTGGCGGGCGAGCCCGAGCAAGGGCAGAGCGGCGGGGATCTGCGCGAGTGCGTGGTCATCGACTTAGTGCTCGTCGTTGAGCTCGCGCTGGTGCGGGATGCGGGAGACCTGCCGGAACCAGCCGGCCGCGTGTGCGTCGGTGACCCGCGACCACGGGTTCGCCCCGAGGACCCGGCGGGCCTCGATGGGATTGGCGGCGACGAATGCGAAGAGCTCGGCGACGGCCCGCAGGTCATCGTTGACCAGGCGGGGATGGACAGGCTGTCCAGCGAACCGTTGCTCGTTCTGGCGCAGGAGTCGGTTGGCGGGGTCGGTGTCCCAGCGGCGGAAGGCGGCGGCCAGCTGGACCGCGTGGGCCGGGTCGCCCAGGACGTCGAGGGGGTCGGTGAAGGTCTCCAGCCACCGGTCGAATCGGGCGAAGCACCGCATCCGCTCTTGGCTCACGGTCGACCAGCGCAAAGTTCCGGCCTCCAGCTGGGTGCCCAGGCACCACTTCACGGCCTCCCGCAGCCACGGCTGAGTGATCTTCGAAGGTGAACAGCCATAGTGGGCCTGGGGTTCGTGCTCGGCCAGCGGGATCCGCGGGTCGCATCGGGGATGCCACTCATCCAGGGACCACCAGGGCCCGTCGCTGCAGCGGGCGAGCAGGGCGAGGCGACTGAAGCGGAAGATCACCCGCAGCCGGGCGACGCTGCCGCGAGGGATGAGCCGGCCCCAGCGGGTGGCATAGAACCATCGCTGCAGGGCGGCCGGCGTTTCCCATTCCATGGCCCGGATCGAGGTCGGGAAGGGGTGGTCGTCGCGGATCGCGCGGCGCAGGATGTTCGCGAACTGGTTGGTGCCCAGCACCGAGGAGCGGGTCCCGTCCATCGCCTGCCAGTGCGCCATCCAGGCCAGTTCGGCGGCGATCAGGTCGGGCAGACCGGTCAGATCGATACTCCGGTCGCCGTTCTCGGTGATCTTCTCCCAGTCGTCGATGCCGTCCCTGATCACCGGCCCTTTCCAGGGCTCTGGCAGCTCTCGCCAGAGCCGCCAGAACGGATCCTCGCCTCCGGCTGCGTGCAGATGACGCTGTTCACCGGCCATCGTCGACCTGCCAGGCGGAGATGTACGACTTCCAGTTCGCCGCGGCCCGCAGGGCCTCGTCCTCGCGGACCCAGCCATAGAGGTCGAGCGTGGTCTGCACGTGTGCGTGACCGAGGCGGCGGGAGACCACCCACTCCGGCGTCCCGGCCAGCAAGAGCGCGGTCGCGTGGCTGTGGCGGAACCAGTGCGGCGTCCAGGAGGCGGGCCCGATCCTCTTCTTGCGGAGGGCGGACACCTTGTCCCGTACCGTGCCCTCGCGCAGGGCGGCCAGCAGCGGCGGCCGCTCCAGGTTCACCAGCAGCGGCAAACCGGTATCGATCTCGATGCCGAACTCAGCGGCCCGGCAGGCGAGGTGGGTGAGGTAGTCGGCGAACAGTCGCTCCAGGTCGCTGCCGACATAAACCCGCCGCGGGCGCATCATCTTCACCCTGGCCCCGTTCGTGTTGTCCTCGCGCGGCACGATCTCGACATAGGGAGTGGAGCCGCGGCCCATCACGAAGTCGCAGATCCGCAGGCCAAGAGCCTCACCGAGGCGCATGCCGGTCTCCGCGAGCAGGGCGAACAGCAGCCGGTCGCGCAGGTTCCCGTTCCAGTCGCCGACTGGGACGTCCGGCATCGCGCAGCCGTCAAGGATCGCCTGAATCTCGCTCGGCAGCAGCAACGGCGGGCGCCCACGATGCCGCTGGCTTCGGACCCTGACCAGCGAGGACGGCGCGGGAGCGGTGCGGGCGTCCAGGTGCGCGAGCAGGCCCCGGGCCGGTGCCCGGCGTGGCGTCCCGCGCATGAGCCGGCCCGCGACCGGCACCAAGAAGACCGCCTCCTGCCAGCGGTAGAAGGAGATCAGCGCGGCCAGTCTCGCCTCCAGCGTCCCGGCCTCGGGGGCCTGTTCTGGCTCGACCAGGGTGTGCTCGACGGTGCGGCCGTTGCGAAACCAGGACAGGAACCCCGCGACCGCCGGGACCCCGAGATCGCCCCACCTTCCGGTCTCGTCGCGCTGTTCGAGGAACGTCCACCACTGGGCCAGCGAGGTCGCATAGCCGCGGACCGTGTTCGGTGACCACAGCTGCCGATGGGCCTCCAGCCAGTCCTCGACTGGCGCGACGGTCCGGTACTTCTCGTCGATAACGGTCCACGTCCGCTGCCCGTTCGCGGGCCGGACCGCCAAGCTGTGTGCCCCTGATGTCGTTCCGTCTCGTTGAAGAACTCCCGTTGATAGCAATGCATCAACGACACGGAACGCTCACGGTCACGCTCGTTGCAGACAGAGAAGAGATGAGCCCAGGCCCCGTTGATAACCGTCGGCGTCGGGAAGACACACGTCGCGCAGGCCCTCGGACACCTGGCCATCCGCCAGGGCGCCAACGTCCGCTTCGCCAAGACCAGCCGGATCCTGGCCGAGCTCGCTGGCGGTCATGCGGACCGCACCTGGGACCGCCGCATGCGCGAGGTCGTCCGTCCCGACCTGCTGATCCTCGACGACTTCGCCATGCGACAGATGACCGCCCCGCAGGTCGACGACCTCTACGAGCTCATCTCCGAGCGGCAGGGCCGGTCCGTGATCATCACCAGCAACCGGGCGCCCAGCGACTGGTATCCCCTTTTCCCCAATCCCGTCGTCGCCGAGTCCCTCCTGGACCGGCTGATCAACGCCAGCCACCAGGTGATCATGAACGGCCCCAGCTACCGGCCCAACAAGCGCCCCAGGAACCCCAGCGACAAGCCATGATCAGCCGGATATCGCACGCAGGAGCGCCGATACGGCTTAACGCCGGCGCTCCTGCCTCGTTGTCCTTGCCGCGTGAGAGGCTGCCCGGCGGCACCAGGACATGGATGGAGAGCTGGCGGGATGGGTTTCGAGGGCGAAGTCTGGCGACTGATGCGGCAGGAGGAACTGCTCGGCGAGATCGTGATCGACGAGGCCGACTTTCCATGGCTGAACGGTCGCTTCGTTCCAACGCCGACGTTCGGAGAGGTGAAGCCGTGGTTCGACGAGTCGCTGGCTCTCGTGGAGGCGGAGGAGTACGAGCGGTTCGACGACGCCTACGACTGGATCGCGGACACCTTGTCGCTCGTGGCCCCGTCAGGTCCAGTCGCGGAGTTCCTTCTGCACATCAGTGACGATCGTGCTTGGTTCAGGTGGAGTGACGAACCATTCGAGGATGGCTGAGCCCGCCATGCCTTGGGGAATTACGTGACCACAACCCCTGGGGAATTACGCCGTCGTCGACACCATCGAGGCTGCGACGGTTCCAGCAGGCAGTTCTGGAGCTGCGGGGTCAGGGCTGAACAGGAGCGACAGACCACCCATGCCGAGCGCAGGGACGCCGCCCTTCACCAGGGTGAACATCCCAGAGGAGAAGGGGTAGAGGCCGGAGCCGGAGCGGAGAATCGCCTTCCGGTTCTCCAGCAGAGACCGTACGTCGCTCGGAACATCAGGATCGATGACAGCGACGGCAGTCGGGGGCGCATCGGGCACGGGAGCCTCTTCTCCGGTCACGAGCACAGCCACCTTGTTGGGCAAGGAGTACCGGCACCGTAGCGTCCAGCAAGTAGGGAACGGTCAGGGTGTCACCCAGGTGAGTGACCGAACTTGAGAGGATTGGAAGGTAGGTGAGTCGCACGAACGACTGTCGCTCAGCAGCGAGAAGGCCCGGATCCGCGGGATAGTGATGGCGCCGAGTTCTGGAAACACTCGGGTGATTGCCTCGGGGCCATGGTTGTGTTTTGTGCTCTGCACGACGAGGGCTAGGTAGGAAGTTGCCGAAGCTCAAGGTCGCTCTGTACACGGCGATCCGCCGTGACGCCAAGGTTGGCCTGCCAGCTGCACTGAGACGGACCAGCACTCAGTTATTACCCCGACACCAGACACACCATGGAGCCGCGTCATGGGCACACCCCCGCACCCCACCCCCGAGGCGCCTTCGTGGCCGTACTGCGCGCACGGCGCAGACCCTGCTACCGACCTCCTCGGCTGCCGGGGCATCCACGTCCCCGGCCACACCGCATGCTTCGCCCACATCGTCGACACCGGCCGGGACGCCTACCTGGACCACCTGGCTCCCGGGTCCCCAATCGACCACCGCGGCACCCCCTTCACCGAACCCCTTCTCAATGCTCTCCTCAACGCCCTCCGCGACCCGGGCACCGGAAGCCCCCGCCTCGGTCACGCCACGTTCGAATCGGCGAGCTTCGAGGACGCCGCCTTGTTCGAGTCGGTGACCTTCGAGGACTGCGCCTTGTTCGGCTCGGCGATCTTCGAGGGCCGCGCTGAGTTCGGCTCGGCGACTTTCAAGGGCGACCACGCCCTGTTCGGCTCGGCGACTTTCAAGGGCGACGCCAACTTCGAATCAGCGACCTTCGAAGAAGGCGCCAAGTTCGACCGGACGATCTTCAAGGGCAGCGCCCTGTTCAGTCAGGCCACCTTCGAGGTCGGCCTCGGGTTCGGCTCCGTGACCTTCGAGTCCGCAACCTTCGAGGGGCGAGCCGAGTTCGGCCTGACGACCTTCGAGGGCATCGCTGGGTTCGGCTCGGCGACCTTCGAGGACGGCGCCGGGTTCTTCATGGCGGCCTTCAAGGACATCGCTAGTTTCGTCTCGACCACCTTCAAGGGCGACGCCCTGTTCAAGGGGGTGGCCTTCAAAGGCCACGCCTGGTTCGGCTCGGCGACCTTCAAGGGCGACGTCAGTTTCGAGGAGGCGGCTTTCGCGCGAGCGGCCGAACTCGGGCCGTTGGTATGCGACGGGGCCGTAATGCTGTGTGGGGCAGTGTTCAGCAGCCCGGTGACTCTGGAGCTTGCCGCGCACCGCCTGGAGTGCCGGCGGACCCGGTGGGAGTCGACGGCTACTCTGCGTCTGCGCTACGCCACAGTGGACCTCAGCCACGCGGTCCTGTCCTCTCCCGTGGCCGTCACCGCACACCCCACCCCCTTCACCGACGGGGGCGCGCCGCTGGGTGAGAGTCTGCTGGATGACCGCCCGTCCCGGGTGCGAATAGCCTCGCTGCAAGGCGTGGACGCCGCGCACCTCATTCTCACCGATACGGACCTGAGCGACTGTCTGTTCTCCGGGGCCTTCCACCTCGACCAGCTCCGGCTGGAAGGCCGCTGCACCTTCGCCCCCTCCCCAACAGGCCTCCACCGCCGTCGCATATGGCCATACAGGTGGACCCGTCGGCGCACCCTGGCCGAGGAACACCACTGGCGTGCCCAGACCGCTGGCCAGCCCGCTCCGGCCCCGGACCACACGCCTTCACCGCGCCTATGGCGTACCGGGCCGCACCATCCCGACCCCGCCCTCACGCCCGACCCGGAAGACGTCGCTGCGGTCTACCGGCAGTTGCGCAAGGCGTTCGAGGACGGCAAGAACGAGCCCGGCGCCGCGGACTTCTACTACGGCGAAATGGAGATGCGCCGCCACGACCGCACCAGCACCCCGCCCGGCGAACGTGGCTTGCTGCGGGGCTACTGGCTGCTCTCCGGCTACGGTTTGCGCTCGTCCCGCGCCTTCGCCTGGCTGCTTGCCGCCATGTCGTTGACCGTGCTGCTCCTCATGGGCTTCGGACTGCCCACTCACGACCCCGATCCCGCCACCACGGGTACTCTCACCAATGGCAGCATCGCCCTCAAAACCAAAGCCCCCGACCCTGCCCTGACCGGCGGCTGGCACCAACGCATGACGTGGAACCGCGCCGGGAAGGCGACCCGCGTCGCGGTCAATTCAGTGGTGTTCCGATCCGCAGGGCAGAATCTCACCACTTCCGGCACGGTCATCGAGATGGCCTCTCGCCTCCTGGAACCCACCCTCCTTGCTCTGGCCGTCCTCGCCATTCGCGGACGCATCAAACGCTGACCACGGTCGTTGGGTGTTCAGTGAACTGAACACCCAACCGCTACCCACCGCGCCGGTAATCTCCGAGGGCCGTGTTCCTGGATCTCACCGACATTTTCAGGGCTGCCGGCCTGCGGAGGTTCTCGGAATCTGCCGACCGCCGTTCCTGTTTCTGGCCTACGCAGCCAAGGGGATCTGGCGCAGATCGGTCCGGGCCCGGTGACCGTCATCGAGCAGGCTCTCTGGCACCTCAGTCGACGGCGGGGGTGGGGAGCGCTACCAGACGCCTGGGCGCTCCCCGGCCCGTTGGTGACGGCGGCGGCTTGGTGGAGGGTTAAGCCAGGTCCTGGCTTCGAAGAGGTTTGACCAGGGCCCGGTACACGGGTGCTCCGTCCCATGGCTGGGTCAGGCCGACGCGCGTGTACCCGAGGCGCTTGTACCAGCTGGCGGCCGGCGCCTCGGGGCGCACGGCGAGGGTGGCCCGTTCGGCGGTCACCCCGTCCAGGAGGGCGGTGTGCAGGGTCCGGCCGACACCACGGCCGCGGTGTTCGGCGCGTACGGCGAGTTCCATCATGACGAACGTCCTGCGGCCGTCCTCCCGGGTGAACTCCTCGGGTAGGTCGCTGTTTAGGAGGCCCGACCACCATCCACTGTCGGACGAGAGCGGGAGCCCGTACGCGAACCCGGTGAGTCCGTCGTCGTCGTGGGCCAGGACGAGGCGGAAGCCGGGGGTCTTGTGCTCGCGCTGGTAGCGCTCCAGGAAGTCGGCGACGTCCCGGGGCCCTTCCAGGTACGGCGGCTCGGCGAACACGGCTTCGTAGACGGGGGCCAAGCTGTCGAGCTGCCGTCCGGTGACGGCGGGGTCGGTGATGGTGGTGTATTCCACGGGGCTCCTCATCGGATGGGGCGGACGCGGTGCAGTTCGCGGCGGGCGGCGGCGAGTCCTTCCCTTGCCCGCCCCGACGACACCTCGGTGAGCAGAGCCTCGCCCTGCTCGATGTGGTGCTCCGCTTCGTCGGCTTCTCCCGAGCGGGCCAGCGCCCCGGCGAGGCCGGCTCGCTGCAGTGCCTCGTTGCGGGCGTACGTGGCTTCCTGCCGTTCCAGGGAGCGGCGGAGCCACGACACGGCGGCCCGGTGGTGTCCGGCGGAGGTGAACAGTTCGGCCTGTGCGCTGGCCAGCTCCGCAGGCCCGTGAAACAGGGTCCAGTCCGGTGCGGGCCGTGACCCCCGGTCCTTCTCGTACAGGCGGGCGGCGTTCGCCAGCGTGGTGCGCGCCGACGCGGAATCCCCGAGCATCGCGAGCGCGCGTGCTTCCCGGGTGGCGAGGATGGACAGCAGCGACGGCGGTGCCCACGGCGCGGCGAGCTCGGCCGCGCGCCGGGCGTGGTCGAGAGCGTCCCGGGGTTGCTCCTCGCGCAGCTCCAGCAACGACAGGGAAGCGAGTACGAGGACGGCGAGAGAGTCGTCGCGCAGTTCGGTCGCGGTGTCCCGGGCCTGTGTCCAGTACGAGCGGGCGCGCTGGTGGTCGCCCGCGTCGAAGGCGAGCCATCCGACGTGTTCGGCGGTCTCGCCGGAGATCAGCCGCAGCTGCCGGCCGATCGTCTCGGGGTAGGACCCGGTGTCGATCAGGCGCCGGATGCGGGAGAGGTGGGCGCAGGCGAGCGGCCCGACGGTGGCCCCGCCGAACCGGTCGTCCAGCCCGTACAGGGAAGCGAGCCCCTGACGCAGGTCGGTGACGGTGTCGGTGCCGACACGAGGCCCGTCGAACGCGGCGGCCGGCGACGCCACCATCCCGGTGACGCCCAGGGCAGCGCCGCCCGCGGCAGCGAGAAGGCTGCGGCGTTCCATGGGATCAGGCCGCCTTTCACGAAGCTCGGGGATCGGGTCCAGCACGGCCACCGGGGCCGCCACGGGGTTCCTGCGGTGCCCAGGCACCCGGAAACCGACCTGCTCCAACGGGACGCCAAGCATGGCTTCTAACACCCTTTGGCGCCCAGGCTGCGGGCACGGCGGCGAAGGTGCCCGCCACCGGCGGACCTGCCGGTCGGTGACATCCTCGCGCTCCCCGATACGGGACGCGACAGCCGCGTACACGCGGATGAACTGCGCAGGACTGCGCCACCCGAACCCGTCGACCAGATCCGCGAACACCGTGGGCTCCTCCACCGGTTCGGACATGGCGCCCCCTCGCATCTCCTGGCGTGACCACTCCTCGCACGGTAGAGCCACCAGGCCCGCACGTGCAGGCGGACCGGGGCGGAAATGTCCGGCACAAAGTCCGGCACCACCCGCGCCCCCGACGCCCAGACACCGGTTCACTACTCACAGCGCAGGCACCGGCCGCCCCCCGCCGGATCCTGCGCCCCGCACAGGCGGCGAGGCAGACCTCGCATTCCGGCCGCGCCGCCACCGGACACCCGACAGGAGGCGCACGGTGACCCGCGACGACCCGCACATGTGGATACGGGAGGACGACGACCACCGCCTGCTGGGCCAGGAGGTCATCCACCCGCCGACCGGCCGCACCGGCACCGTCGGCACCGTCTACGCCCGCACCTCCAAGCTGACCGGCCGGACCATCGGCCGGACCGCGCACATGCGCCCACACGACCACTCCGGCCGGGAATGGACTGCGGACCCCAGCGAACTGCTGCCGCTGCACGCGGTCGCCCAGAACGTGACCGCAGGCGCCCGTCGATGAGCGGGCGACGAGCCTGGGTCGGCGACCACGTCGAAGACGGCAACGGGTACGGAGCCATCGTCACCGATGTACGCGGCGGCACCACATGGGTCCTGCGCCCCGTTTACGGCGGCACCGCCCACCAGTGGGAGGTCGACGACCCCGACACACTCACTGTTATCCGGCCGCGCGTCGACCGGATTCGCGACGACCTCTGACTGCCTCGTGACGGGACCGGTGACCCTTCAGGACGCCTCGGTCATCCGCCTCGACCGCGAGACAGGCCCCGGCCGGCCACCCGGCCCGCCGGACCGGCACCACCGACCAGGAGGGACACACGCCATGGCCAACAGCGGCGACAGCGACAGCAGCAGCGGGGGGAACGGAGGCAGCGGAGGGGGAGGAAGCCACAGCGGCGGATCCGCACCGATCTCCACCCCGCCCCCGCCGCCCCCGTCCAACCCCGACACCTCCACTCCTCCTGGTGGCGGGAAGCACAAGTAGCGATGACCGTCACCGCACACCAGGAGCGCCCCAGCCGTACCGAGCTGGGGCGCTGCCTCATGGAATCCGGCGCCCTCTCCTCCGACTGGGCGCCCACCTTCGCGGCCATCGACCGCACGACGTTCCTGCCGCGGGTGATGTGGCCGTTCCTCCCCGCCGACCGCGTGCAGCACCACGGTGCCGGGGCCGCGACGCCCCACACCGTCACCGTCGACCGGCGTACGGACCCGGCGGCCTGGTACGGATACGCCGACAGCGACCTGTCGATCGTCACCCAGTGGGACGACGGCACCCACCGCGGCGAGCACCCGGGCACCGTGCCCACGTCGTCCAGTTCTCAACCGTCCGTGGTCTTTCGGCTCCTGGCCGCGCTGGACGCCGACGGCGGACAGCACGTCCTGGACGCGGGCACCGGAACCGGCGAGACCGCGGCTCTCCTCGCCCACCGGTGCGGCTCCGCCAACATCACCACCATCGACGTGGACCCGTCCATTTCGGGGGCGGCCCGGGAACGGCTCTGCACCCTCGGCCTCTACGCCGAGGCGGTTACCGGCGACGCCCTCGCCGGCCACCCCGAGCGCGGTCCGTACGACCGGCTGCTGTGCACATTCGGCGTACGCACCATCCCCCGCGCGTGGGTGGAGCAGGTCAGGCCCGGCGGAATCATCGTCGCTCCGTACGGAACGCACTACAGCAGCCGCGACTCCGTAGCGCGCCTCACCGTCCACGCAGACGGAACCGCCTCCGGCCCGCTCCTGGCCGGGGTGGAGTTCATGAAGGCGCGCTCGCACCGCACCGTGTGGCCGGACGCCGAGGAGTACGTCAAGGAGTGGCCGGGCTCGACCGGCACGGCCGTGCAGCCCGACCAGCTTGCCGACGCCCACCACGCCATCAGCCTCGCCGTGCCCCACGTCGCCCATACCACCCACACCGAACCTGACGGCGCCCCGGCGGCCTGGTGGTACTCACTCACCGACCGGTCATGGGCGGCCGTGCGGTGGCCGGAGGAGTACGGGCCGGGCATCGTCTACCAGTACGGACCGAGGCGACTGTGGGACGCCGTCGAGGCCGCCCACGCATGGTGGGAGGAGCAGGGAAGCCCGGTCCTCGGCCGCTTCGGTCTTACCGTGGGCCCGGACGGAGAGACACCATGGCTGGACGGCCCTGGGAACCTGCTGCCCGGAGCCCGCTGGAGATAGGGAAGGGGCGACATGGACGCTGACAAGGAACCGCTCGCCGAGTGGGCAGAGCGCCGTGACCGCCGGCGCGAGTCCGACCGGCAGATCACCGGCCGCCGCCGCGCCGAACCCATGGACCCAGCGGCCGGAGGCCGCGCCGCACACCTCGCCCCCAACACCCCCCGACTCCTCTTCGAACTCGACGAGGACTCCGGCGTATGGATGCCCGCCGGAGTCGCCAACAACGCCGCCGAGGCCGCCGCCTTCATCCACGGATGGTGACACCACCGGATCGGGGCCCGGGGCGCCGCCGACTGCTGTCCTTGATGGCGAGTAGCCGTTCATCCCCTGGCGCAGGGGCGGCACGAGGCTGCCCTGTTCGAGATCGGCAACGCCGCACGTTCATTCCCTGGTGCAGGGTGACAGGGGCCCGGAAGTTGAGTCGTGCAGATACCCGGCGGTCCATCCCCTGCTGCAGGGACGGCACGGAATCGGATCCTGTGACGGGACCAACGGTTACAGTCCATTCCCTGACACAGGGGCGGACCATGGACTACCACCGCGGCATTGTGCTCTACGACCGTTCATCCCCTGGTGCAGGGACCGTACCTCTACGTTGGCGCGCCGTGGTGCGTAGCCGAGGAGCCATTCCCTGACGCAGGGAGTCACGTGCGGTGGAGAAGGTCTCACTCCTCGGAGAACGGGTCATCCCCTGTCACAGGGGTAGAAGAATGCGTGATCGCGCTCGTTTCAAAGGTGACCGCTCATTCCCTGATTCAGGGATTGTAGATCATGCCGCAGTGTGTCGGCTGTGCCAAATACGGGTCATCCCCTGATATAGGCCGACTCAGGGGCTGGCTGCCTTGCAATGAGATGATCACGGGTGTACCCACTGGGATCGAGGTGCTCCGAGCCGCCATGTGCTAGCGGAGTTCTCCTCGAAGAATTGCGGAGGGGAGTAGAGGATGGAAGTCAACTCCTAACGCAGCGACTATGCGACCTCGCCGTTGGAGCGATGCGCGCGCCCAACAGGCTATCCCCTGGCTCAGGGACGCTGTTACCTCGTAGCTATGGGACACGAAACGGTGCAGCCCATCCCCTGATGCAGGGGGCGAAGGTCGGTCTCATGGCTGAGGTCATCATCTGGCCACGGTCATCCCCTGGCACAGGGGGGGCGGTCGGCTACTCCTTTGTCGACGAAATCCAAAATGGTTCATTCCCTGGTGCAGGGCTGTACATGGTGTGCAGAAGGTCCCAGTCCTCAGCGAAACGGTCATCCCCTGGCCCAGAGGTTGGTGTTTTCCCAGCTTCTTCAGAAGTGCGTAACGGGTTCGTTCATTCCCTGGCGCAGGGTCGGTGCGTGTGTGGCGCATTTACGTCGCCACGCCATGGTGTCGTTCATCCCCTGGTGCAGGAGCGGAGCACGGCGGGATCCCATGCTTGGTCGTTGGAGAACCGTCGATCCCCTGGCGCAGGGGCGATTGGTGACCTCTTTGTCGACGAGATTGACAATGGTCCATTCCCTGGGCTCAGGGGAAGCTGGCCTGCGTTATCGCCCTCGAATTCAATGGCGAGAGAGTATCCCCTGATGCAGGGACCGGCCCACTTGGATCTCGAGACCTGCCAGCATGAGCTCCGTTCATCCCCTGGCGCAGGGCTGTGTGAGTACACGCCGGTTGACGTCACGCCGCCCGATGGTCCATCCCCTGGCCCAGAGGCTTTGTCCTCCGTGATCTTCGGTTTTGTCACTGGAGTCGCTCTTTTGTTGTCTTTCGGGCGAGCACGAGACCGGCTCCCCATGCCCTGTTGTGGCCGACGCCTTGGGTGAGGAGGCGTGTGAAGGTGTGGGGGTCGTGGATGGATACGGTGGCGTGGAACTGGCGCAGGGGCATCGTCTGGTGGCGCTGGCGAATGATTTCCGGGGTGTCGACGGTGATGTCGTGTGGGGCGAGTTGGCATCCGGCTTTCTGGAGGCGGTCGCGAAGCCAGGTCCCGCATTGTTCGGGGTCTGTGAGGTGGTCGCGTCGGCGTTTTCCGGCGTCGTTGTTGCGGGTGATGAGTGGGCTGGCGATGGTGCGGATTTCGGCGGTGTCTCCGCAGGCCCATCTCTGGTGGACCTCCTGTGTGGCGGCGTGGGTGATGACGCCTCTGCGGAGCTGGGCGGTCCAGTCTGGTGGGGACGGGGTCTGAACGAGGAGCGTGTGCGGCGGACCCGCGTCGAGAGTCTGAGTGTGCCGGTTTGCCGCTGCAGGGTTGCGGGCTGCCGCATACAGGATGCGGCCGTTGCGGTCTGCGGTGGTCTGGACGGTGCCGAGTCCGAGTTCGACGAGCTGGTGCATGCGGTAGGCGTCGGTGCATGCGGCTGCAGTGTGGGGGGCGAGGGTGAGGGCGCTGCGCCACACCGTGAGTAGGGCCTGTCGGGGGTTGGGCAGGCCGAAGGAGAGGAGGTCGTGTGTCGTGATGCTCACTGCTCGGTGTCCTGTGTGGCGGGCGGTGGGGTGGTGGTGCGGCTGGTCATGTGGAGGTTGCGGTGGTCGCGGTGCTGGTAGGCAGTGGGGGGCTGCTCGGGCAGGGCCGGGTCGGTGGGGGAGTTCGTTTCGCTCCAGGCGGTCGGCTGGAGGGTGGTGGCGTCGGGGAGTAGGGGGATGTGGTCGGGCCAGTCGGTGTCGTGGTCGGTGGTGCCGTGCGCGATGGGCCTGCCGGGTGGGCAGCAGTGGCGGCCGAGGTAGAGCAGGCGTGCTGGTTGGTGCAGGGCTTGGTGGATGGTGTCGATCAGGGGGGCTGGTCCCGTGAGTCCGGCGAGGAAGGAGCCGTTGACGATGTAGGTTTTGTCGCCCTTGATGGTCTTGCGGGTGGCCGGCGCCCATGAGGCGCCGGTAATGGGGTCCACCTCGCGGGGGGCGGCGTAGCGGAAGCGCTCGGGGTTGGCGGCGAGCTGTGGGTGGCGGGCGGCAGTCAGGATGTCGAGGGGGAAGTCGCCGCCTCCGGCGGTCTGGTCGTCACGTTCGAGGTGTCCGGGGCGGTCGGCCCTGACGGCGAAGTGCAGGCGGGCCAGGTGAGCGGTGTCGTGGTCGATGCCGTAGCCCAGGGCATTGCAGACGAGCCCGATGACCCCGGACTTGGTGGGTCTGCTCAGGGTGTCGCCGTGGGCCTCGTAGGGGGTGTGGACGCCCCAGGCCTGCATCGGCCCGGACAGGAGCAGCAGGCAGGTGGGCATGTCAGTCGTCCTCGCAGACGAGGATGGAGGGGAATTCGGGGCAGGGTTCTCCGGCGGGGGGAAGCCACCGGACGGTGCCGCCCTGGATCGGGGTATGACGTTGGGCCCGGCGCAGGTACTGAGCGAGCCGGCAGCTGGCCACGACGGCGGCGGGGGCCTCGATGGACGACTCGAAGCAGGGTGCCGCGGTGAACGGGAAGTCGGTTGTGGCGGCAACAGCCAAAGTGGGTGAGGCAGCCGACCCTGTACGCGAGCGTGCGGATGAGGGTGTCGCGTAGGCGAGCGCGGTGATGAACAGCTGCTCTGCCAGGCGTGCGATCTCTTCGGTGTCTGCGGGGCTTGTGCTCTTGGCCAGGGTGGCACGCAGGGCCTGCCGGTCGAGTGCTGCGTACTGATACAGCGTGCCGGAGGCGAGGAAGGTGGTGCCCTTGCCGGCTGCGCCGAAGACACCGAGGTCTTGCCAGTCGTCCTTGGCCGTCCAGTCGTCACTGACCATGGCCAGCGGGTCCACGCTCAGCGCGTGTGCGACCTGGGCGGCCGAGTAGACATGGCCGTCGGGGACTTCGGCGAGCATCCGTCCGAAGATGGCGAGCTCGGCGGTGATACCGGGGGCGAACGCCGCCTCCGCGCGCTGGACGATGCTTCGGGGCAGCGGCGGAGCCCCGATACCGGCTGCTTCAGTGCCTTTGCGGCCGACCGGCTCATCCGGCTCCGGATCGGTGTCCTCCTGGTCGGCTGACTGCCTCTTTGAGCCCTTGACGACGGCCTTGTCGATGGCCGCGCGCATGGTCTCTCGCGCTGCTTCGGTCTCGTCCCAGACGTCGCTCGCCAGCGCGGCGAGCCGTCCGGGAGCCTGCGCCGGTACGTAGGCGATGGCGCGCGTGCGCTCGGTGTTTGCTTTGTCGATCTGCATGCCGGCGGCCGCGATGATCAGGGCGGCCTGCACGTGTGCCTCGTCCGCGGGTCGGCCTAGTGCTTGCAGGTGCCGGGCGGTCTGCTGAGGGAGGTATCGCGACCGGGCGGTGGCCTGGACGGTCTCGCCGGTGTAGTTGCGGAAGAACGTCCGGGCGGCACGGTCCTTTGACTGGGCTGAAACCCTCATGCGGGATGCGTCGCCGTACTGGATGGTCTTGGGAAGATTGGAGAAGTCCCTGTTCAAGGAGACGCCCGCATAGGTCGTCAGGGCATGCAGGACGACGAACTTGCCCGGGTGCGCAGTGGTGTCGATGAGCCGGGGGTCTGCGGTGATGTCGGCGAGGGCCATCAGGAGTGGGGTCCGATCTGAGCGAGCTCGGTGAGGGGCTGGCTGGTGTAGAACATGGCGGCCCAGCGGTCACGGACGGCCGGGCTCCACGTCGCCAGGTCGTCCGCGAGCGCGGACCAGGACGGGGTCATCTCGTGCGCGGCGGCGTACCGGATGAGGTTGGTGAGCGTCGGGACAAGCAGGATCGGCCTGGCTGTCGCCAGCAGGTGCTTCATCTGGGTCTCGGTCGCAATGTGCCGGGGACCGAAACTGCTGCCGCTTCCGAAGGCACGCATCAGCCGGGGAAGCGGCGTACGCCCGTAGGGCTGGGCATGGAGTTGAGCGTGGACGGCGTACAGCGCGGCGGTGATCATGGCGGCGGCCCGGTAGTCGGCCGGCAGGTCCCGCGTGACCGGCTCGCTCGCTAGGTTGTGTGTCCGGGGCGAACTGGCCCACAGGCGCATCTGGTGCAGCAGGCCGCGACTGTGCTCACCGAAGCGGATACCGTGCAGCCGCTTCTCCAGCTGCTCGCCCAGCGTGATCTCGCTGGGGGCGGCGGTGTCGGCGGTGATGAACAGGGAAGCCACTTCAGAATCCTTCTCTCGGACGGCCTCAGTCAGCACGCGGTACAGGTGGCCGCGCTCGGCCGCTTTCCCGCTGACGGTCGGTGCATGGATGCGGTGGGCGCGCGCGGTCAGCTGCGCGCGCTGCCTCGCGTCGCTGCTACGGAAGTCGGGGTCGGCGAGGAGGAGGGATCCGGACAGGTCGGCGAGGGACATGTCCCGGTCGCGGGTTTTGTAGCGCAGGGCGTTGAGGAAGGCGGCGGCGTCCGCCGCCCGCTGGTCGGTCAGAAGTTCGGGTGGTACGCGGACATCACGCAGTTGCAGGACCTTCTTCTTGTCCGCTCCGATGCCGACGGCCCTCATCGCAGGGGCGTCGCATCCGGTGATCCTCATCGCAGCCCGCATGGCGGCGGGCAGTGACCCCTCGCCGGCCTGCCACCAGCGGTTGACCACCGGCACGATGTCCTCTGGCGTGGCCAGTGCCCCGCACGGCAGCCGCTTGCCGCTGTCCGTGAACAGCATGTCCGTACTGCCGGGTGTACCGGGCAGCACGGGCTGACGATGCCAGCCCTGAGCGAAGTGGGCGCGGCCGATGCGGCCGTCACCGTCCCGGATCAGCAGCACGCGCCGCGGCATCCACGTCAAGGCATCGAGTTCCCCCGCCGGGACCAGCCGCTCCTTCGGGCCGCCTCGGATCCGGTAGGTCCAGTTCGAGGCGGCAAGGCAGAGGACAGGAACCGTGCGCCAGGACAGAACGGTGGCCAGGGTACCGATCGGCAGCCACACCACAGAGCCGCACGCGGCCGCGGAGGAGGCGTAGTTCGAGCCCGGACCGTAGTGCGCGTCCGAGCATCGCAAGCGCCCCCCGACGGCCCACATCTGCTGGGTGAGCAGCAGCCTGGCAGCTCGGGCCGGCTCCAGCGCTGGCAGATCGGCATGCAGATGCCGGTGATCTGCCAGCAGCGGACGCCCCAGCGCCCCGGCAGCGGTGTGATCGAGATACCGCACCGGAAGCGCGTGCGCCTGGGAGACCTCCCGCAGGGCAGGTTCCTGGAACAGCGGACGCTCCGGATCCAGTACGTCAACGTCCGCGGCATGCTCACTGAGCCACTGCGCAGCCCTGGCCCAGTCGATGGACACGGACCGGGCACACCGGCTCCCGTACTCCTCCTCCGAGACCGGAGCCAGACCGCTGCCATACATCACACTGAGGAAGAAGCGGACGATGGCTGCCTGCTCCAGAGGGTCGGCCGCGTCCAGGACGAGATGGTTGGCGTGCTCCAGCGCCGCGCACCCAGACACGACCAACCGCTCCCCGTGCAGGTCGCGCACCGGGACCCACGGCCGCAGGGCCAGGCTGAAGAAGTCTGCGCTCATGTCGCGTCCACAGGAGTGATCTCATCTGCGAGGCGCGCGAACATCGCGGAATCCCGGTCATTCGTGGTCAGGCTGAGAGTGTTCGACAGCGACCGGAACGTTGCGGCGGTCCATTCCGCTTCACCCGTCCCCGCCGCGTACGCGTAGATCACGGGCGCGGACCGGCCATCGCGCTGCGTACGGCCCTCAGCCTGCAGAGCCCGCTTTCCGCCGGTCAGCACATCGGCGATGACACAGACCCGCGGAGTGTGTGTGGCACGCCCACCCCTGCCGTTCGTGTTCACCTCGCCGGCGTGAAGGTTGATGCCCTCCAGCGCGTTGAGGACCACCACCAAAGCCTCGCCACTCTGGAACGCCACCCGCTTACGCTCGCGAAGCTCGGTGTCCCGCCCCGTGATCGCCACCACGCGATCGTTCAGGCCCGCATCACGCAGCGCACGGGCGATGAGGACGGCGACCTCATCGATCGACTCCACGAACCACATCGGCACCACGACCTGCCTGCCGCGTCGCACCTGCTCCACCACGATCCGCGCCACGTGCGGCGCTTTGACCAGCGATGCCTTCTGAACCCTGTGCAGGGCCTCGACCCGGTAGGAATCGGGATTGCTGTCGGTGAAGGCTGCCAGGCCCTCGGAGCGCCGGAACTGCTCCCACGCGCGGTTGTAGCGCAGCCGCTCTGCCTCGGACAGCACGATGGGAACAACCTCCCGCTGCTGTTGCGGAAGGTTCAGATCCCCGGGCGTAGCGGCGGAGCCCACCCCAGACTCGAACAGCAGCTCCCGCAACCGGGCCACATCCGGGCGGTTGAACCGGTGGTACCAACGCCCTCTGCGGTCATTGTTCAACCGCAGGCCCAGCTCCTTGAGCCACAGCCGGTAATCACCGTCATCCGCAGGCTCGGCGACGCCGGCGGCATGGGAAATCAGCCTGCCCAGATATGCACTCTCCTCTGGGACGGAAAACGGGGTCGCCGATGCCCACAACGCGAACGCACGCTCTCCATCGCTGCGCTCCAGAAGACGCCGGACCGTCATAGCCCTTCGCGACTCGGGATTGGCGAGCATGTGGCACTCATCGACGACGACCGTGTCCCAGTCCACGCGGGAGGTACCCTCCTGCGCCACCAGCCGAGCCGCCTGGTCACCGCGCAGTCGGCCCAGATCGGCGTCAGGGTGATCCAGGAGCCGCCACAGCCGTTCCGGGTTGACCACCACCCACCTGTGGTGGGCCGTTGCGAAGCTGTCGATGGTGGCCCGCCAGGCAGGGATCACCGACAGCCGAGTGATCACCAGGATCTTCTGCGGCGATCGCTCAGCACTGGCACAGACCGCACGGACGGCCATCGGTGTCTTACCCGAACCGGTAGGAAGGGCCCACAGGTAGCCTGGAGAACCGTGGCGTCGTGCGGCCACAAGACGCATGACCTGTTCCTGCTGGTACTCGTGCAGCGCCGGCATGGTGCCTTGTTGCCGACGCGGTACAGGGACGTGCCGGTTCAGCTCGTGCTGCACGAATCGCTCCCAGGAATGGGACGGCGCCTCAAAGGGGACGAGCCCGCGGGGCAACCCCCGGCCTTCCTGCGCCTGGAACACGTCGACCAACCAGCGCCGGTTTCGAGCGACGCCGGCGAAATGGCCAGAGAACTCCGACAGGACGAACTGCTGTCCGGCAGCCACCGCCTGCCGAGCATGGTCTCGGAACGCGGCGGTAGCAGCCACTCGCTGGTACGGCTCCCCAGTGGTGCGTGCCTGCTCGCGGACAGCACTCTTCCGGGCATGATCGGTGGTCATTACGACGCTCTTGGTCCGGCCGATCGCGGCGATCCCGTGATCCGCGTAGCCTGACTAGACGGCACGTTGCGGAACTCGTGTTGATGCAAGGCACCTTCAGGACCCTCACGCACGTCGCTGTCACGGGGCGGGACGTACGGATCCGGCGGCTCACGAGGCCGAGAAACACAGTACCCGCATAGCAACACAAAGTGAAATCAGTCTCACTTTGTGTGATTGTCGCTCGATCGCCCGAACCGCTCAGTCTCAACCGCGCACCCCGCCCACGGCCCTACTGCGGAGCCACGCCCGGACAGCGGGTACGCGGGCAGAGCACGCCCACGTCGACTCTCCTGCAGCGTGACGTACACGTTTTCAGCAGCTCACCCTTTCGGGCCGCATGGGCGACCGCGGCCGGTGGCAGCCTCCGTCCAGACCGGTTCGACATGTCGGAGGGACAAGTCAGATGGCGTTGAGCCGTCGAGAACGGATCGTCACGGAAGGCTTCGCGCTTGCCGCCGCGGCGACGGCAAGCGGCTGGTGCGCGGCCCACTACGGCTTCGGCCGCACCGCGCACCTTCTCTTCTCCACGAGCTTGCTGATCGTGCTCATCACGGCCTACCGGGCCGTGACACACGGGCTCGTACTCCTCCCGCGCACGTCGCAACCGCGTATCCCCGTGTCGGAGGAAGTCCGTCGCCATGCCGCCCGCCAAGCCGGAATGGATCCTGACACCTGAAAAGAGCCGGCCGGTGCCTGAGGCCGCACCCCGCCCCGACCAACTCCGGCCGTCTGGCTCAGTCGACGGGCTCGTAGACGACAGTGGTGGTTGGGCAGTCCTCGGCGAGTCCGAGAAGTGCCTGGCGCTCGTTCTCGTCGACGGCCAGGTCCCAGCGCAGCTTCGTACCGACCCAAGT
>NZ_JBITTH010000052.1:0-21245 GCF_044541755.1 Streptomyces sp. NPDC085524
TCGGCGTAGACGGCTACGCTCGCGATCCCGGCGTCCCGGCAGGCCCGGGCAACGCGGACAGCGATTTCGCCACGGTTGGCGATGAGCACCTTGCGCACGATGGCTCCCTCCTTGAAACAAGCTGAGTTTAGGGACAGCCCACACGGCCTTTCGACCCTTCCCCAGTGGTGAGCTTGCCCACACAGAGTGTGATGCGAGCAGCGTCCCGCTGGAGAACCCTTGTGGCGCCCCAGGTCAGGGGGATCCCCGACTGCACAGTAACCCCGTCATGTAGCCAAGGTCTCTGTCATGCGGGTCAGCCGCCCCGGGTGATTCTTTGTCGAGTCCCTACGAACGGTCCATCTTTTCTTTGCTTGATCGCTGTGCCGGGGCACTCGCGTAACGAAGCGGTCCGGACCCCTTGTCCGCACGTTTACCCGTTAGTAGCCTCCAGGCGTCGAACAGGCTTGTGACGCGTGGGGGGTGGGGACGAGGTGCTGCGCAGACTCGTGGCCGGACTGGCCGCGATCGTACTGGTCGCGGAAGCGGCAGTGCTGGTACTCGTCCACCTCGTGTTGGGCCGGACCACCGAGAACCAGTCCATGTCCATCGCCGGCAGCGATCCGGATGTCATGTCCAAGGCAACCTACGGGCTGGGCGCGGGCTTGGGCGCCTTCCTCCTGCTGTGCGCGGTGTTCGCCGCCGTCGCCGCGTTCCGCGACCGGCGGCCCGGCCCCTTCGCCCGCTTCGTACTCGTCGCCGCCGCCGTCACCCACGGAGTGCTCGGCGTCCTCACCGTCGTACTGGTCGGCTGGGCCGCCTTCGCGACGATGATGCTGATCCTGTGTCTGCTGGTGCTGACCCTGCTCCTCTACGAGGACCGCACGCCGCAGGCCCGGCCTGCCGGACCGGCCGGGGCCGGTCCGACGGGGGAACTCAAGCCCACAAATCCGTGATGGAAACACCCAGTTCGCCCAGCAGCGAGCGCAGCATCGGCATGGACAGGCCGATCACGTTGCCGTGGTCCCCGTCGATGCCCTCGATGAACGGCGACGACAGGCCGTCCAGGGTGAACGCCCCCGCCACGTGCAGCGGCTCGCCGCTGGCCACGTACGCCGCGACCTCCGCATCCGTCGGCTCGCCGAAGCGGACCGTCGTCGAGGCCGTCGCCGAGACCTGACGGCCGGTCGCCGTGTCGATCACGCAGTGCCCGGTGCGCAGTACGCCCGCACGCCCGCGCATCGACTTCCAGCGCGCGGTGGCCTCCTCGGCATCCGCCGGCTTGCCCAGCGCCTCGCCGTCCAGCTCCAGCACCGAGTCGCAGCCGATGACCAGCGAGCCCGCGGCCTCGGCCAGGCCCGCCACGACCGCCGCCTTCGCCTCGGCCAGCGCCAGCGCCAGAGCGGCGGGCTCGTCGTGGTTCAGGGTGTCCTCGTCGAATCCGCTGACGATCACGTGCGGGGCGAGCCCCGCCTGCCGCAGCAGGTTCAGCCGGGCGGGGGATGCGGAGGCGAGCACGAGCGTGCGGGGGGAAGGCGTCGTCATGCCCGCCATCGTAGGCGGCCCTGACACCCCCCAGGGGCCTCAGAAAGGGCCCACGCCCAGCACGTAGACCGCCACGAGCATGGCGAGGAGGAGGACCACGGTCATCCGCCGGACCATCGCCTGCGCGTCGCGCATGTCCTTGGGCGGCTCGTTCTCAGGGTCGGACCAGAGCATGCCCCGATCCTGTCCCCGCGGACGGGTGGGGCGCCTGAGTACGGGTACTCAGGCGCCACCGTCCGTTCGCATCAGATCCGCTCAGGCGGGCCAGTACGTACGGCCCCAGGCACGCGGCCCGGGCCGCGGCACGCGGCGGCGCGCCACCCGGGCCGGGCGGGACCACTCGTCCGGTACCCGGGGAGCGCCCGACGGTGCCGAAGCCAGCACCGCCGCGCGCGCTTGGACCACCGCCAGTGCGGCGGCCAGCTCCTCCGGGGTGGGGTTCCCCTTGACGACCTTGATGACCACTGGACTTGCCTCCCGGTCCTAGAGGGGGATGTTTCCGTGCTTCTTCGGCGGCAGGGACTCCCGCTTGGTGCGCAGCTGGCGCAGTCCCTTCACCACGTGCGCCCGGGTCTCGGACGGCATGGTCACCGCGTCGACGTAGCCGCGCTCGGCCGCCGTGTACGGGTTCAGCAGCGTGTCCTCGTACTCGGCGATCAGCCGGGCGCGGACGGCCTCGACGTCCTCACCGGCGGCCTCCGCCTCGGCGATGGTGCGGCGGTGCAGGATGTTCACCGCACCCTGCGCGCCCATGACGGCGATCTGCGCGGTCGGCCAGGCCAGGTTGAGGTCCGCGCCGAGGTGCTTGGAGCCCATGACGTCGTAGGCGCCGCCGAAGGCCTTGCGGGTGATGACGGTGATCAGAGGGACGGTGGCCTCGGCGTAGGCGTAGATCAGCTTCGCGCCGCGCCGGATGATTCCGTTGTACTCCTGGTCCGTGCCCGGGAGGAAGCCCGGCACGTCGACGAACGTCAGCACCGGGATGTTGAAGGCGTCGCAGGTCCGCACGAAGCGCGCGGCCTTCTCGGAGGCGTTGATGTCCAGGCATCCGGCGAACTGCATCGGCTGGTTGGCGACGACACCCACCGGGTGGCCCTCGACCCGGCCGAAGCCGGTGAGGATGTTCGGCGCGAAGAGCGACTGGGTCTCCAGGAACTCCGCGTCGTCCAGCACGTGCTCAATCACAGTGTGCATGTCGTACGGCTGGTTCGCACTGTCGGGGATCAGCACGTCGAGCTCGCGGTCGAGGTCGGAGACCTCGGTGTCCGCCTCCTCCGGGAAGGCCGGCGGCTCCGAGAGGTTGTTCGACGGCAGGTACGCGAGCAGCGACTTCACGTACTCGATCGCGTCCTTCTCGTCACCCGCCATGTGGTGGGCGACGCCGGACGTGCTGTTGTGGGTCCGGGCCCCGCCGAGCTCCTCGAAGCCGACGTCCTCGCCGGTGACCGTCTTGATGACGTCCGGGCCGGTGATGAACATGTGCGAGGTCTGGTCGACCATGACCGTGAAGTCGGTGATGGCGGGCGAGTACACGGCGCCGCCGGCGCAGGGCCCGACGACCAGGCTGATCTGCGGGATGACACCGGAGGCGTGCACGTTGCGGCGGAAGATCTCGCCGTACATGCCGAGCGCGCTGACGCCCTCCTGGATGCGGGCGCCGCCGGAGTCGTTGATGCCGACGAGCGGGCAGCCGGTCTTCAGCGCGAAGTCCATGACCTTCATGATCTTCTGGCCGAAGACCTCGCCGAGGGCCCCGCCGAAGACGGTGAAGTCCTGGGAGAACACGGCCACGGGACGGCCGTCCACCGTGCCGTAGCCGGTGACGACGCCGTCGCCGTACGGACGGGTCTTCTCCAGCCCGAAGTTGGTGGAGCGGTGCCGGGCGAGCTCGTCCAGCTCGACGAAGGACCCTTCGTCCAGCAGCAGGGCCACGCGCTCACGAGCCGTCAGCTTGCCCTTGGCGTGCTGCTTCTCCACTGCACGGGCGGAACCGGCATGGGTGGCTTCGTCGATGCGGCGCTGCAGATCCGCGATCTTGCCCGCGGTGGTGTGCATGTCGATCGGCTCTGACGGTTCTGGCATCGGGGTCGCGGCTCCCTGCGTGGTGTCAACGGCCTGGTCAATTGATTGACTACTGCTGGCTACTGGTGCGTAGCGTATCGGCGGGCATGGCGCTGGGCAGTGCGGCGTTTGACACACCTGCATTGGCTTGCTTGGCCTCGCCTCCTTCCCTAGGGGAAGGGGATCCCACCCTCGCGGGCGGGGCTTCCTGCTTCATCGCGGGCTGCCCCGTCGGGGAGAGTCCCCTCGAAGGTCTGAACCAGCGGCCGACCGGGTCCCGGGTCACCGTCACTGTGCTCGGCTCCGCGCCCGACGGCAGGGGTGTCTACGCCTGCGCCCGGGCGGACGGCGCCAGGTCGTAGACCTTCCGTACGCAGCCGAAAGTCCGCGACAGCTCCGCCGCCTGTGTGTCGTGGGGCTAGAAACGGAACTTGAAAGCCCGCTTTACCGGAGAATTCCCCACAGGCCGGAAGCTAGGGTCGGTCAAGATCCGAACGCAGTCTCGGGTCAATGGATTGCATACAGCGACATTTGGAGTCCGATCATGCCGTCAGACGCATCAGCAGGAGCTCCCGGCGGACGCTGGTCGAGCCTGGACCGGCCGCCGCTGAACGCAGAGGCCCTGCGGCGGGCCCTCGTCACCGACGGGGGACTGTGGACCTCCCTGGAGGTGGTCGCGGCCACCGGGTCGACCAACTCCGATCTCGCGGCCCGGGCGGCGCAGCTGTCCGACGGGGCCGTGCTCGTCGCCGAGGAGCAGACCGCGGGGCGCGGGCGGCTCGACCGGAGCTGGGTCGCGCCGGCCCGGTCGGGGCTGTTCTTCTCCGTACTGCTCAAGCCGGGCGACGCGGTTCCGCAGGAACGGTGGGGGTGGCTGACCCTGCTCGCCGGAGTGGCCACCGCGACCGGGCTGTCCCGGGCGGCGGGCGTGGACACCGCACTCAAGTGGCCCAACGACCTGCTCGTCACCGTGGACGGGGAGGAGCGCAAGACCGCCGGGATCCTCGCCGAGCGGGTCGCGGACGGGGTCGTCGTCGGCATCGGGCTCAACGTGACGCTCACCGAGGACGAGCTGCCGGTGCCGGAAGCCGGATCGCTGGCGCTGGCCAAGGCGGCCGTCACCGACCGGGACCCGTTGCTGAGGGCCGTACTGCGCTCCCTGGAGCAGTGGTACGGGAACTGGCGCGCAGCCGGCGGCGACCCGGCCGCCAGCGGGCTCCAGGAGACCTACGCGGCGGGCTGCGCGACCCTCGGCCGGCACGTGCGCGCGGAGCTCCCGGGCGGGCGCACCCTCACCGGAACGGCCGAAGCGGTCGATGCGGAGGGACGCCTGGTCATCCGTACCGCCGAGGACCGTCACGAGGCGGTCACCGCGGGTGATGTGGTGCACCTCCGGTCCGTGCACTGACCTCGGAGTTCTTGCCCGTGGGGCTCGGTTGCGGCGCTGCCGCACGGGCCCCGCGCCCGGGTACCGGGGCCTCCGGTGCGGGCGGGGCCGAATTCCGTGCCGAGTGGGGAGTGAGCTACGGCACACCTGCCGTATGGTTTAGGCGATCCCGGTACTCGTAGTGACCACCGGTTCGGCAGGGCAGTGCGCACGGAATGGACAGGAGGCGGCCCTTGACCGTCGACGACTCTACGTCCAGCGCGCCCGCCCCCGGGCCGGCGGGCCACGGCACCCCGATCGGTCGGGATCAGCACACCCCCCACCACGAGGTCGACCACACGGTCCAGCCGACGGCGGATCCCCTCGCCATCCGGCTGGAGCAGCTGATCCTGGGCGCCGAGCGCCGGTACACGCCCTTCCAGGCGGCCCGCAGCGCCGGGGTGTCGATGGAACTGGCCTCACGCTTCTGGCGGGCCATGGGCTTCGCCGACATCGGCCAGGCCAAGGCCCTGACGGAGGCGGACGTACTGGCGCTGCGCCGGCTCGCCGGTCTGGTGGAGGCCGGCCTGCTGTCCGAGCCGATGGCCGTGCAGGTGGCGCGGTCCACCGGGCAGACCACCGCACGGCTGGCCGAGTGGCAGATCGATTCCTTCCTGGAGGGGCTCACGGAGCCGCCGGAGCCGGGGATGACCCGTACGGAGGTCACGTACCCGCTGGTCGAGCTGCTGCTGCCGGAGCTGGAGGAGTTCCTCGTCTACGTGTGGCGCCGCCAGCTGGCGGCGGCCACCGGGCGCGTGGTGCAGGTGGCGGACGACGAGGAGATGGTCGACCGGCGCCTGGCGGTGGGCTTCGCCGACCTGGTGGGCTTCACCCGCCTCACGCGGCGGCTGGAGGAGGAGGAGCTCGGCGAGCTGGTCGAGTCCTTCGAGACGACCTCGGCCGACCTGGTGGCCGCGTACGGCGGCCGTCTGATCAAGACCCTCGGCGACGAGGTGCTGTACTGCGCCGACGACGCCGCGACGGCTGCGGAGATCGCACTGCGGCTGATCGAGACGATGGAGGTCGATCCCCAGATGCCCGAGCTGCGGGTCGGGATCGCCTTCGGCACGGTGACCACCCGGATGGGCGATGTCTTCGGGACCACCGTGAACCTGGCCAGCCGGCTGACCTCGATAGCGCCGAAGGACGCGGTGCTGGTGGACGGGGCGATGGCCGAGGAACTCGGCCGCACCGGGGCCGCGCCCGTCTCGGAGAAGGAGGCCGAGGCCGAGGAGGGCGGCGGT
The DNA here is from genome assembly GCF_044541755.1 of Streptomyces sp. NPDC085524. Classification (NCBI taxonomy): domain Bacteria; kingdom Bacillati; phylum Actinomycetota; class Actinomycetes; order Kitasatosporales; family Streptomycetaceae; genus Streptomyces; species Streptomyces sp. NPDC085524. The sequence goes on from NZ_JBITTH010000052.1 coordinate 6,256, forward strand.
ACGTACCGCTTCGCGCTCCAGCCGATGTGGCAGCGGCCGGTGCGCGGGCTGGGCGTGGTGGAGCCGTGGTCGCTGACGCGCAGGAAGCCGAGGACGCAGGGCTGACGGGGCGGGCCCTGCCCGTGCAGGGGGCGGGTGGTGTCGGTTTGCCGCCGAGGCCCGCGCCGCCGGGGCCGGGTGTGCTGTGGGGTGCCCCGGCAGGGCGTCGAACGCGACCACCCCGTACTTCGGCCGACCCCGTGGAAACGTTCGACGGCCGAGGAGGTGCCCCGCCGCGCGCCCGGGCTCGGCGGCCCGTGCGTGTGCGGGCCGCTGCGCGGGGCCTTCCCCCACCCCGCCCCTTCCCGGCGTACCGAATGTGCGGCTCCGCCGCGTGGGGGGCTCCGCCCGGACCCGGTCCTCAAACGCCGGACGGGCTGGAGGGTGCGGCCGGGCCGGAGGGTGTGGCCGGCCGAGGGTGCGGCCGGGATGGGTTCTTGACCCGGTGGCGGGAGTCCGGACTACAGTGCGCCGATAACGATCGTTAACCGGGAGGGTCGCAGGCATGTCTGAGCAGCGCTTCGGAGAGTTCGTCGCGGTACGTCGGGAGGGTGACGGGCACGTCGCCGAGCTGGCGATGGACCGGCCCAAGGCGATGAACGCCGTGTCGACCGAGATGGCCCGGTCCATCGGCGCGGCCTGCGCGGCCCTGGCGGCGGACCCGTCGGTGCGGGTCGTCGTGCTCACCTCCACCGCCGAGCGGGCCTTCTGCGTGGGTGCGGACCTCAAGGAGCGCAATTCGCTGTCGGACGCCGAGCTGGTGCGGCAGCGGCCGACCACGCGGGGTGCGTACGGGGGCGTGCTGGAGCTGCCGATGCCGACGATCGCGGCCGTGCACGGCTTCGCGCTCGGCGGCGGCTTCGAGCTGGCCCTGGCCTGCGATGTGATCGTCGCCGACGAGACGGCCGTGGTGGGCCTGCCCGAGGTGTCGGTCGGCGTGATCCCGGGCGGCGGCGGGACGCAGCTGCTGCCGCGCCGGGTGGGTGCGGCGCGGGCGGCCGAGCTGATCTTCACCGCGCGCCGCGTGGAGGCGGCCGAGGCGCTGTCCCTGGGCCTGGTGGACTCGGTGGTGGGCGCCGGGCAGGACACGGCCGAGGCTCTCGCCCTGGCCGCGCGGATGGCGGCGAACTCCCCGGTGGGGCTGCGCGCGGCCAAGCGGGCGCTGCGGCTGGGGCACGGGATGGACCTGTCGGCGGGCCTGGAGATCGAGGACGCGGCCTGGCGGACGGTGGCCTTCTCCGGGGACCGGGCCGAGGGCGTGGCGGCGTTCAACGAGAAGCGCAAGCCGAACTGGCCGGGGGAGTGAGCGGTCCGCGACGTACGCGCGATCACCGTTCGTGATCTTCCTTGCACGTAAAGTCGCGCCAAGTATCACTAAATCAGACAAAACTCCCTAACCTGGGGTGATGGGAGTTGACGGGCGGCTGCGAGCCGTGGTGGGCCTCGCGCAGGCGATGGCCGCGGCCTCGACGCCGCGGGACAGTGTGCGGGCGGCCGCGCGGGGCGCGCGGGTGGCGCTGGACGGGTCGTTCGCCGCGATCTCCGAGTGGGAGCGGGGGCGGGGGCGCCTCCGGGTGCTCGTGAACGAGGGGGAGCGGCGGGCGGGGGAGGAGGAGTTCCCCGAGGACGAGTCCTACCCCGTGCACGACTTCCCCGAGATCACCGAGTTCCTGCACGAGCGCTGGGTGGGCGGCGGCGGACCCCACGCGTGGGTCGAGAGCGCCGTCGGGGACCGCCCCGGGCGCCGGGGCGCCGCCCTGCGCCGCCGAGGGCGCGGGACGTGCGTGGTCGCCCCCGTCGTGCTCAGCGGGCGTGCCTGGGGGGAGCTGTACGTCGCCCGGGACGAGGGGCTGCCCGACTTCGACGAGGACGACGCGGAGTTCGCGACCGTACTCGCGGCCGTGGTGGCGGCCGGCCTCGCCCAGAACGAGCGGCTGGAGGAGGCCCGGCGCCTGGCCTTCACCGACCCGCTGACCGGCCTCGCGAACCGGCGGGCCGTCGACATGCGGCTCGACGAGGCCCTGGAGGAGCACCGGCGCACGGGGGTCGTGGTCAGCCTCGTCGTGTGCGACCTGAACGGCCTGAAGAAGGTCAACGACACGCTGGGCCACGCCATGGGCGACCGGCTGCTGGAGCGGTTCGGGTCGGTGCTGAGCCTGTGCGGGGCCATACTCCCGGGCGCGCTGGCCGCGCGGCTGGGCGGCGACGAGTTCTGCCTGGTCGGGGTGGGGCCGAGCGCGGACGAGGTCGTACGGGTCACGGACGAGCTCTGTGCGCGGGCCGCCGAGCTGGAACTGGGGGAGGGGGTGGCCTGCGGGGTGGCCTCCACCGGGGACCCGATCGGGCCGGTGAAGTCCTCCCGGCGGCTGTTCCGGCTCGCGGACGCCGCCCAGTACAAGGCGAAGGCCGCACGCTCCCCGAAGCCGGTCGTCGCGGGGCGCGACACCGCGGTGGTCCGCCTGGCGGATGCCGCCGCCGAAGCCGCCTCCGGCGAACGCCGCCGATTCCGGGGCCGCCCCTAGTGTGTCCGGCGGATCATGGCCGGGCCCGGCCATGATCCGCCGGACACCCCCCCAGCCCTCCCGGGCCGGGTTCTCGGCCCCCCCTGTGCCGCCGCCGCGCAAGCCCCCGGGCTCCGCCAGGACCCCGTGTCTCGAACGCGGCCGGGGCTGGTTTCGGGGCTCCGCCCCGGACCCCGCGCCTCAAACGCCGGCGAGGCTGGAATTGCCCCGCCGACGCTTGACGCGCGGGGGAGCGGGGCGGACCCCGCGGTGCGGCGGCGCGCACGGCCGGTCGTCCCGGCGCCCCGGAAGCTCCGCGCGGCGGGCCCGGTGCGGCCGTAAGGGGTCCTGGTGGAAGTCACTAGTGACATGGCGCGATTCAGTCCGTACGCTGCTGAATATGGATATGCACACTGTCGTGGTGGGAACGTCCGGGACCACCGCCGAGGACGTCATCGCCGTAGCCCGCGGCAACGCACGCGTCGAGCTGTCCGCGGAGGCGCTCGACGCGCTCGCCCGCGCCCGCGAGATCGTCGAGGGCCTCGCCGCCAAGCCCGAGCCCGTCTACGGCGTGTCCACCGGGTTCGGTGCACTCGCCTCCCGGCACATCAGCCCCGAGCTGCGCGCCCAGCTCCAGCGCAACATCGTCCGCTCGCACGCCGCCGGCATGGGCCCGCGCGTCGAGCGCGAGGTCGTCCGGGCGCTGATGTTCCTCCGCCTCAAGACCGTCGCCTCCGGCCACACCGGCGTGCGGCCCTCCGTCGCCCAGACCATGGCCGACCTGCTCAACGCGGGCATCACGCCCGTCGTCCACGAGTACGGCTCCCTCGGCTGCTCCGGCGACCTGGCACCGCTCTCCCACTGTGCGCTCGCGCTCATGGGCGAGGGCGACGCCGAGGGCCCGGACGGGACCGTCCGCCCCGCGGGCGAGCTGCTCGCCGAGGCCGGCATCGAGCCGGTCGAGCTCCGCGAGAAGGAGGGCCTCGCCCTCCTCAACGGCACCGACGGCATGCTCGGCATGCTGGTCATGGCCCTCGCCGACCTCCACAAGCTCTACACCTCCGCCGACATCACCGCCGCGCTCACCCTGGAAGCCCTGCTCGGCACCGAGAAGGTGCTCCAGCCCGAGCTGCACGCCATCCGCCCGCACCCCGGCCAGGGCGCCTCCGCCGCCAACATGGCCGCCGTCCTGAAGGGTTCCGGGCTCACCGGGCACTTCCAGGAGGAGTCCGCCCCCCGCGTGCAGGACGCCTACTCCGTGCGCTGCGCCCCGCAGGTCGCCGGCGCCGGCCGCGACACCATGGCGCACGCCGCCCTGGTGGCCTCCCGCGAGCTGGCCTCCGCCGTCGACAACCCGGTCGTGCTGCCCGACGGCCGGGTCGAGTCGAACGGCAACTTCCACGGCGCGCCCGTGGCCTACGTCCTGGACTTCCTGGCCATCGCCGCCGCCGACCTCGGCTCCATCGCCGAGCGCCGTACCGACCGGCTGCTGGACAAGAACCGCTCGCACGGCCTGCCGCCGTTCCTCGCGGACGACGCCGGTGTGGACTCCGGTCTGATGATCGCCCAGTACACGCAGGCCGCCCTGGTCAGCGAGATGAAGCGGCTCGCGGTGCCGGCCTCCGCCGACTCGATCCCGTCCTCCGCCATGCAGGAGGACCACGTCTCGATGGGCTGGTCGGCCGCGCGCAAGCTCCGTACCGCCGTCGACAACCTGACCCGGATCATCGCGATCGAGCTGTACGCGGCCACCCGGGCCATCGAGCTGCGCCACGGGCTCACCCCGGCCCCGGCCAGCCGGGCGGCCATCGCGGCGGCCCGCGCGGCCGGTGTCGAGGGTCCCGGGCCGGATCGTTTCCTCGCCCCCGACCTGGCCGCCGCCGACGCGTTCGTCCGCAGCGGCGCCCTCGTGACGGCCGTGGAGGCGGAGACGGGCCCGCTCGCCTGACGGTCCGCAGTACGCGCGTGAGAGCCGCCCGGGATCCTTCCCGGGCGGCTCTTCGCGTGCGGGCGCGGGCGGGCTCAGTAGGTGCGGGAGCGGCGTACGGAGAAGGTCACGCAGCCGGCCCCGATGCCGAGGAGCAGCGTGCCGCCCAGGAGGTAGGGCGAGGTGTCGACGGAGCCGGTGTCGGCGAGCGAGACGGACTCCGTCTGCGGAGCCGTAGCGGAATCCCGGCGCGCGGCCGCAGGGGCCGAGGGCAGGGTGTTGGCGGCGGCGGGTGCGGCGGGGCGACCCGTCGCGGGCCCGGGAGCGGTGGCGCCCGCGGAGGGCACGAACCACAGGGCGCCGAGGAGGGTGGTCGCTCCGAGAGCGGTGAGCAGCGGACGGCGTGCGGACACGGTGCGATCCCCCTTGCGGAAGCAGCGAATTGGCCGTGTGCGGTGATGCTACGGAAAGGGGCGGGTCGTGGGAAAGCCGGGGGTTCCGCGGGCTTACTCTCCGTCGTATGAACCCTTCTGAGACATCACGTTATGTACGACTTCGAGTGGATCTGGTGCTGGAGGTGCCGGATGCGCAGGCACTCACCGGAGCCGCTCTCGCCCACATCGAGGCCGACGAGTTCATGCCGGACGAGGAACGCGGCCACGCCGAGGCCGCCGTACGGGAGGACGAATCGGAGGCCCTCGCCTACCTCGTCGACCCCACCGACCTGGTCGCGGAGATCCCCGGAGTGGAGCTCGCGCAGGCCTCCTGGAGCAGCGAGCCCGTCGAATACGACCCCGAGTCCATGGAGTGGGACATGGACGAGGAAGATGGGGACTTCGACGAACAACCCGACAACGTCTGACCGTGTGGTTGCCCACATCCGAAGGGAATGTGGAACCGATCCGCGGAGTTAGCGCGTTGTCTAGGGGAGGCAGGGGGTGATTCCCCCTGCCCGGCCCAACCCCGGGACGGCAGCCCCGGGGTTTCCGGCAACGATGGAGTGGCGTGTGAGGACGGACAGCAAGCGGCGGAGAAGGTCCTTGATGGCCATATCCGCCGTGCTCGGTGGCGTACTGGTGCTTTCGGCGTGCAACGACGGCGGGGGCGGTGACAAGCCGAACGCGAGCGAGAGCAGCAAGTCCCAGGCGGACGTCGACGCCGCGGCGGCCAAGGACGCCTCCAAGGCCAAGATAACGATCACGCCCAAGGACGGCGCCACCAACGTCGGCCTCAACGACGCGACCACCGTTGCCGTCAGTGACGGCACGCTCACCGCGGTCGAGCTGAAGACCTCCGAAGGCACGGCCGTCACCGGCAAGATCGCCGCCGACGGCAAGAGCTGGAAGCCCGACGGCGCGCTGAAGCGCTCGACGAAGTACGCCCTGTCGGCGACCGCGAAGGACGAGGCGGGCCGCGAGGCGCACGAGAACGCCTCGTTCACCACCGTCTCCCCGGAGAACAGCTTCGTCGGCTCGTTCATCCCGGACGAGGGCCAGACGGTCGGAGTGGGCATGCCGGTCTCGATCACCTTCAACAAGCCGATCAGGGACAAGAAGGCCGTCCAGGCGGCGATCACCGTCTCGTCCAGCAGCGGCCAGGAAGTCGTCGGCCACTGGTTCAACCCGCAGCGGCTGGACTTCCGCCCGGAGAACTACTGGCAGGCGAACTCCACCGTCACGATGAAGCTCGCGCTCGAAGGCGTGCAGGGCGCGCCCGGCGTCCAGGGCGTCCAGAGCAAGACCGTCACCTTCAAGATCGGCCGCAGCCAGGTCTCCACGGTCGACACGAAGACCAAGAAGATGACGGTCACCCGGGACGGCGCGGTCCTCAAGACCATCCCGATCTCGGCGGGCTCCCCGCAGAACCCGACGTACAACGGCCAGATGGTGATCTCCGAGAAGTTCAAGGAGACCCGCATGGACGGCTCGACCGTCGGCTTCAAGAACGAAGAGGGCAAGGGCGAGTACGACATCAAGGACGTCCCCCACGCGATGCGGCTGTCGACCTCCGGCACCTTCATCCACGGCAACTACTGGGGAGCGGACTCGGTCTTCGGCAGCGTCAACACCAGCCACGGCTGTGTCGGCCTGAACGACGCCAAGGGTGCGAACGACCCGAACCAGCCTGCGGCGTGGTTCTACGACAACTCGCTCATCGGCGACGTGGTCACGGTGATCAACTCCCCGGACAAGACCATCACGCCCGACAACGGCCTCAACGGCTGGAACATGAGCTGGGCCGACTGGAAGGCGGGCTCCGCCGTCTGACGACTGCGGCGGCGCGCTCGAACTGAAGCGGCACGGAAGGCGGGGACCCCCGGGGGTCCCCGCCTTTTCCGTTGCCCTTCCCGCTGCCGTTGCCCTTCCCGCTGCCGCTGCCGAGCCCGGCGCGGCGCGCCCGGCGCGAAAACCCCTGACCGGCGGAGCAGGCCCCGGTCTAGGGTCCGATCATGACGATCCGATCACTCGCCGTGCCCCCGACCGAGCCCGAAGTGGACGCCTGGCTGGCGGTCCTGGCCGCCGCCGCGGCCACCGACCTGCCACAGCTGCCGCCGCCCTCCCGCGTCGAGGTCGGCGGTCGGCTGCGCGTGGCACCGGCACGCGGGCGCGCCGCACGGTGGGCGGCGGACGACGGCGCCGCCGTGGCCGGCCTGCTCCTGTTCACCGACGAGGCCAACGCGCAAACCGCCTTCCTCGACGTGCTGGCCGTCCACCCCGACGCCCGCCGCCGGGGCGTCGGCACGGCCCTGTGGCAGCGGGTGCGCGAGGAACTCCTCGCCGACGGCCGCACCTCCGTCTCCACGCTGGTGGACCTGGGAGGCCCGGGGCAGGCGTTCGCCGAGTCCCTCGGCTTCGAGAACGTCCTGCCGATGGCCTGGTACGTACAGGAGGTGGCGCAGCCGCAGCCGGAAGCGGAGCCCGCGCCGGGCTATCAGCTGAAGACCTGGCATGGCCTCGCGCCGGACGACTGGGCCGGGCCGCTCGCCAAGGCCCACGGGGCGATGGAGGACGCGCCCACGGGCGGCGTGGACGAGCAGCTGGAGACCTGGTCGGCGCCCAAGCTCCACGCGGCGCAGCAGCTGATCCTCGACCGCGGCGGCGAGCTGACCACGGTCGCGGCGGTGACCCCGGACGGCGAGGTCGCCGCCTACACGGAACTCGTCCTGGCCGATCCGGCCGGCCCGCGGGCCCTCCAGTACGACACCGTCGTCGTCCCCGCGCACCGGGGCCACGGCCTCGGCCTGACCGTGAAGCGGCACATGCAGGCACTGGCCGCGCAGCGCCACCCCGCCCTGCGCCAGATCGGCACGACGGTCGCCGACGAGAACACCCCCATGCGCCGGGTGAACGAGGCCCTGGGCTACCGGCGCGAACGCGGTACGGCCTACTTCCAGCTCAAGCTGTAGCCGCCGGGTCCCGGTCCGCGTCGGCCCCCTCCCCGGGGGCCGACCAGGACGCCAGGAGCCGCAGCGCGTCCGCGGACGGGGAGCCCGGCGCCGCGTGGAAGGCCACCAGGGACATCCCCGGATCGTCCGGGAGCCGCAGCGTCTCGAAGGACAGCTGCAGCTCACCCACCAGCGGATGCCGCAGCACCTTCAGCCCGTGCGTCTTGTCGGCCACCGTGTGCGCCGCCCACAGCCGCCTGAACTCCTCGTTCTTCACCGACAGTTCCCCGACCAGCGCCGACAGCCGCTCGTCGTCCGGGTTCTCGCCGGCGTACATCCGCAGATTGCTGACGACCTCGCACGCCCGGCACTCCCAGTCCGCGTACAGCTCGGCCGTCGCCCCGTCCAGGAACACCAGCCGCACCAGGTTCCGTTCCGCCGCCGGCAGCTTCCCGAAGTCCCCGAACACCGCCGCCGCCAGCCGGTTCCAGCCGATGACGTCCTGCCGGTGCCCCACCAGGTACGCCGGTACGCCGTCCATCGCGTCCAGCAGCGTCCGCAGCTCCGGCCGCACCTGCTGGGGGCGGTGCCCCTGGCGGCGCCTGCGCGCCTTCGGGCGGGCCAGGTGGGTCAGGTGCGCCTGCTCGGTGCCGTCCAGCCGCAGGGCGCGCGCGATCGAGTCGAGGACCTCCGCCGACACGTTGTGCCCGGCGCCCTGCTCCAGCCGCGTGTAGTACGCGACGGACACCCCGGCCAGCTGCGCCAGCTCCTCGCGGCGCAGCCCGGGCACCCGCCGGTGCCGCCCGTGGTCCGGCAGGCCCACGTCCCCGGGGCGCAGCCGCGCCCGCCGGGACCGGAGGAACTCGCCGAGCTCGGCACGCTGATCAAGCTGGTCCATACCGCCAGTATCCCCGGGCCCGCCCGGGTGGCGCATCGCTCAGCCTGACCCCGCCAGTGGTAGGTCCGCCGGTCCTAGGAAGGGCAGGGGACTGGGTGCCGGCCGCGCGGCCGGGCAGTCTGGACCCCGAAACCACGGAGCACCACCCCGACTCCCAACGCCGAGGAGCACCCCTCCCATGTCCGTCACCCAGGTCGCCGCCTACGCCGCCCCCGCCCCCAAGGCCCCGCTGGAGCGCACCACCGTTCCGCGCCGCCCCCTCGGCGAGCACGACGTCCTCATCGACATCAAGTACGCCGGCATCTGCCACTCCGACATCCACCAGACCCGCGACGGCTGGGGCAAGGGCATCTACCCCATGGTCCCCGGCCACGAGATCGCCGGCGTCGTCACCGGAACGGGCCCGGGCGTCACCAGGTTCGCCGTCGGGGACCGGGTGGGCGTCGGCTGCTTCGTCGACTCCTGCCGGGAGTGCGAGTACTGCCTGCGCGGGGAGGAGCAGTACTGCACCGAGGGCGCGACCGGCACGTACAACTCCCGCGACAAGAACGGCGAGCCCACGTACGGCGGCTACTCCACCCACGTCGTCGTCGACGAGAACTACACCGTCCGCATCCCCGACGGCCTCGCCCTCGACGTCGCCGCCCCACTGCTGTGCGCCGGCATCACCCTCTACTCCCCGCTCAGGCACTGGCAGGCGGGCCCCGGCAAGAAGGTCGCGATCGTCGGCCTCGGCGGCCTCGGCCACATGGGAGTGAAGATCGCGGCGGCGCTGGGCGCCGAGGTCACCGTCCTGTCGCAGTCCCTGCGCAAGCAGCAGGACGGCATCGCGCTGGGCGCCTCCCACTACTACGCCACCAGCGACGGGACCACCTTCGAGAAGCTCGCCGGCACCTTCGACCTGGTCGTGTCCACCGTCTCCGCGCCGCTCGACCTGGACGCGTACCTCGGCCTGCTGAAGGTCGACGGCGCGCTGGTGAACGTCGGCGCCCCGGAGGAGCCCGTCTCCCTCGGCCTGTTCTCCGTCATCGGCGGCCGCAAGACCCTCGCCGGGTCGATGATCGGCGGGATCGCCGAGACCCAGGAGATGCTCGACTTCTGCGCCGAGCACGGCCTGGGCGCGGAGATCGAGCTGATCGCCGCGGAGCAGATCAACGAGGCGTACGAGCGGGTGGAGGCGAGCGACGTCCGCTACCGCTTCGTGATCGACACGTCCACGATCTGACCGAGCGCGGTGCGCAGCCGGTCGCGCACCGCCGTCCGGACGGCGATCCGGGCCTCCCGGCCGGTGTCACACGTTCTTCATGCTCCGTGCATGGCACCGGCGGCGCAGGCTGCGGATGATCACTGCAACACCCTTCCGCAGCAGAGGAGTTCCCGATGCCCAGCCGCCGTCACTTCCTCGCCGGATCCGCGGCGGCCGCCGGTCTCGCCGCCTTCCCGGCACAGCCCGCGGCGGCGGCCCCCGCAGTGGCAGACGACGCCCCTTCCGGTCCGCCCAACCTGGTGGTGGTCCTGGCCGACGACCTCGGCTACGGAGACCTGGGCGCGTACGGGCAGAAGCTGATCACCACCCCGCGCATCGACCGGCTCGCCGCCGAGGGGCTCAGGTTCACCGACGCCTACTCCGCGGCCGCCGTCTGCGCGCCCTCCCGCGCCGCGCTCCTCACCGGCCTGCACACCGGCCACGCCGCCGTCCGCGCCAACCCGTCGAGCGGCGGCCAGGGCAGCCTCGGCGCCGGGGACACCACCTTCGCGGAAGTGCTCCGGGCGCGCGGCTACCGTACGGGCCTGTTCGGCAAGTGGGGCTTCGGCCCCGAGGCCGCGGACCAGCCCAGCCACCCGGCGGCGCGCGGCTTCGAGGAGTTCTACGGGTACATCGACCACGGCCACGCCCACGAGTACTACCCCGCCTACCTCTGGCACAACGGCGCCAAGGAGACCGTTCCGGCCGGCACCTTCGCGCCCGACGCCATCGCCGAACGCGCCCTCGGGTTCCTCGACGCGCACGCGGCCGGGCCGGACCCCTTCCTCCTCTTCCTCGCCCCGAACCTCCCGCACGCCCCCAGCGAGATCCCCGACTCCGGCGCGTACGCCGCGCAGTCCTGGACCCAGGCCAACAAGGCGCACGCGGCGCAGATCAGCCACCTCGACGCGCAGGTCGGCGCGGTCGTCGACCGGCTGAAGACCCTCGGCATCGCGGAGCGCACCGTGCTCCTGATCGCCTCCGACAACGGCCCGCACGAGGAGGGCGGCGTCAACCCCGACCTCTTCGACGCCAACGGCCCGCTGCGCGGCTACAAGCGCAACCTGTACGAGGGCGGCGTACGCGTCCCGCTGATCGCCTGGGCCCCGGGCCGGATCGCCGCGGGCACCACCAGTTCCCGCCCCACCCCGCTCTACGACGTCCTGCCCACCCTCGCCGACCTCGCGGGCGGCGCACCGGCCCCCTCGGACATCGACGGCCTCTCGGCGGCCCAGGTCCTGACCGGCCAGGGGGAGCTGGCGCCGCTCCACGACCACCTGTACTGGTACCGGGACGAGCAGGGCGTCACCAGCCGGGCCAACACGCAGGACGGCGGCCGTGCGAAGCAGGTGGCCGAGGCGATCCGCAAGGACCGGTGGAAGGCCGTACGGTTCGCCCCGGCGCGGGACCGCACCGTACCGGACCCCCAGTGGGCGTTCGAGCTCTACGACCTCACGACGGACCTCGCCGAGAAGAACGACGTGGCGGCGGCGAACCCTTCGGTGGTCTCGTCCTTGGCCGCCCTCCTGCGCGCGTCATGGGCGGACACCTACGTGCGCCGCGCCTGGGGCCTGACGGCGGTCGCGGACGCGTCGGCCGGCAACCTCACCACGACCCTCGCGAACGGCACCGCCCGCCCCTGGCCGGACGTACGCGTGACCCTCCCGGTCCCCCCGGGCTGGACGGCCACCGCCACCACACCGGCCACCGCGGTCTCCCTGGCACCCGGCGCCGCACTGACCACGACCTGGCGGGTGACCGCCCCCTCGACGGAGGCCGCCCTGCTCACCCCGCAGGCCACCACCGCATCCGCGTTCCGCTTCACGGCCCCGACCCGCTACGCGCCGCTCCCGGCCCCGCCCGCGCGCGACGGCTACCTCAGCGACCTCCCGTGGGTCTCGGCCGCCAACGGCTGGGGCCCGGTCGAGATCGACCGCTCCAACGGCAAGCAGGCGGCGGGCGACGGCACCCCCATCGCCTTCGGCGGCGTGACGTACCCGAAGGGCCTCGGCGTCCACGCCCCCTCGGAGATCGTCTACCACCTGGGCGGGCGCGCGGCCCGCTTCACGGCACTCGTCGGCATCGACGACTTCTCGACGAAGCAGTCCACGGTGGGCGCCACCCGCGCCGTCGTCCGCGCCGACGGCCGCACCCTGCACACGACCGCCACCCTCACGGGCGCGGGCGGCCCCGCCCGCATCGACCTGGACGTGACGGGCGTCCGCGTCCTCCACCTGGTGGTGGAGGACGCCAACGCCCGCACCTCTTACGACCACACCTCCTGGGCGCAGCCGTACGTGACGGTGGTCTGACCCCGCGCCTATTCCGCCGCGGCCACGCCGATCGGGCAGCTCACGCCCGTGCCGCCGATGCCGCAGTAGCCGCCCGGGTTCTTGTCCAGGTACTGCTGGTGGTACGCCTCCGCGTTCCAGAAGGGGCGGTCCGCTGCCGGGAGGACGGCCGTGGTGATCCGGCCGTAGCCCGAACCCGTCAGGACCTGCTGGTACGCCTCGCGGGAGGCTTCGGCCGTCTTCTGGTGGGCGGGGGAGTGGGTGTAGACCGCCGAGCGGTACTGGGTGCCGACGTCGTTGCCCTGGCGGAAGCCCTGGGTGGGGTCGTGGGACTCCCAGAACAGCTTCAGCAGGGTCTCGTAGGACACGAGGGACGGGTCGAAGACGACCCGGACGACCTCCGTGTGGCCCGTCTGACCCGAGCAGACCTCGTCGTACGTCGGGTTCTCCGTGAAACCGCCCTGGTAGCCGACCAGGGTGGTCCACACCCCGGGGGTCTGCCAGAACTTGCGCTCCGCGCCCCAGAAACAGCCCAGGCCGAAGTCCGCGACCTCGAGGTGCGCGGGGTACGGGCCGGCCAGCGGGTTGCCGAGCACCGTGTGGCGGTCGGGGAGCGAGAACAGCGGCTCCGCGCGGCCCGTCAGGGCCTCCTCGCGGGCGGGGAGCTCGGGCGTGCGGCGGTACGAGAACATGGGTCGCCTCCTTCGGTACCCCCTCAACGGACGGGGGCGGGCCGGGATTCCCCGGCCGCGCCCCGACGGTCACGAGTGAGGGGGAGCGCTCACGGGGCGAGCACCAGCTTTCGCAGGGGCCCGGTGTCGGGCCGGTCCGCGACGACCGCGTCCAGGGCCGGGCCGAGCCGGTCCTCGAAGCCGTCGTCGGGGTAGCGCAGGGTGGCCGACTCGGACCAGGACAGCTGCCAGCGGGCGGTGCCGCGGGCCGTCAGCTCCACGGTGACCAACTGGCCCACGGCACGCCGCAGCGCCGGGCGGGAGAACGCGCGGACCTCGTCGCCGGCCGCGGCCCCCTCCTGCTCGGAGTCCGGGAGCCGGTCCGCGATCCGCCGGCGCACCGCCGGGTCGGCGTCGATCGCGTCGAGCAGCGCCGCCAGGCCGGGGCCCGCGCCCTCGGCGGAGAGGGCCTCGCGGATGTCGTCCGCGCCCTGGGAGGCGTACAGGGCCATCGACTCGTGGACCAGGTCCTCCCAGTCCAGCCGCTTCATCGCCAGCGCCTCCGGGGTGAGCACCGCCTGCTCCAGAGCGGCCAGCACGGCGTCCGCGTCGGCCAGCAGCTCCAGGGCGGGGCGGGCCGCCTGACGGCCGCGGCCGTCGTCCGGCAGGGCCTCGATACGGGCCACGCGCTCGGCGAGCGCCGGGTGGGAGTCGTACGGGGAGGCAGGCTCGGTGGACAGCTCCCGGCGCAGCTCCTCCAGCTCGGCCGAGCGGGCTTCGAGGAGCCGGCGCAGGCCGCCGAAGACCTCGCCGGGAGGCGGCAGCAGACCGGCGCCGACGCCGAGGGTGGCGTACGAGCGCATGTAGAAGCCGTGCGCCGAGTCGAGGGCGTTCACCTCGCGCAGCGCCGACGCGGCGGCGTCGCGCCCGGCGACCCGGACCGAGGCCAGGTCGGCGGCGAGCTCCTGGCGGCGGGATGTGGTGAGGGTGGCGCGCATGTAGAAGTTGCCGTACGCCGTGTACATCCTCGCCATGCCGCGGTACGTCGCACCCAGGCCCGGGGTGTCGACCATCGTGGCCCTCCTGCCCTTGGCCCTCCGCTTGGCGGCGTGCCGCTCCTGCCTCGCGCGTTCGTTGGCCTGCTTGGCGGCGGAACGCTCGTGGAAGTGGGAGATGGTGCGGATCAGCTGGGAGCGGCCGCGGGCGATCAGCGGGGTCAGGCGGGTGTCGAAGTTGGCGTAGTGGCCCATCTCGTGGGCCAGTACGGCGCGCAGCTGCATCTCGTCCAGGCCCATCATCAGGGGCAGGCCGAGGTAGAGGCGGCGGGTACCGGGCCGCAGGCCCAGCGCCGAGGAATCCTCGCTGACGGCCGCGTTCACGTCCTGGACCAGCACGATCTCGTCGGGCGCGCGGGTTTCGACCTGCCGGGCGACGTCGTGCACGGCCTCCCACAGCGCGGGCTCCTGGGCCTCGGTCACGGTGACCTTGATGCCGGCCGGCGGCTCCTCCTTGGGCGTGCGCAGCATGAACAGGCCGCGCACGATCGGGATCGCGATCACGACGGAGAAGACGCCGATCTCGCCGGCGGTCTCGTGCGCGCCGGACGCGTAGGCGGCGTAGTCGATGCCGGCCAGGACGGCCAGCAGGACCACGCCGAGCAGATAGAACCCTGCGAGCAGGACGAGGGCGCGCAGAGCGCGCAGCGAAGCGCCCATGTGGACAGATCCCCCCCCGGGACGAAGTGCGGTGCGGATCCGCATCATGCGGTTCGGGGGGCGGTGACGGCAACTTGATCGCCGCCGCGTTTCCGCTGGTGGCCCTGGGGGTGCTGGCCCGCCCGTGCCGGGCCGCTGCGCTGCCGGCGCTCCGCCCGGACCCCGCGCCTCAGTCGCCGGCGTGGCTGGGTTTGCCCGGGTTCCGCCGTTGCGCGGCGGCTGCGCTGCCGGGGCTCCGCCCCGGACCCCGCGCCTCAAGCGCCGGCGGGGCTGGTTTTGCCTCGGCGGGACCGGCCGGTTGGGGCGGGGCCCCTCCG
>NZ_JBITTH010000053.1:0-16389 GCF_044541755.1 Streptomyces sp. NPDC085524
CGCGCAGTGCGTACTGCACCGAGTGGAACGGCGCGGTCGGCTCGGGCTTCAGCGCCACGGTTTCCCCCTACCAGGTTGTTACCGCTTGCTCTACCGCGATAGCCATCAAGAGGCCCATGTGGAGCGCCTGTTGAGGAGATTGATGGCTCAATCGCGCCTCCTCGCCTGTGGCTACTCCGCTGGCATATGCCAACGTCATGAGCATCGTCCTCGGCGCCGGGAATGCCCGGCCGCCGCCCACGGTTCGAACTCCTCGTACGGACGAGGACGCGGGACGGGAGAGACGATGAACGACACCGGGGACGCACCGCGGCACGGCGGCGGGCGCGGAGCGGGGGATGCCGTCCGCGGCACCGCCCCGGGCAGTGCGCCCGTGCCCCTCTCCGTCCTGGACCTCGTCACCGTCGGGGCCGGCCGCACCGCCCACGAGGCGCTGCGCACCAGCGTGGCCCTCTCCCGGCTCGCCGAGTCGCGCGGCTACCACCGCCACTGGGTCGCCGAGCACCACTCCATGCCCGGGGTCGCCAGCTCCTCCCCGGCCGTGATCCTGGCCCACCTGGCCGCGCACACCTCCCGGATCCGCCTCGGCTCGGGCGGGGTCATGCTGCCCAACCACGCCCCGCTCGCCGTCGCCGAGCAGTTCGGCACCCTGGAGGCGCTCGCCCCGGGCCGGATCGACCTCGGGCTCGGCCGCGCCCCCGGCACCGACGGGCGCACGGCCGCCGCCCTGCGCGGGCCGGGCCGGCTCGACGAAGCCGCGGACGAGTTCCCGCGGCGGCTCGCGGAGCTGACCCGCTTCCTCGACGACGACTTCCCGGACGGGCACCCGTACGCCCGCGTGCACGCCGTGCCGGGGCCGGTCCAGGGCCCCACGGGGCGGCCGCCGCTGTGGCTGCTCGGCTCCTCCGGCTTCAGTGCCCGCCTCGCCGGGGAGCTCGGCCTGCCGTTCGCGTACGCCCACCACTTCTCGGCGGCAGGCACCCTGCCCGCGCTCGACCTTTACCGGCAGAGCTTCCGCCCCTCGGCCGCACTGGACGCCCCGTACGCCGTCATCGGCGTGGCGGCGCTCGCCGCCGACACCGACGCGCAGGCCCGCGCCCAGGTGCTGACGGGCGCGCTGTCGATGCTGCGGCTGCGCAGCGGGCGGCCCGGTCTGATCCCGACGCCCGAGGAGGCGGCGGCGTACGCGTTCACCCCGCTGGAGCGGGAGTTCGTGGACGGCTGGCTGGCGAACGTGGTCCACGGCACCGCCGAGGAGGTCCGGGCCGGCCTCGACGGCCTGGTGAAGCGGACGGGTGCGGACGAGCTGATGCTGACCGCCAACGCCCACGGCGGGGAGGCCCGGTTGCGTTCGTACGAGCTCGTCGCAGATGCGTACGGGATGGAGCCGCAGGGTCCCACCGCTGGTTGACCGTATGCGAACGGGGTTCGGCTGGTTTGTTGCCGAAACCTTGCGGGAGTGTGCCTGAAGAGAGCCTTAAACCGCTCGTCACCCGGGGTGACGGGCGGTTTTTGACGCGTTCTCAGGTCTCTGACCAAGGGATTTGTGCGGGGAGTGGTCTAGTCCTTCTTTGGTCCAAACCATTGACTCGGGTGTCCGGCGATCGCTATCACTTCTCACACCTGATCTGCCGCGTTCCCCTCCCACCCCCACGGAGCGAGTTCATGCACATCCGTAAACCCCTCGTCGCGGCCGCCGCCACGGTCGCGCTCGCCGCCGGATCGCTGGCGGCCTTCGCGGGACTCGGTGGCGCCGCACAGGCCGCCGACGCCGCCACCGTGAGCAGCGGCGGCGTGAAGATCGCCTACTACGACCAGTGGAGCGTGTACGGGAACGCCTTCTATCCCAAGCACCTCGACACGCGCGGCATAGCGGGCAAGCTGGATGTCATCAACTACTCCTTCGGGAACATCCACCCCACCAACCTCACCTGTTTCGAGGCGAACAAGGCGGCGGGCGACGACAACAACCCCAACGCCGGTGACGGCGCGGGCGACTCGTACGCCGACTACCAGAAGTCCTTCAGCGCCGCGGACAGCGTCAGCGGTGTCGCCGACAAGTGGGACCAGCCGATCGTCGGCGTCTTCAACCAGTTCAAGCAGCTGAAGGCCAAGTATCCCCACCTGAAGATCAACATCTCGATCGGCGGCTGGACGTACTCGAAGTACTTCAGCGACGCGGCGAAGACCGACGCCTCCCGCAAGAAGCTCGTCTCCTCCTGCATCGACCAGTACATCAAGGGCAACCTGCCGGTCGAGGGCGGTTACGGCGGCGCCGGCAGCGCGGCCGGGATCTTCGACGGCATCGACATCGACTGGGAGTACCCGGGCTCGTCGGGCGGCCACCTCGGCAACCACTACGCCCCCGAGGACAAGCAGAACTTCACGCTCCTGCTCAAGGAGTTCCGCGAGCAGCTCGACGCCTACGGCGCGGCCAACGGCGGCAAGAAGTACCTCCTGACCTCGGCCCTCCCGGCCGGCCAGGACAAGATCAAGAACATCGAGACGGACAAGATCGGCGCGTACCTCGACTACGCGAACATCATGACCTACGACATGCACGGCGCATGGGACGGCGACGGGCCGACGTACCACCAGTCCCCGCTGTACTCCGGCGCGAACGACCCGACCGACCCGATCGCCCCCGGCACGCAGAAGTACAGCATCGACAACGCCATCGACTCCTGGATCGACGGCAACCCCGCCTACGGCATCACGGGCGGCTTCCCCGCCAACAAGCTGACCCTGGGCTACGAGTTCTACTACCGCGGCTGGAAGGGCGTGCCGGCCGGCGCCGCCAACGGCCTCGCCCAGCCCGCCACCGGCGCCTCGGCCGCCCGGCCCACCAGCCAGCAGGCGGGCATCGCGAACTACAAGGAGCTCGGCGGCATCGTCGACAACGCCGCGACCACCTTCTGGGACGACCAGGCCAAGGCCTCGTACTTCTACAAGGACGGCGAGTGGTTCACGGGCCTCAACCAGAGGTCCGTCCAGGCCCGGGTCGACTACGGCAAGAGCCGCGGCCTGGCCGGCGCGATGATGTACTCCCTGCTCGGCCTGGACGACAACACCACCCTGCTGAACCAGATCTCGGACGCCCTCGGCGGAGCCACCCAGCCGCCGGTCACCACCCCGCCGACCACGACTCCGCCCACCACCACGCCTCCGACCACGACCCCGCCGACCACCACGCCGCCGTCCGGCTGCGGTTCGACCCCGGCGTACGTCGCGGGCACGGTCTACACGGGTGGCCAGGAGGTCTCGTACAACGGGCGCAAGTACAAGGCCCAGTGGTGGACGCAGAACGAGACGCCGGGCACCACCGGTGAATGGGGTGTCTGGAAGGACCTCGGCGCCTGCTGATCTCCCCCCACCCCGCGCCGAGCGGCACGCCGCCCCGTCCCCTCTCCGGGGGCGGGGCGGAGGTGTGTCACATGGTTGCCGGATTCCGGACACCGCGCCGTGTCGGCGTCGCTACGCTCGGCCATACGCTCAGTTCCGCTTGGGGGTGCCGTCTCATGGTCCAGGCCCGCGATATCGATCCCAGCGCCTCACCGCTGGACTACTACAGCTACGAGCTGCGGCGGCTGAGGGAGGAAGCGGGGCTGAAACAGGCCCAGCTGGGCGCGATCATCTTCTGTACCGGTTCGCTGATCGGGATGATCGAGAACGGGAAGAGGGTCCCGACGCGGGACTTCTCGGAGAGGGTGGACGCGGCCCTCGGTACGGATGGGCACTTCTCCCGGCTGGTGGGGCTGGTCCTGCGGAGTGCGTTGCCGACGTGGTTCCAGGCGTACGCGGAGATGGAGGCCCGGGCGGCGTTCATCTCCACGTTCCAGGCGCAGGTGGTCTACGGGCTGTTGCAGACGGAGGCGTATGCGAAGGCCCTCGTGAGCGTTGAGTTTCCCGATCGGGCCGACGAGATCGCGGCGGCGCGAATGGAGCGTCAGCGCATCCTGATGAGGGAGGAGCCTCCGGTGCTGCTGGTGGTGCTCGACGAGGCGCTGCTGCACCGGAACGTCGGCGGCCGGGAGGTCATGCGCGATCAGCTGGCCCACTTGTTGAGCTTTGCCGACAGGCCATGGGTGCAGCTTCAGGTGATGCCCTTCTCGGCTGGTGAACACACCGGGATGACGGGCTCGTTCACCCTCCTCCGCTTCGACGGCGACCCGGATCTCTTCTACACGGAGAGCTATGACTCGGGCCGTATGACGGCCGATCCGAAAGTGATCAAGGAACGGTCCGTCGGATACGCTCGCTTGCAAGCCGAAGCCCTGTCGCCGGCGGCCTCGGCCCTTCTGATCGCGCGGGTAATGGAGGAACGGTATGGGCACCAATCTGGACCTGACGGCCTTGCCGTGGCGTAAGTCGTCCTACAGCAGCACCAACGGCGGTGAATGCGTCGAGTGCGCCCCCCTCGGCGGCGCCGCATGGCGCAAGGCTTCGTACAGCGGCGGGACCGGCGGCGACTGTGTCGAGGTCGCCGCCCAGCCCTGCCAGGTCGCCGTCCGGGACTCCAAGAACCCTGACGGCCCCGCCTTCTCAGTGACTCCGGAGGCCTTCGCGGCCTTCATCCGGAGCCTCTGAGCGGGCAGGCCCGGTTCAGACCTGGTACTGGCCGACCGTCACGAAGTACCGGAGGTCCTCCGGGCTGCCGTCCAGTGCCTTGTTGGCCGCTGCGCGCAGGGCGTCGCTGATGCCGGGGCGGCCCAGGATGCGCAGGGTGGTGACGCGGTCGTCCTCGGCCTGGGCCAGCCGCAGGCCGGTCGCCAGGAACGCGGCGCGGTCGGCGGCGGTGCCGTCGAGGGCCTTGTTCGCCTCGCGGACCACGGCCCTGCCCGGCTTGCCCCCCAGGATCCGGAGGATGGCGACCGCGTTGTCCTCGTCCCGGGCCTTCGCGAGGCCCGTGGTCAGGAAGGTGACGCGGTCCTGCGGGGTGCCCGAAAGCGCCGCGTTGGCCTCGCGGATCACTCCCTTGCCGCAGGCGCGGTCGGTCAGCAGCTTGACGATGGTGAAGGCGTTGTCCGTGTCCTTGGCGGCGACCTTGGCCGTCGCCCCGCACACCGGCGTGGTGGCCGGGGCCGTGGCGGCGAAGGACGGGGTGGAGAGCAGCAGGGCCGGAGCCAGGGCGGCGGCGGTCAGGGCGAGCGCGACGCGGCGCGTGTTCATGGAGGTTCCCCCTCGGTCGAGCGATTCGCCGTGGTCTGACGGCGAATGGGTCGGCTTCAGGCTAAACCCGATGATCATTAATGACCGACAGATTCCGTTTCGTTTTGTTTTGTTACGGGAGGGGCGGGAGTTGCCTCAGACCAGGGGGTGCGGGGCGGGCCCGTCCTGCTCGGCCGAAGCAGCGGCGGCAGCCGCCTCGGAGGCCTGGCGGCCGATCATGCGGGCGATCGCATCCGGCGGGACCGCGCGCGAGTACAGCCAGCCCTGGCCCGTGTCGCAGCCGACGCGCCGCAGCCGGGCCGCCTGGCCGGCGGTCTCCACGCATTCCGCGGTGACGGTGAGGCCGAGCCGGTGCGCGAGCTGGACCAGGGCCTCGACGATGGTCTCGTCGGCCGGGTTCGGGTGGGTGCCCTCCTCGTAGCGGAAGCCGCGTACGAAGGAGCCGTCCAGCTTCAGGACCGAGACCGGCAGCCGGCTGAGGTAGGCGAGGTTGGAGTACCCGGTGCCGAAGTCGTCGATGGCGATGCGGACGCCCATGTCGCTGAGGGCCTGGAGGGCCTGGAGCGGCCGGCCCGCCGAGCCCATCACCGCGGACTCGGTCAGCTCCAGCTGGAGCAGCTGCGGTGCCAGACCGGTCTCGGCGAGGATCTCCGCGACGTCGCCCACCAGGTCGGAGTCCCATACCTGGCGCACCGCGACGTTGACCGAGACGAAGACCGGTGCGTCGCTGGGCTGCTCGATCTGCCACCGCCGCGCCTGCCGGCAGGCCGTGCGCAGCACCCACCGGCCCAACTGGACGATGGAACCGTCCTCTTCGGCGATCCCGATGAACCGATTCGGCGTCAGCGTGCCGAACTGCGGATGGTTCCAGCGCACCAGGGCCTCGACGCCCCGCAGTGCGCCGCTCTCCAGGTCCACCAGCGGCTGGTACTCCAGCGCGAACTCCCCGCGCTCCACGGCCGGCCGCAGGGTGGAGGAGAGCGCCTGCCTGGTCATGCGGTGCGCGTTGCGCTCCGGGTCGAAGAGGGTCCAGCGGGCCTTGCCGTCCGCCTTGGCCCAGTACAGGGTCGTGTCGGCGGCCTGCATCAGACCGGTCGCCGAGGTCCCGGCCGTGGCCCGTTCCACCACCCCGATGGACGCGGAGACCGACAGCCGCTGCCCGGCCAGGTCGAACGGCTCCTGCACGGCGGCCAGTACGCTCCGCGCCAGGTCGGCGAGCTGCTCGGTGCCGGTGGAGTCCTCCACGAGCAGGGCGAACTCGTCGCCCCCGAGCCGCGCCACGAGGTGGCCGCCCGTACGCCCGTATCCGGACTGGTCGGCGCACTGGGTCAGCCGGGCGGCGACGGCGGTCAGCAGCCGGTCGCCGACGCGGTGGCCGAGGGTGTCGTTGACGGCCTTGAAGCCGTCGAGGTCCAGGTAGCAGAGCCCGATCCGGCCGGTGCCGCCTCCGTACTCGTACGAGGAGGCCTCCAGGGCGGCGGAGAGCCGCTCGAAGAACAGGGCCCGGTTGGGCAGCCGGGTGACGGGGTCGTGCATCTGGAGGTGGCGCAGCCGGGCCTGGAGGTCGCGCCGGTCGCTGATGTCGGCGACGGACAGCAGGACGTCGCCGGTCCCGGGTACGGGCCCCAGGGTGACCTCGGTCCACAAGGAGTGCCCGTCGGGGTGCTTGAGGCGCCGGGTGCAGCGCAGCCGGGCCTGCCGCCCGCGGAGCACCTCCTGGTACGCGGCCCAGGTGCGGGCCTCCGCGGCCAGGTCGACCAGGTCGGCGGCGCACCGGTGGGCGAGTTCGTGCGGCTCGGCGCCGAGCAGGCCGGCGAAGGCCTGGTTGGCGGTGACGACGTAGCCGTCGCGGTCGACGACGGCCATGGGCAGGTGGGCCGCGTTGAAGGCGGCCCGGTAGTCGCGCCGTTCGGCCTCGGCGCGGGCCGCGCTTGCCGTCGCCGGCACGACGGGGTGACGCTCCGTGACGGCCGAGCGGATGCTGTCGGCCGCCGAACCGGTTCCTTCTGGGGTTCCGCTCACCGTTGGCTCCCGCAATGCGTGTGGGTGTCCGTGCAGGAAAGTGTGCCGATCATAGAGGCAGCCGGGAGGCCCTATCCAGCGGCGTCGCCGTGCGGCGGGCGGCGGTTCGGCGTGATGACGAATCGTTGGCCAAAGGTGGGGCGATCGTTTCTGCGCGGCTGTGAGCATGACGGGGCCGCTGCTGATCTCACGTGATCGGTCGTGACGTTCTGTAGTACCTGCGTGAAGTCCGGGGGTCACCGGCTTGCCGTACCGCTCACTCGTGTGGGGCAGCGGAACAAGGCATTAGTAAGACAATCGCCTCAAGGTGGGACGAGAGGGTAGGAATCCACCACCGGAGGTCGATGTGCCGCGACAGCAGACACCCGGGGGAGTGGACCGCTCCCGCCTGCGAAGTGCAGCCGCGGCGCTCACTTCGCTGTCGGCGCTCGCCGCCATGTCGCTCGTCGCCGGTCCCGCGGTCGCCGACTCCGGGGCCGGACCCTGCGCGCTGACCCGTACCGCGGCCCACCACTCCCTCGGCCTGGACTCCTGGAACGGCGCCTACCCCAAGCCCGAACGCACCCTGAACGCGGTCATGGTCTTCCTCTCGTTCCCCGACCACCGCACCGCCCTCACGCCGTCGCAGATCACCGCCGACTACTTCCCCGCCACCGGCAACTTCTTCGAGCAGGCCTCGTACGGCCGCTTCCACCTGGTCCCGCACCCGCAGAAGAGCTGGATCCGGATGCCGAAACCGTCCACGGCGTACGGGATAAGGCGCGACTGGGCTCCCGGGGACCGGGCGGCCTACCTGCGCGACGCGGTCGCCGCCGCCGACGCCGAGGTGGACTTCTCCCGGTACGACGTCGTCTACTTCGTCGCCGACCCGGAGGCGCCCGGAGTCGACTCCGACGCCACGAAGGTCGTCAACTTCGAGCAGCCGATCGTCGCGGACGGCACGGAGCTGCGGCGGATCGTCACCGTCTTCGAACGCCACCCGCCCGACCGCAACGTCCTGGCGCACGAGACCGGCCACGTCTTCGACCTGCCCGACCTCTACCACCGGCCCACCGACGGCAAGGGCGACTGGGACACGTACGTCGGCGACTGGGACGTCATGGGCAGCCAGTTCGGCATGGCCCCCGACCTCTTCGCCTGGAACAAGTGGAAGCTGGGCTGGCTGGACGCCTCCCAGGTGGACTGTGTGCAGTCGGGCTCCTCGCTGCACACCCTGCAGCCGCTGTCCCAGGCCCCGCCCAGCGGCGGCACCGGCGGGACCCGGCTCGCGGTGATCCGTACGGGCCCCGGCAGCGCGATCGCCATCGAGGCGCGGGGCTCCGCCGGCAACGACGGCAACACCTGCACGGAAGGCGTCCTCGTCTACCGCGTGCGCAACGAGGCCTCGTCGGGCGGCGGACCGATCGAGGTGCTGGACGGGCATCCGCGCACGGAGGCCTGCTGGGAGCACTCGGTGTACCCCCCGCTCGCCGATGCCCCGCTGGAGGTGGGCGAGACGTACACGGTGCCGGGGGAGCGGATCAGGATCGAGGTCGCGGACCGCACGCAGTCGGGCGCGTACACGGTGAAGATCACCACCTAGCGCGCCGCCCGGCAGGCGTCCGGGAAACGAAGAAGACCCCCACTCCGAGGAGTGGGGGTCTTCTTCCGTCTGTGCGCCGCCAGGGACTCGAACCCCGGACCCGCTGATTAAGAGTCAGCTGCTCTAACCAACTGAGCTAGCGGCGCTTGCTGACGTCGTAGACATTACCAGGAGGTTCCGCGGAACTAAAAATCGATATCCGCAGCTCGGGCCGCGCGGACGAAAGCCCACAGGAGGGCGTCGGGTCCGGGGAGCCAGGGGGAGCGGGAATCGGGGGCCACCAGCCAGCGCGAAGGGCCCGGCTCGGCGGCCAGCGGGGGCACGGTGACGGCGTCGCCCCGGCCGTGGCACAGCGGCGCCGGGACGGTACGGGAACCTCCCCACTCCTCCCACGCCAGCAGCGCGGGCAGCCGGTGGGCCGTGCCGGGCGAGGCGAACAGCAGCATCCGCCCCCGGTGTACGGCGACCGGGCCGCAGCCGGGCCCCTCGGCCCAGAGCAGGTCCAGGATCCGGCGCCCGGCCACGAGCGGCACGTTGACGACGTCGAAGGCCACCCCGCACGGCAGCGCGGCGGGTGAAGCGGGCCGCGCCTGCCACGCCGCGAGGGTCAGCCCCGGATGCGCACTGGCTGATGCGAGCCAGTGCGCGCCCTGCGGGGTGACGTGGGTGGCGGGCGCGGTACGTACGTCCACTTCGAATGCGGGGCAGCCGGGAGTCATGCGCCAGGTCTACCCGGTGTGACGTACCGCTCTCCAGGAGTTACCGAAAACGAGGACAGGGTGGGGCGTGCTGGGGTATGTTGCGCCCCGCATATGCCAGTCCGCTGCGCTCGGCGGTGCGGGTGCTCGGAGCCGGCCGCGGCGCCGTTGCCGGGGCTCCGCCCCGGACCCCGCTCCTCACGCGCCGGAGGGGCTGGTTGTGCTCCGGCGTTGCTACGGGGTGTCCGTGCCGTGCTGGAGGGACTCGCCGAATTCGATCATCTTGAGGGCGTAGTCCTCGGTCCACTCCGCCCGCTCGGCGATGGCCGCCGGAGACATCCGGTCGAACCGCCGCGGATCGGCCAGCTGCGCCGCGGCCACCGCCTGGAACTCCACCGCACGCTCCTGCGCGGCCCGGAACGCCAGAGTCAGCTCCGTCGCACGGGCGAGCAGCTCCCGGGGGTCCTCTATCGACTCCAGGTCGAAGAAGTGCTCCGGATCCGCCACGACCTCAGACGGTTCGAAGAGCAGCGGTGCGGGCCGCAGCCTCCGCTCGGTCCGCTCGGGCTCTGCCATGCGTGTCCTCCTGCTGCGCGTGCGAATGCTTTCCGGGCCACCGTCCATTGTCCAACGGCCCGCAAGGGCGCACGAAGGGCCCGCGCGCGCCGGTCAGGCGGACACGGCCTCGGAGGCCCGCTGCGCGGCCAGCAGCGCCACGTCGTCCAGCACGCCGGCCAGCTCGCCCGCGAGGCCCTCGGGGGCCTGGAACCCGTCCGGCCCGATCAGTGCCGGGATGCGCGGGACCGCCACGGAGCGCTCGGCGGGAACCATGCCCACCTGGGTGAGCACCGGCAGCAGCATCTGGGCTGCCGGGACGCCGCCCGTGGGGCCGGCGCTGTAGCTGACGATGCCGACCGGCTTGCCCTTCCACTCGTTGTAGAGGAAGTCGACGGCGTTCTTGAAGGGGGCGGTGAAGCCGCCGTTGTACATCGGCAGCACGAAGAGGAGGGCGTCCGCCGACTCGATCAGCGCGCTCCAGTCCTTGGTGTGCTGGTGGGCGTAGTTGCCGCTGGAGGCGTACTCGGGCTCGTCCAGGAAGGGCAGTGCGATCTCGGCGAGGTCGACGGGGGTGACCTCGAAGTCGCCCCGGCTGCGGGCCTGCTCGGCGACCCACTGGGCGAGCGGGCGGCCGGAGGAGGTCGGGCGGGTGGCTGCGGAGATGACGTGGAGACGGGTCACGGCGTGGAACTCCCGGTCGGTCGATGCAGATGGTTGTTGACGTGTCACCTATAAAAGCCGGGGATTGGTGA
Organism: Streptomyces sp. NPDC085524; assembly: GCF_044541755.1. NCBI lineage: Bacteria > Bacillati > Actinomycetota > Actinomycetes > Kitasatosporales > Streptomycetaceae > Streptomyces > Streptomyces sp. NPDC085524. Next base: position 10,782 of record NZ_JBITTH010000053.1, read on the forward strand.
CATGTCAACCAGGTAGGTGATGTGTCACCGATCTGACTAGAGTGCGGAACATGACCCCCGCATCCGAGCCGCCGCGCTGGCTCACGGAGCCCGAGCAGGACGCCTGGTACGCCTGGCGCCGGATGTTCCCGCTGGTCAACGCGGAGATCGCACGGGATCTCAGCCAGGACAGCGCCCTCTCCGAGGCGGACTACGACGTCCTGTCCGTGCTCGGCGCCAAGGACGGCCACCGCATGCGCATCAGCAGACTGGCCGAAATGATGCACTGGTCGCGCAGCCGGCTGTCCCATCAACTCACCCGGATGGAGCACCGCGGCATCGTGCGCCGCGAAGACGTCGCAGCCGACGGCCGGGGCGCGGAGGTGGTCCTCACGGAGGCCGGCGTCGAGACGATCGAGGCGGCGGCCCCGCTCCACGTCGAGTCCGTGCGCCGCCACCTGATCGACGTCCTGACCCCGCAGCAGCTCGCCGTCCTCGCCGAGGTGGGCGAGACCCTCCGCATCCGCCTCGGCGCCGAACGCAAGCCGTCCCGGTAGCAGCAGGCCGGCGGACGGCCTACGGCCGCCAGCTCACCCGGTGTTCCGCCAGGTGCGCCAGGACCGAGTGGTTGGCCTCCCAGCCGTCCGGGAACTTGACCGTCACCCCCAGCTGCACCGGCTCCGTCGACGGATGGTCGTCCAGGAGCTTCGCTATGCCCGCGCGGGCCACCACCACGCACGCGTGGCGGTGGCGGGAGGCCAGCACGCACAGGCGGCCCGTCTCCAGGTGGAAGGCCGTGGCGTCCGGGCGGCCCGACAGGGGGTGGAGGACCACCGTGAGGTCGTACTCGCGGCCCTGCAGGCGGTTCGCGGTGTCCACCGTGACGCCCGTGACGCCGAGGGCGGACAGGGCGGCGCGGACCGCGGCCGCCTGGTCGCGGTGGGCGGTGCCCACGGCGATCCGGTCGGCGGTGAGGGGCGTGGGGTCCGGGGACTGCTCGTCGGTGGTCACCGTCCCGCGGTCCAGCGCCCGCCGGACCACCAGGGCCACCGCCGCCACCGCCTCCGGGTCCGTGCGAGGGGTGTGCCGGGCGGGCAGTTCCAGCAGCCCCCAGCCCGACTCCGCGGCCTCGTCCAGCACCCGGTCCGGTCCGGAGCCGTCCGAGGGGACCCCGTACGACATCCGCCGCTCGCCCGGGCCGGTACCGCTGCGGAACCGGGTGTACGGGTAGAAGGCGCGGGAGACCAGCGGCGCCGCCGACGCCGGGAGCCGCCAGGACACCGGGAGCCGGTGCTGCGGCAGCCCCGGGTTGTGGGCGAGGAGGGTCGACACCGCCGACGCCGAGGGGTCGTAGGAGAGCCCCGCCCACTGCTCGGCGCCGACCACGCTGAAGGGGTCCAACTGCCCCGGGTCGCCCACGAACAGCGCCCGCTCGAACAGGCCCGCCACCGCCAGCAGCGCGGCGGAGCGCATCTGGTACGCCTCGTCGACGATCGCGTGCTCCCACGGCTCCGTGTCCTTGACGTAGGCCCACTTCGCCGCCGTGGAGATGGTGATGGGGAGTTCGGCCAGATCGCCGGGCTTGGCCGAGAGGGTCACCGAGGGGAGGTCGCGCAGCGCGGGGTCGTAGGCGTCCCCGTCGCTGCTGTGCAGCCGGCCGACCTTCAGCCCCGGATCCTTGTCGGCGAGCCGCAGCACCAGGTCGTCGACCTGGGCGTTGGTCTGCGCCACGACCATCAGCCGGCGCCCGGCAGCGGCCAGCTCCCGGGCCGCCCGGACCACCAGCGTGGACTTGCCGGCCCCGGGCGGGGAGTCGACGACCACGCCCCGCTCGGCCCCGTGCAGGGTGTCGCGCAGGATGGCGGCGGTCGCCTCGGCGGCCGCGGCCCCCGGGTCGAAGGTCGCGGTCACAGCAGGTCCTCGTCGGTCACGGAGTCGGGCAGGGCGGGGGCGGTCAGGTGTCCCGGCGGGCCACCGTGCGTCCACGGGGTGTTCTCCGGAGCCGGCAGCCTCGGGCCGCCGCGCGCGTCGTGCTCGAAGAGCGTCCAGCACACCCGGTCGCCCTTCTCCGGCACCGTCCCCGGTTCCGGATCCCTGCCGCGGCCCATCTTGTCGAGCAGCCGCAGCACGACCCGGCCCTCGGACTCGTACCGCACGAACTGCGCCGACTGCGGCCGCCCGTCCAGCGAGCGGAACACCTTCCCGCCGCCCCCGTCCGCGAGCCCCGGCCGGTCCTCGGTGGCCACCGTCACCAGCGGACGCGGGCTCGGCCGCTTCGAGTCCGTCCACTCCATCACCACTTCGGTGACCTCACCGGCGAAGGCCTCGCCCGCGAGCCGCCGGCCCGCCATGACGAGGGGGTCGTCCAGCGACTCCTGCGCGTCGAGCCGCGCCTGCTCCGTCTCCCGCGTGGCCAGCTTCTGAGCCGCCGTCACCGCGTCGTCGCGGCGCGGCTGCGGCGGCTCGCCCGCCCGTACGCGGTCCCGGTGGCCCGTATACGACCAGCGGTCGCGGGTCCAGCGCTCCTCGGTCCGCTCGCCGGGCGGCAGGGTGCGGACCAGGTCCAGGGCCTGCCACACCGCGTCCCAGGTGGGCCGAAGCTGCGCGGCCACCAGGGCCCGTACGCCCTCCTCGGCGCGGGCCACCGCCCGCGCGTCGCAGGGCTCCGCCGTGCGCGCCGCGTCGTAGCGGGCCATCGCCGGGGCGAGCAGCTTGTTGTCGAAGGCCGGGTCGGTCGCCGGACCGGCGGGCGGGACCAGCAGCTGGCCGTCGCGGTCCCGGGCCAGCTCGGCCCGCTCCGCCGCCCGGGCGCCGGACTCGCCCTCCGGGGGCGCTATCCAGGCCAGGAGGGCCGCCAGGTGCTGGTCCTCCAGGCTGCTCTGGCCCGTCGCCCAGTGCCGGGACAGCAGCTCGGTCGCCGACAGCAGCATCGAGGAGCCGGGCACGCGCGAGCGCTCGGCGAGGTGCGTGAACCAGCGGCCCAGCAGCGGCACCCGGGCCGGGGCCGGATACGGGTTCTCCGGATCCTCCTCGGCCGTGCGCCGGAAACGCATCGACCGCCCCAGCAGCCGGACGTACTCGATGCCCGCCCGGCTCGGCACGATCAGCTGCGGCGCGTCCAGGCACAGCTCGGCCTCGACCTTCGACCGCTTCCCCGTCTCGGGGTCGGTCTCGCTGCGCTCGACGAGCTCCACGGCGTCCGCGTAGGCGTCGATGTGGTCCAGTACCTGCACGGCCAGGTCCGCGAGGAACGCCCAGCGCAGGTCGCGGTCGCGCGGCTGCGGTATCACGAAGACGCGCGGCTCGTGCCGGTCGGTGCCGATCATCGCGCCCAGCGGGGCACCGGCCTCACCGGCCGTCGTCAGCGGCACGAAGACCAGGGGGTTCTCGCTCAGGTGCCGGTGCCGCACGGTCGCGAGCGGCTGGGCGCGGCCCGCGCGTACGGCCTCCAGCCGGGCCAGGGTGTTCAGCAGGGGCATGCGGCGGCCTCCTCGGCCGAGCGCAGCGCCTCGGCGCGCAGCCGGGCGGCGTGGTGCAGGGCATCGGCCGTGGGATCACCCGCGGGGCCCGCCCCCGCGGCCGCCGCGAGGGCCGCCTCGACGGTGGTCAGCGCGCCCAGCTCACCCCGTACGGAACGGCCCAGCGCGGTCACCTCGTCGGCGGCGCGGGCCCGCTCCCGGCAGTGGAAGGCCAGCTCGCAGGCGGCCAGGCACTCGGGGGCGTAGGACGCGTCCACCGCGGCCACGGCCTCGGCGAGCTCCTCGGCGGTGCGCGCCGGGTCGAAGCTGAGGCCCGCGGGGAGGGCCGCGGCCAGATCCTCGACCCGGGTCAGCCGTTCCAGCTGGCGGCGGGTCACGGAGCGTTCGCGGCGGACGTCGACGGCGGAGGCGGTGGGCAGGTTGGAGAAGTCCTTCGGGCAGACCAGCAGCACGGTGTGCCCGACCTCGGCGCCGGCCAGCTTCCCGGCGGTCTTCTCCAGGGCGAGCACGTACACGGCGGCCTGGCGGGCGGCGGCGCCCACCTTCGCGGCGTCCGCGGAGCCGTCGATCATCGGGAACGACTTGATCTCCACGACGGTCCAGCGGCCGTCGGGATGGACGACGACGGCATCGGGCTCCAGGTAGGCGGGGGAGCCCGCCACCTCCAGGGCCAGCATCGGGTGGTCCAGCAGCGTCCAGGCCTTCGCACCGGTCGCCTCGCGCAGGGCGAGCGCGGTCCGGGCGGCGCGGCCCTCGGGGCCGGCAGCGGCCAGATCGGGCACGAGGGCGTCCCGGCCGGGCGGTTCGGCACCCGCGCCGAGGTGCTCGTGCACCAGCCGCAGCAGCTCGGCGCCGCCGTCGCCCTTGACCTTGGCCTCGAAGGAGTTGCCGCGCACGATGGCGAACTGCGACTGCCCGAACGCGGCGGGCGAGCCGAGGGCCGAGGCGAGGGCGGTCTTGTCCACGCCGGCGCCGTCGAGCAGGGCGCGTCTGCCGCAGCCGGGGTTGGCGGCGAGCGCGGCCAGCGCCCGGGCGTCGAGCGGGCGCGGGGGCACGGCGGGGCCGCGCAGACCGGCGAGCCGCTGCCGCAGCGTGGTCGGCTGCGCAGGGCTGCTGGGCGGGTAAGAGCTCACCCGCGGAAGTGTCCCATCCGCCACTGACAATCGCGGGCTTCGTCCGGAAATCGATGCGGGGGCGAGTGGGCTCACCGGCCGTTCACGTGTTGGATGATGTACCGACGATGGAATCGTTCGAATAGCCGCATATCTGCACAGAATCGCACGCACGGGAGAACTCACATGGCCCCCCGCATCCTGCTGGCCCGTCACGGCCAGACGGCGTGGTCCAAGCTCGGCAAGCACACCGGACGCACGGACGTACCGATGCTGGAGGAGGGCCGGCAGGGCGCGAAGCTGCTCGGCGAGCGACTGGCCCGCGCCCCGTGGAACGGCCTGCCGGGCGTGGAGGTCCGCACGAGCCCGCTGGTCCGCGCGAGCGAGAGTTGCGACCTGGCCGGGTTCGGCGCGCAGGCCGATCCGTGGGACGCGCTCATGGAGTGGGACTACGGCGACTACGAGGGCATGACCCCGGCCGAGATCCAGGCGGTCCGGCCCGGCTGGCTGATCTGGCGCGACGGCGTCCCGAACGGGGAGTCGGTCGCGGACGTGGGCGCGCGGGCGGACGAGGTGGTCGCCTGGGCGCGTTCGGCGGAGCGGGACGTCCTGGTCTTCGCGCACGGCCACATCCTGCGGACGCTGGCCGCGCGGTGGCTCGGCTACGAGGTCTCCTTCGGCGCGCGGATCCGGCTGGAGCCGACGTCGCTGTCGGTCCTGGGCTGGGCGTACGGAGCGCCCGCGCTGGAGCGCTGGAACGACACGGGCCACCTGGACGCGTGACGCTGCCCCGGATCCGGACCCGGCCCCGCGCCTCAATCGCCGGCGGGGCTGGGTTTCCCCCGGGTTCCGCCCTTGCGCGGGGCGGCTGCGCTGCCGGGGCTCCGCCCCGGACCCCGCGCCTCAATCGCCGGCGGGGCTGGGTTTTGCCCGGGTTCCGCCCTTGCGCGGGGCGGCTGCGCTGCCGGGGCTCCGCCCCGGACCCCGCGCCTCAATCGCCGGCGGGGCTGGGTTTTGCCCGGGCGGGGTTCTGACCCT
>NZ_JBITTH010000054.1:0-16234 GCF_044541755.1 Streptomyces sp. NPDC085524
ATCGAGGCCAGTGCGCATCCGGTGCTGACCATCGGGCTTCAGGAGACCTTCGAGGCCGCCGACGCCATGACGGCGATGGCGGTGCCGTCGCTGCGCCGGGACGAGGGCGGGCTGGAGCGGTTCCTGCTCTCCCTCGGGCAGGCCTGGGCCCACGGCGTCGATGTCGACTGGGCGATCGCCCTGCCCGCTTCGGACAAGCCCGTCGACCTGCCCACCTACGCCTTCCAGCGCACCCGCTACTGGCTCGACCCCGTCAAGACCACCGGCGATGTCGCGATGGCCGGTCTCAGCGACGCCGAGCACCCGTTGCTCGGAGCGGTGACCAAGGTGGCCGGCAGTGGGTCCGCGGTGCTGTCCGGGCGGCTCTCGTTGAAGTCGCACCCGTGGCTCGCGGATCACGCCGTCTCGGGCACGGTCCTGCTGCCCGGCACCGCGTTCGTCGAGCTCTCCCTCCGGGCCGGGTACGAGACCGGCTGCGAGGTGCTCGAGGAGCTCACCCTCCAGGCCCCGCTGCTGTTCGACGCGAACGGGGCGGTGCTCCTGCAGGTCGTGGTCGAGGCCGAGGAGGACGGTCGCCGTGCGGTCGCCGTGTACTCGCGGCCCGAGGGCGAGGAGTCCGCGTGGACCGGCCACGCGTCCGGTGTCCTCTCGTCCGCTGCCGACGCCGCGCCCCGGGGCGCGGCACCCGGTGCGCCCTGGCCGCCGGCCGGGGCGACGCGGACCGACACCGCGGGTCTCTACGAGGCGCTGGCCGCGGCCGGGTACGAGTACGGGCCGGTGTTCCAGGGCGTCCGGGCCGCCTGGCGGCTCGGTGACGAGGTGTTCGCCGAGGTCGCCCTGGCCGAGGGGCAGCAGGGTGAGGTCGACGGTTTCGGGATCCACCCGGCGCTGCTCGACGCCACCCTGCACACCGGTCTGCTGACCCCGGGCGCCGAACTGCCCGCGCCCCGGCTGCCGTTCGTCTGGTCCGGGGTACGGCTCCACGCGACCGGTGCGACGAGCGTACGGGTCCGGATCAGCCCCGTCGGCGCCGACAGCATCGCCCTCGACATCACCGACGCCACCGGGCAGCCCGTCGCCTCCGTCGCCTCCCTCGCCCTGCGCGAGGTGCCGGCGGGCGGACTGGCGCAGGCCGCCGCCGAGAGCGCCGTCCCGTACGTCGTCGAATGGGCCGAGGCGGTTCTTCCCGAGGCGGAGGGCGAGGCGAGGACCGCCGTGCTCGGCGGTTCCGCTGCCGACCGTGCGCTCGCCGCGGCGCTCGGTGCCGCGGTCCACACCGATACGGCCGCGCTGCTGGCCGCCGTACGGCAGGGCTCGCCCGCGCCCGAGTCCGTGGTGTTCCCGGTCTCCGGGGCTGCCGCGGAGGACGGGGACCCGCTGCCCGAGCGGATCCGAAGGGCCGTCGGCCGGGCGCTGGCCGCGGTGCAGGAGTGGCTCGCCGAGGACGGCCTCGCCGGCACCCGGCTGGTCTTCGCCACGCGGGGTGCGGTCGCCCCGTACGACGGCGAGGACGTGCCGGACCTCGCGGGCGCCGCCGTCTGGGGGCTGCTGCGCACCGCGCAGGCCGAGGAGCCGGGCCGCTTCGCCCTCGTCGACCTGGACCCGAGCGGCGGCGACGATGCCGGCGCCCTGCTGCGCGCCCTGTCCGGCACCCTTTCCGAGCCGCAGCTGGCGCTGCGCGGCCGGGCGGTCCTCGCCCCGCGCCTGGTCCGTGCGGGCACGCCGGCTGCGGACATCTCCCTCGACCCGGCCGGGACCGTACTGGTCACCGGGGCCTCCGGGACGCTCGGCGGGCTCTTCGCCCGGCACCTGGTCACCGCGTACGGGGTGCGGCACCTGCTGCTCGCGAGTCGCCGGGGCGCCGGTGCGCCCGGTGCGGCCGAACTGGGTGCGGAGCTGCGGGAGCTGGGCGCCGAGGCCACCTTCGCCGCCTGCGACGTCGCCGACCGCGAAGCCCTCGCGGCACTGCTCGCCGGGGTCCCCGCCGCGCATCCGCTGACCGCCGTCGTCCACACGGCCGGTGCCCTCGACGACGGCACGGTCACCGCGCTCACCCCCGAGCGGCTGGATTCCGTACTGCGCCCCAAGGCCGATGCCGCCTGGCACCTGCACGAGCTGACCCGGGACGCGGACCTTTCCGCCTTCGTCCTCTTCTCCTCCGTCACCGCCACCCTCGGCAACCCGGGCCAGGGCAACTACACCGCCGCCAACGGCCTCCTCGACGGTCTCGCCACCCACCGGCACGCGCTCGGGCTCCCGGCCGCCTCGCTGGCCTGGGGCCTGTGGGGCCAGGCCTCGGGGCTGACCGGGCACCTCAGCGGCTCCGACCTGGCCCGGATGACCCGCGGCGGCATCGCCGCGCTGGGCACCGCGGAGGGGCTCGCGCTGTTCGACGCCGCGCTGGCCACCGGGCGTCCCGCGACCGTCCCCGCTCGCCTCGACCCGGCCGCGCTGCGCAAGCAGGCGGCGGCGGGCGGGCTCCCGGCGCTGCTCCGCTCCCTGGTGCGCGTGCCCGCGCGCCGGGCGGCCGCCGCCCCGGGCGGCGCGCCGGCCGGGGCCTGGGCCGAGCGGATCGCCGCGCTGCCCGAAGACGGGCGGGCCGCGGCCGTCGCCGACGTCGTACGGGCCAACGTGGCGACCGTACTGGGACACGGCTCGCCGGAATCGGTCGAGGAGCAGCGGCCGTTCAAGGACTTCGGGTTCGACTCGCTGGCCTCCGTGGAGCTGCGCAACCGGCTCGGCGCAGCCACCGGTCTGACCCTGCCCGCGACCCTCGTCTTCGACTTCCCGACGCCCCGCGCCGTCGCCGGCTACCTGCTGGAGCGGGCCGTCGGCGCGAGCGCTCCCGCGAGCACGGCCGTCACCACTCACGTGGCCGGTGACGACGAGCCGATCGCCGTCGTCGCGATGAGCTGCCGCTACCCCGGCGGCATCGAGTCCCCCGAGGACCTGTGGCGGCTGGTCGCGGACGGGATCGACGCCGTCGGCTCCTTCCCGGCCTCCCGCGGCTGGGACGAGGAGAAGCTGTACGACCCGGACCCGGACGCGGTCGGCCGTACGTACTCCACGCAGGGCGGATTCCTGCACGGCGCGGAGGACTTCGACGCCGAGTTCTTCGGCATCAGCCCCCGCGAGGCCCTGGCCACCGACCCGCAGCAGCGCCTGCTGCTGGAGACGGCGTGGGAGGCCTTCGAGCGGGCCGGGATCGACCCGGCCGACGTGCGCGGCAGCCGCACCGGCGTCTTCGCGGGCGTCATGTACAACGACTACGCCTCGAGGCTCCAGCCCGCGCCCGCCGGATACGAGGGCTACCTCGGCAACGGCAGCATGGGCAGCGTCGCCTCCGGCCGGGTCTCCTACACCTTCGGGCTCGAGGGCCCCGCCATCACCGTGGACACGGCCTGCTCCTCCTCGCTCGTGGCCCTGCACCTGGCCACCCGGGCGCTGCGGAGCGGCGAGTGCTCGATGGCCCTCGCGGGCGGTGTCACGCTCATGGCGACGCCCACCACCTACCTGGAGTTCAGCCGGCAGCGCGCTCTGTCGCCCGACGGCCGCTGCAAGGCCTTCGCCGCGCAGTCCAACGGGACGGGCTGGGCCGAGGGCGTCGGCCTGGTGCTCCTGGAGCGGCTCTCCGACGCGCAGGCCAACGGGCACGAGGTCCTCGCCGTGATCCGCGGCAGCGCCGTCAACCAGGACGGTGCGAGCAACGGCCTGACGGCCCCCAACGGCCCCGCCCAGCAGCGGGTGATCCGCCAGGCCCTGCAGGACGCCGGGCTGACCGGCGCCGACGTGGACGCCGTGGAGGCGCACGGAACCGGCACCACGCTCGGCGACCCGATCGAGGCGCAGGCGCTGCTCGCCACCTACGGCGAGCAGCACAGCCCCGAACAGCCGCTGTGGCTGGGCTCGTTCAAGTCCAACATCGGACACGCGCAGGCCGCCTCCGGCGTGGCCGGCGTGATCAAGATGATCATGGCGATGCGCAACGGGATCCTGCCCAGGACCCTGCACGTGGACGCGCCGACCCCGCACGTGGACTGGTCCGCGGGGACGGTGGAGCTGCTGACCGAGGAGCAGCCGTGGGAGCCGGCGGGCCGACCGCGCCGCGCGGCCGTGTCCTCCTTCGGCATCTCCGGCACCAACGCGCACCTGATCCTGGAGCAGGCGCCGCAGGCCCCCGCCCCCGACGCACCGGAGGACGCCGCCGCGGGGCCCGTGCCGTGGCTGCTGTCCGCCCGCACCGAGGAGGCGCTGCGCGACCAGGCCGCCCGCCTCCGCGACCACGTGGCTGCCGCGGAACCGGCGCCGGCGGACGTCGCGCTGGCGCTCGCCACCACCCGCGCCCGCTTCGAGCACCGCGCGGTGGTCGCGGGCGCCGACCGGGCCGAGCTCACCCAGGCGCTGGCCGCCCTCGCCGCGGGCACCGACTCGCCCGCCGTCGTGCGCGGCACCGTGGGCTCCGCCCCGCGGACCGCCGTGATGTTCACCGGGCAGGGCAGCCAGCGGCCCGGCATGGGACGCGACCTGTACGAGTCCTTCCCCGTCTTCGCCGAAGCCTTCGACGCGGTGTGCGCCCACCTCGACCCCGCACTCGGGCGCTCCCTGAAGGAACTCGTCTTCGCGGCCCCCGACAGCCCCGAGGCCGACCTGCTGGACCAGACGGTCTACACCCAGGCCGCGCTCTTCGCCCTGGAGACCGCGCTGTTCCGGCTCGCCGAGCACGCCGGCCTCACCCCGGCCCTGCTCATCGGCCACTCCGTCGGCGAGGTCGCCGCCGCGCACGCCGCGGGCGTCCTGAGCCTCGCCGACGCCTGCACCCTGGTCGCGGCCCGCGGCCGGCTCATGCAGGCGGCGCGGGCGGGCGGCGCGATGATCGCGATCCGGGCCGCCGAGGCCGACGTACTTCCCCACCTGGAGCGGCACGCGGGCCGCCTCAGCCTGGCCGCCGTCAACGGGCCCGACTCGGTGGTGGTCTCCGGCGACGCGGACGCAGCGCACGAGGTCGCCGAGCACTTCCGCTCCCAGGGCGTCAAGGCCCGCCAGCTCACCGTCTCGCACGCCTTCCACTCGCCGCACATGGACGGCGTCCTCGCCGAGTTCGAGGCCGTCACCGCGACCCTGGACCTCCGGGAGCCGGCGATCCCCGTCGTCTCCAACATCACCGGACGCGTCGCCGCCCCCGGCGAACTGACCGACCCCGGCTACTGGGCCCGGCACATCCGGGCCGCCGTCCGCTTCCACGACGGCGTGCGCACCCTCCACGAGCAGGGCGTCACCACCTACGTGGAGCTCGGCCCGGACCCCGTCCTGACGGCCATGGTCCGCGGAGCCCTGCAGGACGTCGCCGCGGCACCGGCCCTGCGCGCCGGACAGCCCGAGGGACGGGTCTTCCTGACCGCGCTCGGTACGGCCTGGACGCGGGGCACCGACGTGGACTGGACGCCGCTGCTCCCCGCCGCGCGCTCCGTGGACCTCCCGACGTACGCCTTCCAGCGGACCCGCTACTGGCTGGACACCCCCGCCCCGGCCCAGGACGCGGCCACCGCCGGCCAGGAGCACGTCGGCCACCCGCTGCTGGGCGCGGCCGTCGAACTCGCCGACGGCCAGGGCGCGGTGCTCACCGGCCGGATCGCGCTCGCCGACCACCCGTGGCTCGGCGACCACGTCGTGGCGGGCTCGGTCCTGCTGCCCGGCGCCGCCTTCGCCGACATCGCCGTACGGGCCGGGGACCAGGTGGGCTGCGACACCGTCGAGGAACTCAGCCTGGAGGCCCCGCTGGTGCTCCCGGAGCGCGCCGCACTGCGGATGCAGGTCCGGGTCACCGACACCGGGGACGGCAGCGGCCGGTACGCCTTCGCCGTCCACACCGGCACCGACGGCGGGACGTGGACCCGGCACGCCACCGGCATCCTCGCGGCCGGCCCGGCAGCGGCTCCGCCCGCCGCACCCTGGGCCGGGGCCTGGCCCCCGGCCGATGCGGAACCCGTGGACGTCGACGCGCTCGCCGACCGGCTCGTGGACGCCGGGCTCGGCTACGGCCCCGCCTTCCAGGGCCTGGCCGCCGCCTGGCGCCAGGGCGACGTGCACTACCTCGACGTGCGGCTGCCCGAAGGAACCGGCACCGAGGAGGAGGGCTTCGGCCTGCACCCCGCCCTGCTCGACTCCGCCCTGCGCACCCTCGCGCTCGGCGGCACGGGCGAGGACGACGGCGCCGACCGGATCCACGTCCCCTTCCAGTGGAGCGGGGTCCGCCTGCACGCCACCGGAGCGGGCGCGCTCCGCGTCCGCGTCGCCCCCACCGGCGCCGGGGGCACCTACCGCCTCGACCTCGCCGACCCCGCGGGCCGGGCGGTCGCCACGGTCGACGCCCTCGCCGTACGACAGCTCCCCGAAGGCGCCCTGGCCGCGGCCGCGCAGGGGACCCAGGGGGCGGAAGGCGGCCTGCTGCGCCTCGACTGGGTGCCGCTGGCGGTCCCCCAGGACGGCGCGGACGACACTGCCGCCGCCGCGGACTGGGCGCTGCTCGGGCCCGCGCTCGCGGTGACCGCCGTACCGGCGGGCGCCGCACGGTACTGCGGACTCGCCGCGCTGACCGAGGCCGCCCGGTCGGGGGCACCCGTGCCCCGCTTCGCCGTCGCCGACGCCGTCGCGCTGGCCGTCGTACCGCCCGAGGCGCTCGTCGAGGACCCGTCCGCGCTGGCCGCGACCCCGCCGGAGCAGGCCCGCGAGGCCATCGGCGGACTGCTGCGGCTCCTCCAGGGCTGGCTGGCCGAGGAGGCGCTCGCCGACAGCCGCCTCGTGCTGCTCACCGAGGGCGCCGCACCCGTCGACGGCTCCGGCGCACCCGACCCGGTGGCCGCCGCCGTCCTCGGCCTGCTGCGCTCCGCCCAGGCCGAACACCCCGGACGCATCGTCGTCCTGGACCTCGACGAGGACCCGGCCTCCGCGGCCGCCGTCCCCGCCGCGGCCCGGTACGCCGTGGAGCAGGGCGAGCCCCAGCTGGCGCTGCGCGCGGGAACCGCCCACGCCCCGCGCCTGACCCCGGCCCGGCCGGACGAGGAGCAGGGCCCGGCCTTCCGGGACGGCGGGACGGTGCTGCTCACCGGCGCCGGCGGGTTCCTGGGCGGCCTGGTCGCCCGGCACCTGGTCACCGCGTACGGGGTGCGGCACCTGCTGCTCGCGAGCCGCCGGGGCGCCGGTGCGCCCGGTGCGGCCGAACTGGGTGCGGAGCTTCGGGAGCTGGGCGCCGAGGCCACCTTCGCCGCCTGCGACGTCGCCGACCGCGAAGCCCTCGCGGCGCTGCTGGCCGGGGTCCCCGCCGCGCATCCGCTGACCTCGGTCGTGCACACCGCGGGCGTGCTGGACGACGGGGTGCTGACCGGGCTGACCCCGGAGCGGTTCGACACCGTGCTGCGGCCCAAGGCCGACGCCGTGTGGAACCTGCACGAGCTGACCCGGGACGCGGGCCTCGACTCGTTCGTCGTCTTCTCCTCGATCGCCGCCTCGCTCGGCACCGCGGGGCAGGCCAACTACGCGGCCGCCAACGCCTTCCTGGACGCCTTCGCCCACGAGCGCCACGCGGCCGGGCTGCCCGCCCTGTCCCTGGCCTGGGGCCTGTGGGGCGGCGACGGGGCCGGCATGGCCGAGGAGCTCGGCGCCGCCGACCGCGCGCGCCTCGCCCGCAGCGGCCTCGCCCCGATGGCCGCCGAGCAGGGCCTGGCCCTGCTGGACGCGGCCCTGGCCGCCCGCTCGCAGCCGGCGCTGGTCCCGGTCCGGCTGGATCCCGCCGCCCTGCGGGCCCAGGCCGGGGCGGGCACGCTGCCCGCGCCGCTGCGCGGCCTCGTCCGCACCCCCGCCCGGCGCGGCGCCGCCGCGGCCGGGACCGGCGGCACGGCCGAGGCGCCCGCGCTGGCGGACCGGCTGGCCGCACTCGGCGCCGAGGAGCGCACCGCCCTCGTACTGGACCTCGTACGCGGCGAGGTCGCCGGCGTGCTGGGCCACACGGACCACCGGCGGGTCGACCCCGGCCGCAGCCTGCAGGAGCTCGGCTTCGACTCGCTGACCTCGGTCGAACTGCGCGACCGGCTGACCGCGGCCACCGGGCTGCGCCTGTCGGCCACCCTCGTCTTCGACCACCCGACGGCCGAGGCCCTCACCGGCGAACTGCTGGGCCGGCTCGTGCCGGAGGCCCCCGGAACGGGCGGCCTCGACCGGGAACTCGACCGGCTGGAGGCGGCGCTCGCCGCAGCCGAGGCCGGGACGGAGGACCACGACCGGGCGGGGAGCCGGCTGCGCGAAATGCTGCGCAGGTGGCAGGCCGCCGCCGACAGCGCCGCCGGGCCGTCCGATGACGACGGGCTGGCGGACATCTCCGACGACGAACTGTTCTCCGCGCTGGACGAGGAGCTCGGTTTGTGACCGGTGGGCCCCAACAGGCCCTGATTCATGGGTCATTGACAATTTCGGGTCAGTGTCCCAGATTTTATGGCGAGCCACTTCGGTGGAAGGACGAGGAGTATCCGTGAGCAAGTTGCGCGGGAACCCGTGGGCGGTCTTGGCGACGCTCGGTCTCGGGTTTTTCATGACGCTGCTGGACCTGACGATCGTGAACATCGCGATCCCCGACATGATGGAGAGACTCGGCTCCTCCCTCGACGAGGCCCTGTGGGTGGTCAGTGCCTACGCGCTCGTCCTCGCCGTCACCCTGATCACCTTCGGCCGCCTCGGTGACCTGCGCGGCCCGCGCACCCTCTTCGCCGCGGGCGTCGTGCTGTTCACCCTGGCCAGCATCGCCTGCGGCCTCGCCGCCGGCCCCGGCATGCTCATCGCCACCCGGGCGGTGCAGGGCCTGGGCGCGGCCATGATGGTGCCGCAGACGATGGTGATGATCGTCGCCGTGTTCCCGGCGGACCGGCGCGGCGCGGCCATGGGCGTATGGGGTTCCATCGCCGGTGTCGCCACCATCTCCGGCCCGACGCTCGGCGGCCTGATCGTCAGCACCGTCGGCTGGCGCTGGATCTTCTTCATCAACGTGCCCGTCGGCATCGCCGTGCTCGCGCTGACCTTCACGCTCGTGCCCGACATCCGCCCGGCCCGCGCCCACAAGTTCGACGTCGTGGGCGTCCTCATCGCCACCGCCGCACTGTTCTGCCTGAGCTTCGGCCTCCAGGAGGGCGAGCGCTACGACTGGAACGCGGGCATCGTGGCGCTGATCGCCGGCGGCGTGGCCCTGCTCGGCGTGTTCGTGCTCTACCAGCGCCGCAAGCAGGAGGACGAGCCGCTCGTCCCCTTCGCGCTCTTCCGCGACCGGAACTTCACCGTGATGACCGTGATCGTCGCGCTCATCTCGATGGCCCTGCTCGGCCTGGTCCTGCCGATGAACATCTACCTGCAGTCGGTGCTCGGCATGTCCGCCATGCAGGCGGGTCTGACCCTCGCGCCCTCGCCGCTGCTGTCGATGATCACCGCCCCGTTCGCGGGCCGGATGTCCGACAAGATCGGCGGCAAGTACGTGCTGCTGTTCGGCCTCGCCGTCTACGGCATCGGCATCTCGCTGGTGCTCGCCCTCGCCGCGGTCGACAGCCGCTGGTACACCTTCACGCTGCCGATGGCCGTCGTGGGCCTGGGCACGGGCTGCCTGCTCGCGCCGATGGCCACCGAGGCGATGCGCAACGTACCGCCGCAGCTGGCCGGCGCCGCCTCCGGCGTCAACAACACCATCCGGCAGATCGGTTCGGTCCTCGGCGCGTCCGTCGTCGGCGCCGTGCTGCAGAGCCGGCTCGCCACCACCCTGCACGAGGAGGCCGCCACCCGCTCCGGAGACCTGCCCGCCCAGAGCCGCGACGGCTTCGTCGCCGCCTTCTCCCACGGCGCGAGCCCCGACGCCGGCATCCTCAAGGAGCTCGCCGCGGGTCTGCCCGGGCAGACCGCCCGGCAGCTCGCCGACGCGGCCCAGGCGGTCTACTCCCACGGGTTCGTCACCACCATGCACAGCACGCTGATCCTGCCGCTCGGCGCGGTCGCCGGCTCCCTGCTGCTCTGCCTGGCCGCCAAGAACCACCTGGCGGTCAAGAAGGCCGCCGAGGCCGCCGCCGCGAGCGCGCCGGCGGCGGCGCAGGCCTCACCGGCCCGCTGAACCGCTCGACCTGCTCCACCCGCACCGACTTCCGGCCCCCGTGTCATCCCCCGTCGCGGGGGCCGGAGCACGTCCAGGACGCCTCAGGTGCACGTCCGGACACGAAGGAGCGGCACACCCCCTCGGGGGCGCGCCGCTCCTTCGTCGTCTGCGCGTACGGGCGTACGGGCGTACGGGCTACCAGGTGACCGGCAGCGAGGCCAGGCCGCCCGTCAGGGTGTCGTCGCGGAACTGCAGCTCCGCCGGGTCCACCGCCAGCTGCAGGTCCGGGAAGCGGACGAACAGCGTGGAGAACAGCGCCTGGAGCTCCAGGCGGGCCAGACCCGACCCGAGGCAGAAGCGCGGACCGTGGCCGAAGGCCAGGTGCTGGGTGCTGTCCCGGGTGATGTCGAAGACGTTCGGGTCCGAGAAGATGTCGGGGTCGCGGTTGGTGGCCGTGAAGGCCAGCATCACCAGGTCACCCTTGGCGATCTTGGTGCCGGCGATCTCGATGTCGTCGTGCGTGTAGCGGGGCAGCACGTCCTGCGTGGACGGCGCCGCCATCCGCAGGATCTCCTCGACCGCGCCCTGCACCAGACCCTGCGGGTCGGCCTGGAGCTTCTTGCGCTCCTCGGGGTGGGTGAGCAGCAGCAGCGTGCCCAGGTCCAGCCGGGTCACCGTGGTCTCGTGCCCGGCGAACAGCAGACCGGCGGCCATCCGCGCGATCTCGTTGTCCTCCAGGCCCTCCTTCTCCTGCACGGCGACCAGGTCCGAGAACACGTCCTCGCCCGGGGTCCTCCGCTTCACCTCGATGAGGCTGTGCATGTAGTTGTGCAGCTCGGCCCAGGAGGCCTTCGCCGCCTCCACGTCCGTCAGGCTGGTGGCGCCCGCCGACATCCGGCGGAACTCCTCGCGGTCCTCGCCCGGCACGCCCAGCAGCTGGCAGATGACCAGCACGGGCAGCGGGAAGGACAGCGCCTCGTGGAAGTCGCCGGGCTTCGGGCCCTTCTCCAGGTCGTCCAGCAGCTGGTCGATCAGCTGCTGCACGCCGCCCTGGAGCTTCTGCACCCGGCGCGCCGAGAACGCGGGCGCCAGCAGCCGGCGCAGCTTCGTGCGCGTGGGCACCTCGTCCTCGGGCTTGCCGAGCGGGCCCGTCAGCACGGCAGCGTTGGCGACGCGCGAGGCGGTCTCCGGCGCGTGGTGCGAACGACCCAGCCGGGAGTCGTTGAGGAGCTGCTTGACCTCGCCGTAGCGGGTGACGAGCCAGGCCTCGTCACCGGCCGACGTCGTCACGCGGACCACCGGGGAGTCGGTGCGCAGCGAGCGGAACTTCGGGGCGATGCCGTTGACATCGTCGGGATCACGGTCGAAGGGAAGGCGCGGCAGTTCCTGGACTTGGGTCACGATCGTGCTCCTCGGTGTGTGGCGTTACGCCCGTCGTCGCCGAAGGCTAGGAGCAGCGTCTAAAGCAGCCTTAAACCGTCAAGTGGAGCCGTCCGGCGGGCCGTTCAGCGCGGTGCCCGCCCCACCGCCGGAGCCAGCAGTTCCAAGGTCCGGTCGAAGAGAGCGGCCAGATCCGGCTCGCCGTCCTGGTCCACCCAGAACCGCAGGGTTTCGGCCACCGCCCCGCCGATCGCCGCCGCCAGCACCCGGGTCTCGTAGCCGTCCGCCCCCTCGGGCCCCGCCAGCATCCGCGCCAGCTCCCGCAGACCCTCCTGGGTGCGCTGCGCGTTCAGCGCCCGCAGCTCCGGCACCTGGTTGATCATCCGCAGCCGGGCCAGCAGCTCGGCCCGGTCCTCGTCGAAGGCCCCGCTCGCCCGTACTCCGTCCAGCATCACCCGCAGCCCGGCCAGCAGCGAACCGCCCTCCGGCAGGCCGCCGCCCGCGAAGTGCAGCGGGGCGGCCGGGCCCTCGGCGGCCGGGCTCCCGGCCGGGCCGCGCTCGTGCACCCCGGACAGGATCACGTCCTCCTTGGAGGAGTAGTAGCGGTAGAACGTCGTGGTCGACACCTCCGCCGCGGCGGCGATCTCCTCGACCGTCGTCTCCCGGTACCCGCGCTCCTCGAACAGGCGCAGCGTCTCCCGCTGGATCGCCTGCCTGACCTTGAGTTTCTTCATCTCCCGCAGCCCCACGCCCACATCATGCTGCAAGCGCCACCAAAGAGCCGCACAAGCATCCCCTGGGAAGGTGCCCCGTACCCTCATCGGCTCTTCTGAAAGCGGGCGCACAGCATGAAAGTGGACAACGTGTACCTCGCGGGGATCGGCAGTTGGATACCCGACCGGGTCGGCGTCGACGAGGCCATCGCGGACGGCCGGTACGACGAGACCCTGCGCGCGTCCAGCGGCATGATCTCCGTCGCGGTCGCCGGGGACGTGCCCGCCCCCGACATGGCGATCGCCGCCGCCCGCGACGCACTCAAGCGCTCCGGCCACGAACCCGACGAGATCGCCGCGCTCATCCACACCCCGGTCTTCCACCAGGGCCCCGACATCTGGTCCGCGCCCCACTACATCCTGCACAACACCGTGGACCGGCCCGTGCCCGCCATGGAGCTCCGCCAGGGCTGCCTCGGCATGATCACCTCGCTGCGGTTCGCCGCCAACATGCTGACCGCCGACCCGGCCGCCGGACCCGCCGTCCTCGTCACCGCCGGCGACAACTTCTCCACGCCCGGCCTGGACCGCTGGCGCGTCAGCTCCAACTACGTCCTCGGCGACGCCGGATCCGCCGTCGTCCTCTCCCGCCGCGAGGGCTTCGCCAAGCTGCTGTCCGTCGCCTCCGTCTCCATCCCCGAGGCCGAGGTCCTGCACCGCGGCGGCGACCCGCTCTTCCCGCCGGGCATCACCCTGGGCCACCCCCTCGACCTGGAGGCCCGCACCGACCACATCCGCGCCCAGTGGGCCCAGGGCGTGGCCCCGCCCGTCTTCCACCTCGGCGACATCGTGAACGAGACCGTCGCGGCCGCCCTCGCCGACGCCGGCCGCACCCTCGACGACATCACGCGCGTCGCGCACAGCGCCGTCGCCTTCGACCAGATCAAGAACGGCTTCCTCGACCCGCTGGGCATCGAGGAATCCCGCGGCACGTGGGAGTTCAACCGCCGCGTCGGCCACTCCGGCGGCACCGACCAGATCATCGGCCTCGAACACCTCCTGGCCTCCGGCGCACTGCGCCCCGGCGACCACGTCCTGCTGCTCGCCGCGGCCGTCGGCATGGAGGTCGGCTGCGCCGTGCTGGAGATCACCGACATTCCGTAGGCCCGCACCCGACCCGAGAGAAGAGAGCCCGCACACATGAGCCGGACCACCGCCACCGCGGCGCCCACCGCCGACGAGATCCGCGAAGCCGTCGCCGAACTCATCGGCTTCCACGCCCGCGACATCGCCGACGACGCCAACCTCATCGCCCTCGGCCTCAAGTCGCTGCACATCATGCAGCTCATCAACGGCTGGCGGCGCGCCGGCCTGACCGCCTCCTTCAAGGACCTCGCGGGCGAGCCCACCGTGGCCGCCTGGGTACGACAGCTCTCCTGACCGCCGGCGAGCACGGGACACGGCGAAGGGCCGGGGCGACCGCCCCGGCCCTTCGCCGTGTCCCGTCGTACTGCCGGTCCCGCCGGTCCCGCCGGTTCAGCCGCGCGCGGTCCCGAACCACTGCTCCAGCACCGGACGGAGCGAGGCGTCGCCCGGCTCCCCGGCCCACGCCACGTGCCCGTCCGGCCGCACCAGCACCGCGGACGCGCCGATCTCCGCGACCGGCTCCGCCACCACCCGCTCGACGCGGTCCGCCCACGCCGCCACCGGGTCCGCGCCGCCCCCGCCGCCCGTCAGGTCCAGGAACACCCCGCGGCCGGCGTGCAGCATCGAGGCCACACTGCTCGACCCGGACGGCGTCGCCAGCGCCACGTGCGGCAGCCGGCGCCCCACCGGCGCCGCCGCGCCCTCCGGCGCGTAGCTCACGTCCAGGCCCGTGGACAGCTCCAGCAGGTAGCGGTTGGCGTCCGGGAACTTCAGCAGCTCCGTCACCAGCGCCCGCACCGGAGCCACCTTCTCCACCGGGTGGATCAGCGCCAGCTGGGTGTCGGTCGCCCCGGCCGCGCGCAGGCCCTGCGGGCGCCGCTCCGCCGTGTACGTGTCGAGCAGATCGGCCGGCGCCCAGCCCAGCACGTCCGCCGCGAGCTTCCAGCCCAGGTTGACCGCGTCCTGCAGGACCAGGTTCATCCGCAGCCCGGCCAGCGGGTAGAAGGTGTGCGCCGCGTCACCCACCAGGAACACCCGCTCGTCCTGGTACGTCTCCGCGACCCGCGACGGGCCCCCGTACCGGCGGATCCAGCGCACCGGGACATCGGGGAACGGGGTCTCGTTGAGCCGCTCCACGCTCCCGCGCAGCTCGGCCGCGCTCGGCTCCAGCGACGGGCCCGGCAGGGCCGTGTCGAACTCGGCGGTGATCACCCGGGTGACCCCCGGCGACACCGGCACCGACGAGTACAGCCCGCCCACCGGGCAGAACCGCGCACCCCGGTGGATCTCCGGCAGGTCCTGGATGTCGATCTCCACGTCCGCGACCAGGCCGCAACTGGCCGGGCCCGTGCCCGGGAAGGAGATCCCGGCCAGCTCGCGGACCAGGCTGTTCTCGCCGTCCGCGCCCACCAGATAGCTGCCGCGCAGCTCGTACGTCCGCTCCCCGTCGCGGACCGTGACGCTCACCCCGGACTCGTCCTGGGACCAGCCCGCCAGCGCGTGCCCGTACCGGACGTCCGCACCGCGCTTGAGCGCCTGCCGCTCCAGCTCCGCCTCCAGGTACTCCTGCGCGAGCAGCAGCGCCGGCTGGTGGCGCCCTTCGAGCGGGGCCATGTCGAGCCAGAGCAGGGAGAAGTGGGTGCCCTGGACGGGGGTGGTGTGCTCGCGCAGACCCTCCAGGAGGCCGCGCTGGTCCAGCAGCTCGACGGCGGTGGTGTTGACGGCCTGGCCCACCGACCGGCCGCTGCGGGAGTCGAGCTGCTCCAGCACGATGCTGTCGACGCCCCACAGACCGAGCTCGTGGGCGAGCATCAGCCCTGCGGGCCCGCCGCCCGCGATGATGACGGGATCGGACATGTCCTGTTGCCTCCGGTGTCTGGTGTCGTGCGCGGTGCTGGTGCTGGTGCTGGTGCTGGTGCTGGTGCCTGTGCCGGTGCGTGGTGCTCGTACGCGGCGCGGGGCCGGCTGGCTCAGGCGATGCCGAGCTCGTTGTCGATGAGGTCGAAGATCTCGTCGTCCGTCGCGGCGGAGATCCGCTCGGCGGAGTCCTCGTCCGCGCCCGCGGACCCCGGCCCGCCGTGCTCCTCCAGCCGCAGTAGCAGGTCCTGGAGCCGGACGGTGAGCCGGCCCACCGCGGCCGGGGACGTCTCGGCGGAGCCCAGCACGTCCTGGAGCGCGTCCAGTTCGGCGGTGATCCCCGCGAACACGTCCCGCTCCGCCGGAGCGAGCAGCTCGTCCAGGTGCGCGGTCAGCGCACCGGGGGTCGGGTGGTCGAAGATCAGCGTCGGGGAGAGCCGCTGTCCGGTCGCCGCGCCGAGCCGGTTGCGCAGCTCGACGGCGGACAGCGAGTCGAAGCCGAGCGTCTGGAACAGCCGGTCCGCGCCGATGCTGTCCGCCGACGAGTGGCCCAGCACCGCCGCGACGTGCTCGCCGACCAGCTCCGCCAGCCGCTTGCGCCGCTCCTCGGCCGACAGCGGGGCCAGCCGCTCGGCCAGCGACGCGCCGCCGCCCGCACCGGCCGCCGGACCGCTCGCCGCACGCGCCACCGGGCGCGGACGCGCCTGCCGTACGAGGGAGCCGAACAGCGGGTCCAGCAGCCCCGCCCGGGCCCGCTCGGCGAGCGCCGCCGGGTTGAGCCCCATGGCCACGGCGACGGGCTGGCGCAGCCCGAGCGCCGCATCGAAGCGGGCCAGGCCCTCGGCGGAGCTCAGCGCGACCACACCCGTGCGGGCCAGCCGGCCCAGCGCCGTCTCGTCCAGGTGCCCCGTCATCGTGCTCGCCTCGCCCCAGAGTCCCCAGGCGAGGGAGGTGGCGGGGAGGCCTTGGGTGTGGCGGTGGTGGGCGAGGGCGTCGAGGTAGGTGTTGGCGGCGGCGTAGT
>NZ_JBITTH010000055.1:0-16198 GCF_044541755.1 Streptomyces sp. NPDC085524
ACGAACGGACCCGCACCCGCGATCGAACGGTCCACGTGCGACTCCGCCGCGAAGTGCACCACCGCGTCATGACCCGCCATGACCTGGTCGACGGCCTGCGCATCGCAGATGTCACCGCGGACGAAGGAGTACCCGGGGTGGTCCGCGACGGGCGCGAGATTCGCCTCGACACCGGAATAGGTCAGCTTGTCGAATACCGTGATCTTGGCGGCAGGGTCCGCCGACAGGAGGGAGCGGACGAACTGCGAGCCGATGAAACCGGCGCCACCGGTCACGAGAATGCGCATAGTGTTTTCACTTTACTGGGCCGTCCGGGTGGACAGTGTCCGGCACCTTGATCGCGAAACCCGGGGGCACCCCGGTGCGCCGCCGCTCACCCCATTGGGTTAACGGCTCCGAAGGGCCGCACCGTATGGTGGCAGCCATGCGTGGAATTCTCCTGGCGGGCGGCACCGGCTCGCGGCTCTGGCCCCTGACCCGAGCCGTATCGAAGCAACTCCTCCCCGTCTTCGACAAGCCGATGATCTACTACCCGCTCTCCACGCTGGTCATGGCGGGGATCCGCGAGATCCTGATCATCACCACGCCCCAGGACCAGGAGCAGTTCCAGCGCCTCCTCGGCGACGGCTCGCAGTTCGGCCTGGACCTCCAGTACACCGTCCAGGAGCGC
The DNA here is from genome assembly GCF_044541755.1 of Streptomyces sp. NPDC085524. Classification (NCBI taxonomy): domain Bacteria; kingdom Bacillati; phylum Actinomycetota; class Actinomycetes; order Kitasatosporales; family Streptomycetaceae; genus Streptomyces; species Streptomyces sp. NPDC085524. The sequence goes on from NZ_JBITTH010000055.1 coordinate 671, forward strand.
CCCGAGGGCATCGCCCAGGCCTTCGTCCTCGGCGCCGACTTCATCGGTGACGAGCCGGTCGCGCTGATCCTCGGCGACAACATCTTCCACGGCAGCGGCCTCGGCACGCGCCTCGCGGAGCGCACCGACCCCAAGGGCGGCATCGTCTTCGCCTACCCCGTCGCCGACGCGACCGCGTACGGCGTCGTCGAGTTCGACGCGGACGGCCGGGTCATCTCCATCGAGGAGAAGCCCGAGAAGCCGAAGTCCCGCTACGCCGTGCCGGGTCTGTACTTCTACGACAACCGCGTCGTGGAGATCGCCCGCACGATCACCCCGAGCGCCCGCGGCGAGCTCGAGATAACCGCCGTCAACGACGCCTACCTCCAGGCCGGCGACCTGGAGGTCACCGTCCTCGACCGGGGTACCGCGTGGCTCGACACCGGCACCTTCGTCTCGATGGTCCAGGCCTCCGAGTTCGTGCGGGTGATCGAGGAGCGCCAGGGCTTCAAGATCGGCTGCATCGAGGAGGCGGCCTGGCGGGCCGGCTTCGTCTCCGACGAGCAGCTGCGCGAGCTGGCCGAACCGCTGACGAAGAGCGGCTACGGCGACTACCTGCTGGCCCTGCTCGACGAGGAGAACGCCCGATGAAGTTCCGCGAGCTGTCCATAGAGGGCGCCTGGGAGATCACCCCGGTCCAGCACGGCGACCCGCGCGGCCTGTTCATGGAGTGGTACCGCTTCGACCACCTCGCCGAGGTCGTCGGGCACCCGCTGCGCATGGCGCAGGGCAACCTCTCCGTGTCGGCGAAGGACGTCGTCCGCGGCATCCACTTCGCCGACGTCCCGCCCGGCCAGGCCAAGTACGTCAGCTGCGTGCGCGGCGCCGTCCTCGACGTGATCGTGGACCTGCGCGTGGGCTCGCCCACCTTCGGCCGCCACGAGTTCGTCCGCCTCGACGACGTGGACCGCCGCGCGGTCTACATCTCGGAGGGCCTGGGCCACGGGTTCTGCGCGCTGACCGACGACGCGACCCTCTCCTACGTCTGCTCGGAGACCTTCAACCCGTCCGCCGAGCACTCGGTGCACCCGCTCGACCCGGACCTGGCGATCGACTGGCCCGCCGGCGCCGCGGCCCAGCTGTCGGCCCGCGACGCGGCCGCGCCCTCGCTCGCCGAGGCGATCGAGTCCGGTCTGCTGCCCGACCACGAGGAATGCATGCGGTACCGCCGGTCGCTGCGCGACGGCGCCTGAGCCCGGCCGAGCCCTGCCCCGTCCGTCCTCCCCGAAAGCCCTGGTACGCCACACATGACCACTCTCGACATCATGCTGCCCTACTACGGCAACGTGGCCCTGATGCAGGCCGCGGTGCGCAGCGTGCTCGCCCAGAGCGACCCGAACTGGCGGCTGACGGTGGTGGACGACGGCAAGGAGCCGGACGTCCCGGGCTGGTTCGCGGAGCTCGACGACGCGCGCGTCTCGTACCAGCGCAACGAGCAGAACCTCGGCGTCACCGGCAACTACCGCAAGTGCCTGGGCCTGGTCCGCGAAGAGCACTTCGTGATGATGGGCACCGACGACATCATGCTGCCCGAGTACGTGGCCACGGTGCGGGCGGTGCTCGCCGCGCACCCGGGCCTGGGCATGGTGCAGCCCGGCGTCCAGGTCATCGACGGCAACGGCAAGCCCACCGAGGGACTCGTCGACCAGTCCAAGCGGCTGCTGTACGCGCCCCGCTTCAAGGGTGAGCTGCTGATGGGCGGCGAGCAGCTCGCCACGAGCCTGCTGCGCGGGAACTGGCTGTTCTTCCCGTCCATCTGCTGGCGCACCGAAGCGGTCCGCAAGGCCGGGTTCCGCGACAACCTGGAGGTCACGCAGGACCTCGCGCTGGTCATCGACCTGCTCCAGGCCGGCGAGCAGATGCTGGTCTCCGACACCCTGTGCTTCCAGTACCGCCGGCACGCGGTCAGCATCTCCTCCCAGCAGGCCTTCACGGGCCGCCGCTTCGAAGAGGCCAACCGCTTCTTCCTGGACGTCGCCGACCGGCTGGACGCCCAGGGCTGGACGAAGGCCGCAGGTGCCTCCCGGCTGCACCTGTCCTCCCGCATCCACGCACTGACCATGCTGCCCGGCGCACTGAAGAACAAGCAGAGCGAGGGCGCCCGTACGCTGCTGCGGCACGTCGCCGGCACCGACCACCGCTAGCGGCGCATCCCCACCGCCACCACTCTCCCGACCCGCCCGGAGCCAACGCCATGTCCGTCACCAGTCCGTCCCTGCCCCGTGTGGCCGTTCTCGGAGCGACCGGCTTCATCGGCCGGACGCTGTGCGCGACGCTCGACGAGCGTGGCCACGGCCTGCTCGCCATAGCCCGCAAGGCGCCGGCCAACCCGCTGCCCGGCGCCTTCGCCGCGTTCGACCTCACCGTGGACCCGCCGACCGAGCTGGCGGCACTGCTCACCCGGCACCGCATCGACGTCGTCGTCAACGCGGCCGGCGGCATGTGGGGCCTGACCGACGAGCAGATGGTCCCCGCCAACCTCGGCATGGTCGTCCGCCTGCTGGAGACCCTCCGGTCCATGGCGCAGCCGCCGCGGCTGGTGCAGATCGGCTCCGTGCACGAGTACGGCACCTTCCCGGTCGGCACGACCTACACCGAGGACTCCCCCGCACGGCCGTCGTCGGTGTACGGGCAGCTCAAGCTCCAGGCCACCGAGCTGGTCGCCACGGCCGTCCGCGAGCAGGGCCTGGACGCCGTCGTGCTGCGCCTGGGCAACGTCATCGGCGCGGGCCAGCCCGCGCACAGCCTGCTCGGCGTCATGGCGGCCAAGCTCGCCGACGGCCGGGCCGCCGGCGGGGCCGAGCTGTCGCTGATGCCGCTCACCGCGCAGCGCGAGTTCCTCCACCTCCGGGACGGGGTCGACGCGATCGTCGCCGCCCTCGCCCCGGCGGGGCCCTGCCCGCCGGTCCTGAACCTGGGCCTCGGCCGGGCCACGTCGGCGCGGGAGCTGGTCGAGCTGCTGATCGAGGAGAGCGGCGTACCGACGCGCGTCACCGAGGTGCCCGCTCCGGCCGGCACCGGTCCGGAGACCGAATGGCACCAGCTCGACATCAGCGCCACCCGGCGGGCGCTGGGCTGGCAGCCCGTCCGCAGCCTGCGCGACGCGGTCGCCGAGCTGTGGGCCGCCGCCTGCCCGGTCGGCGTCTGAGCCGGATCCCCGGATTCCCGGCCACCCTCTCCCAGGAAGTCTGACTGCCCCTATGTCTCGCAGCGCATCCGTCCTGCCCGGCCGCCGCGGAACCCTCGGTGAGCTGTACTCGCCGCGGGCCAACAGCTTCGGCGTGCTGCGCCTCGGCCTCGCCTCCGCGGTCGTGCTCTCGCACGTGTGGCCGCTCGGATGGGGTCCCCTGGACCCGCTGTGGCGGTACAGCGGCCATCAGACCGACGTCGGCAAGATGGCCGTCATCGGCTTCTTCGTGCTGTCCGGCTTCATGATCACCGGCAGTGGCGCCCGCAGCACCTCCGGCCGCTACGCCTGGCACCGCGCCCTGCGCATCCTGCCCGGCCTGTGGGGCTCGCTGCTCGTCTCGTCGCTGATCATCCTGCCGGCGCTGTACCACCACCTCCACGGCACCCTGGACGGCTACTGGAACCACCCCCAGGGCCCGGTCAGTTACCTCCAGGGCATGTGGAACACCTCGATCAGCACCCACTGGGACATCTCCGGGGTGCTGTCCGAGGGCAAGGCCCGCGGCACCAACTTCGACCCCGGCGTCAACGGCGCCCTGTGGTCCCTCAAGTACGAGATCTTCTGTTACGTCATGGTCGGCGTGCTCGCCGCCGCCGGCGTCCTCAGCCGGGCCCGCAAGCTCGTCCCGCTGTCCGCCGCGGTCCTCGGCATCCTCATCCTGCGGGACTGGATCCAGCACCCCTCCCTGCGCGGCATCCCCGGTGACATGCGGTCCGTCCTGGAGGTGCCGGTCCTCGGCACCATGCACGTGCACTTCCTGGTCCACCTGTGCTTCGTGTTCCTCATCGGCGCCACCTTCCACCTCTACCGCGACCGGGTGCCGGTCAACGACTCCCTGGCCGCGATCTGCGCCCTCGTCCTCGCCGGCACCCTCGCCTTCGGCGGCGTCTTCGTCTTCGGCTACCCGGCCTTCGCCTACCTGCTGCTGTGGCTCGCCGTCCGCCTGCCCCGCCCCTTCCACAAGGTCGGCCGCAAGCGCGACTACTCGTACGGCATCTACATCTACGGCTTCACCGTGGAGCAGGCCCTCGCCATGCTGGGCTACGCCAAGTACGGCAAGCCCGTCTTCCTCCTGCTGGCGCTGGCCGGCACCGTCGTACTGGCGGCCCTCTCCTGGCACCTGATCGAGTCTCAGGCCATGAAGGCGAAGAACTGGACGCCCTGGTTCGTGCGCAGGCTCCAGCAGCGGAAGCCCGCGGAAGCCACCCGGGCGCCGGCGGCGAAGTCCGGGACCGAGCCCGAATCCGCCCCGGCCGTCACCGTCTGACGCGCCCCACCCGCACGGCGAAGGCCGGGCCCGCTGCTTGCGGGCCCGGCCTTCGCCGTTCGTCCTGTGCTGCCGGGGCGTCCTACGAGTGGCCCAGGTCCGCGGCCTGTACGTCCGCCAGCGGCACCGAGCCGGAGTCCGCGGCAGGGGCGGGGTGCAGGGGGAACTCGTCCGAGGCCATCGAGTCGAGCACCGGCGGCGCCGGCCTCGGCGGCGCCGGCATCACCGCGGCCTCCGAGTGGCCGCCGCAGCCGTAGGACAGGGAGACCATGCGGCCGTCGGCCGGCGAGAACTCGTTCGCGCAGATGCCGAAGGCCTGGCCGAGCGAGCCGCCGATCGCGACCAGGAAGCCGCACGAGACGCACGAGGCCGGCGCGGCCTGCGCCATCGGGGTCTTCGCGCCGAAGGACTCGTCCCAGCGGTCGGCCGCGCTGTGCAGCCCGTACCGGGACAGGACCCGGGCCCGGCGCATGCCCAGCTCCTCGGCCACCGCGGTGATCGAACCACGGGCCGGGACCACCGTGCGGTCGGTGACGTCCGCGTCCTCCGCCTCGACCAGTTCGGCCATCTCGGTGGAAACGACCGAGTTCGGCGGCGGGGCGTCCTCGTCCGACCAGCCCGGCTCCAGCCGCAGGTCCTCCGCGTCGGTGGGCAGCAGGTCGCCCGGGCCCATGTCGCCGGGGCGCAGCCGCTCGCTCCACGGCACCCACTCCGGCGCGAGCAGCGCGTCGTCGCCGGGCAGCAGCACCGTTTCGTCGAGGGTGACGTTCTTCGCGCGGGAGGCGCGGGTCACGGTGACGGCCCAGCGCCAGCCCCGGTAGCCCGGTTCCTTGCACTCGAAGAAGTGAGTGACGACCCGGTCGCCCTCCGCGACGGCGGACACGTGCTCGCCCACCACACCGGGGTACGCGGCCTCCTCGGCCGACGCACGGGCGAGTTCTACCGCCTCGGCGCACAGGCGGTCGGGGGTACGCGGGGTACGGCTTCGCGTCGTCGCAGCACTCACTTTTCTCGTTCTCTCCTACGCCGTCTCACGTGTGCGCCGTCCGTACTGTCGTCCACAACGACCCGACGGTGCCGTCCGTACGTGGCGCGGGCGGAGCGGACCAGAGGGCCGCGTCGACGTCCGCACCCGATCGGACTCCGGGCGCACCTCTATGCGATCCATTCTGCGGGATCGCGAAGAGGCGCGCGGCCAGGAGCAACCGCCGGTGGCGCGCTACGCACGCTACCTCCTCCGAAGCCTCCGGCCCACATGCAAGGTCCGATTCGCGGACATGGAGACGGGACGGGCCACGGCGAGGACGCGCCGGGAGGGCTGCCGGAGGGCGGGGTGGGGCAGTATGGCCACGTGGCACCCGCACGGTCGTCCGGCGACGGCTCGGGACCGGCCAAGCGGGCCGGCCGGGCCCTGGGGCGTGCCCTGCACACACCGTTCACCGGCACGGCACGCGGGATCCGGCGGGCCACGCACGCGCACGGGGCCGGTGAATCGGGCCTCGGCAAACTCATCGAGCTGCACGCCATCAACGGCGCCGGCGACATGCTCATCACCGTGGCGCTGGCCTCGACGGTGTTCTTCTCCGTCCCCACGGACGAGGCCCGCGGCCGGGTGGCCCTCTACCTCGGCATCACGATGGCCCCCTTCACGCTGCTGGCCCCCGTGATCGGCCCGCTGCTGGACCGGCTGCCGCACGGCCGCCGGGCCTCCATGGCGGCCGCGATGCTGGCCCGCGCGCTGCTGGCGGTGATGATGTCGGGCGCGGTGGCCACGGGCGGCATCCAGCTGTACCCGGCGGCGCTGGGGGTCCTCGTCGCGTCCAAGTCGTACGGGGTCGTGCGCAGCGCGGTGGTCCCGCGCCTGCTCCCGCCGAAGTTCTCACTCGTCAAGGCGAACTCCCGGGTCACGCTGGCCGGCCTGCTGGCCACGGGCGTGGCCGCGCCGGTGGGGGCCGGGCTGCAGGCGATCGGGCCGCAGTGGCCGCTGTACGGGGCCAGCGCGGTCTTCGTCTGGGGGACCGTCGCGGCGTTCACGCTGCCGCACAAGGTGGACGAGGCGAAGGGCGAGCGCCGGGCGCGGCTGTCCACGCACGAGCCGCATTCGAAGCGGCCGGGACTGCGGACGGTGAGCCGGTCGGTGCTGTGCGGTCTCCTCGCCAACGCGTCGATGCGCGCACTGTCCGGCTTCCTGATCTTCTTCCTGGCGTTCCTGCTGCGCGAGCACCCCATGGCGGGGCAGAGCGCGGCGGTGTCGCTGGGCATCGTGGGCGTCGCGGCGGGCATCGGCAACGCGTGCGGCACGGCGGTGGGCGCGTGGCTGCGGGCGCGGGCGCCGGAGGCGATCATCGCGGCCGTGCTGTCCCTCACCCTCGGGGTGGCGATCCTGGCGGCGGTGTTCTTCAGCGGGCTGTTCATGGCCGTCCTGGCCGCGACGGCGGGCTTCTGCCAGGCACTGGCGAAGCTGTCGCTGGACGCGATGATCCAGCGGGACGTCCCGGAGGCGGTGCGCACGTCCGCCTTCGCCCGCTCGGAAACCCTCCTCCAGGTGGCGTGGGTACTCGGGGGCGCGATCGGCATCGTCCTTCCCCTGAACGGGGTCCTCGGCATGTCGGTCGCCGCCGCGATGGTCGCCCTCGGCACGACGATGGCCCTCCGCGGCCTCCTGACTGCGCCGCGCCACCACCACCCGGGCACCCCGCGCCCCCGAGTCGCGTAGCCGCGGCGTCCTCCCGGGGCGGCGCCGCCGAAGCTGCCGCTGCGCGGCAGCCCGGGCTCCGCCCAGACCCGCTCCTCAATCGCCGGAGGGGCTGGATTTGCCCCGGCGGGCCCGAACAGCGGCGGGGCTGCGCTTGGGCTGCGACCGGGCGGGAATTCCAGCCCCGCCGGCGTTTGAGGCGCGGGGTCCGGGGCGGAGCCCCGGGGGACGCGCAGCGGCACTCTCCGACGCGCCGCCCCGTGAGGCCGTGGCGCGCCACACCGCAGGCCGGACCCCGTGCAGCGGCGCAGCCGACCGGCCCGATAGCCTTCGGCTCATGACCGCACCGCTTTTCTCGGGTAGGGCCCGCCGCAGCGTCGCGGCCCTCGGAGCCGTGTCCGCCGGCCTCCTCCTCCTCTCCGCCTGCGACAAGCCGACACCGCTGGCGACCGTGACGGTCGGCACCTCGTCGGTGTCCGCCGAAGCCGCATGCCACGCCGACGGCGAGCCGCTCTCCATGGACCGGGTCCAGGAGTGCCTCACCGGCCTCAAGGACGCCAAGACGATCGAGTACGGCCGCGGGGACACCCTGCGCCTGGGTGTCGAGCCCGAGGTCGTCGAGGACGGCAAGAAGTGGTCGGCGGTCCTCGACGGCCAGCCGATCACCGAGCCCTCGTCGAACACCTACCGCAGCTTCCCCGGCGCCGACGTCTTCGCGACCGGCGGCCAGGGCGAGGCCCCGGCTTCGAAGAAGCTGGCCTTCCTGCAGCTCGGCGAGGACGGCAAGCCGCTCGCAGTCTGGTCCTTCAACCTCAAGCTCAAGTAACCGGACGGCACACCGGTGCGCGCGCTCGTGGTGACCGCGGTGGCGGCGGAGGCAGACTCCGTCGTCGCCGGTCTGACCCCTCATCCGGACACCCCCGGCCCTGAGCCGCGCACCCTTCCCGGTGGCTACCGCACGACCCGGCGGGACCTCCCCGGCATCGCCCTCGACGTGCTCGTCGCGGGCGTCGGGCCGGCCGCGGCCGCCGCCGGTGCCGCCACCGCCCTGGCCCTCGCCGACTACGCCCTCGTGGTCAGCGCGGGCATCGGCGGCGGGTTCGTGCCCGCCGCCCCGGTCGGCACCCTCGTCGTCGCCGACGCGATCGTCGCCGCGGACCTGGGGGCCGAGACCCCCGAGGGCTTCCTCGACGTCACCGCCCTCGGCTTCGGGCACAGCGTGCACCTGCCTCCCGCAGAGCTCGCCGCCCGCGCCGCCGAGGCCACCGGTGCGCTGCTCGCGCCCGTACTGACCGTCTCCACCGTCACCGGCACCGCCGCCCGGGCCGCCGTGCTCGCGGCCCGGCATCCGCTGGCCGGGGCCGAGGCCATGGAGGGCTTCGGGGTCGCGGAGGCCGCCGCCGCGCACGGGCTGCCCGTACTGGAGATCCGCGCCGTGTCCAACGCCGTGGGCCCGCGCGACCGCGCCGCCTGGCGGATCGGGGACGCGCTCGGCGCGCTCGCCGGCGGCTTCCGCGCGCTGGGCCCCGTACTCGCGAACTGGGGAGAACGCCTTGAGCACCGCCATGAGCACCAGCACGACCGGTAACGCCGCCGTGCAGATCGCCTACTCGCCCTGCCCCAACGACACCTTCGTCTTCGACGCCTGGGCGCACGGCCGGGTCCCGGGGGCGCCCGCCCTCGACGTGACCTTCGCCGACATCGACATCACCAACGGCATGGCCGAGCGCGGCGAGCTGGACGTGCTGAAGGTCTCGTACGCGGTCCTGCCGTGGGTGCTGGAGGAGTACGCGCTGCTCCCCTGCGGCGGTGCGCTGGGCCGCGGCTGCGGGCCACTGGTCCTCACCCGGGAGCCCGGTCTCGACCTGACGGGCCGCACGGTCGCCGTGCCCAGCGAACGCTCCACCGCCTACCTGCTGTTCCGGCTGTGGGCGGCCGACGTGCTGCCCGACGCCGTCGGCAAGGTGGTCGTGCTGCCGTTCAACGAGATCATGCCGGCGGTCCGCGACGGCCGGGTGGACGCGGGACTGGTCATCCACGAGGCCCGGTTCACCTATCAGGACTACGGGCTGCACTGCCTGGCCGACATGGGCGAGCACTGGGAGTCCACGACCGGCCTGCCGATCCCGCTCGGCGCGATCATCGCCAAGCGCTCGCTGGGCACCGAAACCCTGCGGGCACTGGCCGAGTCGGCCCGTACGTCGGTCCGGATGGCCTGGGACGACCCGGAGGCCTCCCGCCCGTACGTACGTGCGCACGCGCAGGAGCTGGACCCGGCCGTCGCCGACCAGCACATCGGCCTGTACGTCAACGAGTTCACGGCCGGCCTCGGCGAGGACGGGTACGCGGCGGTGCGCGGGCTGCTGACCCGGGCGGCGGCCGAGGGCCTGGTGCCGGCCATCGCGCCGGGCGCCCTCGACTTCCCGTAACCCCCGACGACAGGTGCCCCGCCGCTCTTCCGAGCGGCGGGGCACCTTCATCCGTACGGGCCGGGGCCCGCGCGTCAGACGTCGAGCTGATCGGCGACCGCGCGCAGCAGACCGGCGATCTTCGTGCCGTGCGTCCTGTCGGGGTAGCGGCCCCGCTCCAGCATCGGCGTGATGTTCTCCAGCAGGGTCGTGAGGTCCTGCACGATCGAGGCGAGCTCGTCGGGCTTGCGCCGCTGCGCGGCCGCGACGGACGGCGCCGGGTCGAGCACGGTCACCGAAAGGGCCTGGTCGCCACGCTGGCCGGCGACGACGCCGAACTCGACGCGCTGGCCGGGCTTGAGGGCATCGACCCCGGCGGGGAGCACCGACGAGTGGACGAAGACGTCACCGCCGTCGTCACGGGAGAGGAAGCCGAAGCCCTTCTCGCTGTTGAACCACTTGACCTTGCCGGTGGGCAAAGCACGCACCCCGTCTCACATACCCGGAACCGAACCAACATGTCTCAGCAGGTCAGGGTATCCATGTACCTGGGCCGTTACTGCCTGCTCTCGCTGTGAAGAGTCTCCCCTCAGATCCGGCCCGTCAAGCATGGCCGAACACCCCCTGCCCGGATCTCGTCCATTACGGAAACGGCATGCTGATGAGCCATCATGCGGCTAGCGTTTCCGAACGGACGTTTGCCAGACCGCCGCCGCCGGACCACTGCGGACCAACCCTCTTCAGCCGAACGTGAGAACGACCATGCAGCCCCCCGCAGCACAGCCGACGACAACTCCGGCGACCCCGCCGGCCACCGGTCCCGTCAGCGCCCCGGCCGCGGCTCCCGGCCCGCGCCGTTCCGCACCCCGCCTGTACGCCCTCGACGGGCTGCGGCTGCTCGCCGCCCTCACCGTCCTGTCCTTCCACTGGACGGCTTCCACGGACGCACGGGAGATCTGGGGCGGCAAGGTCCCGATGGACTTCATGCCGGGCATCGCCCGGTTCACCGCGTACGGCTGGCTCGGCGTGCAGCTGTTCTTCATCATCAGCGGCTTCGTGATCTGCATGAGCTGCTGGGGGCGCAGGCCGGGCGACTTCTTCGTCTCGCGCGTCATCCGCATCTTCCCCGCCTACTGGACGGCCGTCCTGCTGACGGCGGGCGTACTGCTGCTGACGCCCGGACTGGGCCGCTCCGACGCCCGGGCCGGCCTGGACCTCAAGACCGTGCTGGCGAACCTCACCATGTTCCACGGCCAGTTGGGCGTGAAGCAGGTCGACGGCGTCTACTGGACGCTCTGGATGGAGCTGCAGTTCTACCTGCTGTTCTCGATCGTCGTGACGATGGGCCTGACCTACCGCAGGGTCGTCGCGTTCTGCGGGATCTGGTCCTTCGCCGCCCTGGTGGCCCCGCAGACCGAGATCCCGCTGGTGAGAATGCTGGCGATGCCCGGGGAATCCCCGTACTTCATCGCGGGCGTCGCGATGTTCCTGATGTACCGCTTCGGACCGAACCTGCTCCTGTGGGGGATCGTCGGCTTCACCTGGCTCGTCGCGATCAGCCGCGTCCACCAGCTCAAGAGCGGCTTCGAGGTCGTCGTCGGGCACCCGTTGTCCTGGTCGGGCGTCGCACTCGTCATCACCCTCTGCTACGCGGTCGTCCTCGCGGTCGCCCTGGGCCTCTTCGACGGGATCCGGTGGAAGGGCCTCACGGTCGCCGGTGCGCTGACCTATCCGCTGTACCTGATCCACCAGGAGGCCGGCTGGACCCTGATCCACTGGCTGCGCCTCCGGGGCACCGGCTCGGGGGTCGCGCTGGGCCTCTCCCTGGTCGCGGCGCTGGTCACGGCCTGGCTGATCCACCGGGTCGTGGAGCGGCCCGCCAGCGGCCTGATGAAGGTCCACCTGAACCGGTCGATCAGCACCATGCGAGCGGCCTCGGACGGCCCCGCGGCGGGAACTACCCTGGTGCGGTGACTGACACCTCTTCCCCCGACGAAGCGCGTCCCGGCGACGCCCTGGTGAAGGCCGGCGGCATCGTGTTCATCGCGGGCGCCGTCGCCACGCTGGTGACGATGGCCCCGCTCTTCCTCGACATCGACCCGTTCCCGTCGTACGCGTGGGCCGTGTGCATGCTCATGGGCGTCGGCTTCGCCATCTCGGCGGCGGGCGTACTGCGCTCGGCCGCGGCCCAGCGCAAGGCCGCCCGCGCCTCACAGGCGGCCTGAGACCCGGCGCTCAGACCGGCTGGGCCGCCACGTACTGCGCCAGCCACTCCGGCAGCGCCGTGAGGTCCGGCAGCACCACGTCGGCGCCGGCCGCGCGCAGCTCCGGCTCCGGGCACGGGCCCGTCGGGACCGCCACCGACAGCGCGCCGGCCGTACGGGCCCCGCGCACGTCGCCCACGTGGTCGCCGACGTACACCTGCGCCCCGAACTCGCGCAGCGCACCCGCCTTGGCCTCCGCCCACAGCCAGCCGATCACCGCGTCCGGCTCGATGCCGAGGTGCGACAGGTGCAGCCGGGCGTTGGGCTCGTGCTTCGCGGTGACCACGATCGCGCGGCCGCCGAGGGCCTGCACGGCCTCCACGGCCTCGCGGGCACCCGGCATCGCCGGGGTCGGCTCGATGGCGTATGTGGGGTAGATCTCACGGTAGCGGTCCGCCATGGCCGGGATCTCGGCCTCCGGGAACCAGTGCGCGAGCTCCTGGTCGAGCGGCGGACCGAGCCGCGTGACGGCCTCGTCGGCGTCGATGAACGTACCCGTCTCGGCCGAGAGTGCCTGGTAGGCGGCCTTGATGCCCGGACGCGAGTCGATGAGGGTCATGTCGAGGTCGAAGCCGACTGTGAGGTTCATGCCGTCCATTGTGCCGAGGCGGGCGGACGGCAGACCGACGGCGGGCCTACTGCGGGAGAACGCTCTCCGGATCCCCCGAAATTCGTCCTCAACCTTTTCCGGGCGCCGCGACTCAGGACAGGGGTGAGAGACACGATGTGAAGGGGAGGGCGGATGCCACCAGGCACCGAGCACGACTTCGAGGCCTTTGCCCGGGCCAGTCAGCGCAAGCTGTACCGCACCGCGTACCTGCTGTGCGGGAACGCGGACGCCGCACGCGACCTGACCCAGACGACGCTGGCGAAACTGTTCCAGCACTGGCGGAAGGTGTCCGCCGCCGACAGCCCCGACGCCTACGCCAGGACCGTGCTGACCCGCACCTTCCTCGCCGAGCGGCGCCGCCGCCTGCGCGACCTCCTGGCCCACCGGCACGCCGACGTGCCCCCGCTGCCCGAACACGCCGAGCTGCGCATCACCCTGCTCGCCGCACTGGCCGAGCTCCCGCCGCGGGCCCGGGCCATGGTCGTCCTGCGCTACTGGGAGGACCTCAGCGTCGGCACGGTCGCCGAACTGCTGCGGTGCAGCGAAGGAACGGTCAAGAGCCAGTGCTCGCGCGCCCTGGCCAGGCTGCGCACACAGCTCGGCGAGGCCCACATCTACGCCACAGGGAACTGAGGAGACGTCATGAGCACCCGCGAAGAGCTCAACGAAGCCCCCGACGACACGGCCGCCCTGCTGGTCCGCGACGCCATGGACCGCACGACCGCCGACCTGCCCCCACTGCCCGACCTCACGGGCCCGGCCCGCGCCCAGGGCCGACGCCGCAAGGCCCGCGTCCGCTTCGCGATCGGCGGCGGGGCACTCGCCGTGGCCGCCCTCGGCGTGGCCGTCGCCGCCGCACTGCCGGCCGACACCAGCGGCCGGCAGGTGTCGGGCAGGATCAACGTGGCCGCACCGCCGTCGACCACGGCACCGCAGCCGCAGCCGCCGGTACCGGTGCACATCGAACCGTCGCCGGGCGAAGAGTCGATGGCCGACCTGCCGCCGGCCGAGCGGGCGAAGCAGGAAGACTTCCAGAACCGGGCCGTGCCCGTGCTCCAGCGCCTGCTGCCGCAGACGGTCGGCACCGTGCAGCGGACCGACCTCAACGTGCGCATGTACCAGGCCAAGAAGGACGGCAAGACCTTCGTCATCATCTTCTCGGTGCGTCCGGCGGGGCAGTGGACCGGCGCCAAGCCGTGCCTGCAGCAGGTGAAGGGCATGGTCTGCACGAACGCAACCCTGCCCGGCGGCATCGAGGCCAAGGCGTCCACCATGCCGATGGACAACGGCGGCGTCACCGGAACCGAGCTCTCGTTCCACTACGGGAGGAGCGACGTCAGGCTGACCGTGACCCCGCACACCGAGTCCAACACCTCGGCCCCGGTCACCAACGACCAGCTCCTGGAACTCGCCAAGGACCCCGTCTTCCTCGACCTGGTCAAGGCCGCCGACACCGACCCGGTCGAGAAGGAGCAGCAGACCATCCCTGGGGGGTGAGGGGGCTGAGGGGCTGAGGGCTGGGGGCGGGCTGGGGGGCGGTTCGGGGCGGGGTGAGCCGCCTGTACGACGGGGTGGGGGTGATGGCGGGGTCCGAGTCGGCCGGAATCAGAGAGGGCTTGGGGCTTTCCCGTCAGTCCCATAGTCCTTCCGTGTCGGGACGGCCTGTCAAGGGCGCTCCTCCTTCGTCGTCGCGTCGCTTCGCGACGGCCTTCGGCCGCCCTTGACAGGCCGTCCCGCCCCGGAAAGACAAGGACTGCCGGGAAACCCCCAAAAGAACGGGCCGGGCGGAAGAAGGACAACCAGCCGTATCAGCGATGTCCGACCCCCCGCTCCGGTGGGGGCCAGGCCCGCCCTCGAGCCCTCACAGGCCGCCCTCCGCACCGAGCAGGCGGCCACCCACCCCCAAAACCTCGACCACAAGACCCTCAGCCCCCGACACGCGCGTCAAATCGCTACGCGCTTCTCCCATCTCGGCGTCTGCGGCCCGTCCGGGGCTGATCTCGCCCCAGATCGCTACGCGCTCCTCGCTGACGGCGTCCGACGGCCGTCCGGGGCTGGTACAAAGCCGCCACGGATCACCACGCGCGGACGCATATTGGTTTGCCGTCGGCTGTTCCGGCCCGATAGGAACATCGCATGCTTCGAGGCAGCAAGGTGGGGCTCAGGGCCCGACACGAGGACGACATCCCGATCCTGCGGACCGAGCTCTACGACGACGTCGTCAACGGCTCGCGGGCAGAAAGCGGGCCGTGGCGGCCGGTCACGCCCGGTTCGAAGGATCCGCGGCTCGTGGTGGACGACAAGGAGCAGGGACACGTCCCGTTCTCCGTGGTCGAGCTGGACGGCGGCACGCTGGTCGGCACCGCGACGCTGTGGGGCATCGACAACCACAACCGTTCCGCGCACATCGGGTTGGGACTGCTGCCCGCCTCCCGCGGCAAGGGCTACGGCACGGACGTGGTCGCCGTGCTGTGCCACTACGGGTTCGTCGTGCGCGGCCTCCAGCGGCTGCAGATCGAAACCCTGGCGGACAACCACGCGATGCTCCGCTCCGCCGAGCACAACGGCTTCGTCCGCGAAGGCGTATTGCGCTCCTCTGCCTGGGTGTTGGGCGAATTCCTGGACGAAGTCCTGCTCGGACTGCTCGTCCGGGACTGGAAGCAGGACCCGGAGCTCTGACGAGAAGGCCAAAGGACCGTTCCTCGCCCCAGCCGAGCTCTACTCATGTGAGGCGAGGACGGGCACCACAAACCCGCCACCAAATCGGGGCAATCCGCCCCGCCTTCGCGACTCCTCTGCTCCCTGACCCGAGTACAGCTCGACATGGCCGCTGTCTGGTGCTGCTTCTGCCCATGGCGGCGGTCGGACGCCGTCGAGGAGGAGCGCGTAGCGATCTGGGGCGAGGCCAGCCCCGGACGGGCCGCAGACGCCGAGAAATGAGGAGCGCGTAGCGATTTGACGCGCCTGTCGGGGGCTGAGGTGCTTGTGGTCGAGGTGTGGGGGTGGGTGGCCGACTGCCCGGTGCGGATGGTGGCCTGGGAGGGCCCGAGGGGAG
>NZ_JBITTH010000056.1:0-16053 GCF_044541755.1 Streptomyces sp. NPDC085524
GGGACCGGGACGGCGCTCGGGGATCCGGTGGAGGCGGCTGCTCTCGGTGCGGTGGTCGGCACTGCGGAGGGGCGGTCTGCGCCTCTGGTGGTGGGTTCGGCGAAGACGAACGTCGGGCATCTGGAGGGTGCGGCGGGCGTTGTCGGGTTGATCAAGGCGGCGTTGGCGGTGCGGCATGGTGTGCTGCCGGCGAGCCTGAATTTCGAGTCGGCGAATCCTGCGATCGATCTGGATGCGTTGAACCTGCGGGTGCAGACGCGGACGGACGTGTGGGATCAGGAGCGGCGTGTTGCGGGTGTTTCCTCGTTCGGGATGGGCGGGACCAACTGCCATCTGGTCCTGACGAACACTGCCGGGGCCGAACGTGAGCCCGTTGCGCAGCCGGCTCTGGTGCCGTGGGTGGTGTCGGCCAAGACGGCTGCGGCGCTGCGTGAGCAGGCCGCGAACCTCGCCGCGTTCGAGGGCGGGTCGTCGCTGCTGGACGTCGGCTATTCGCTGGTGACGACGCGGACGGTCTTCGAGCACCGTGCGGTGGTGATCGGCGCGGACCGTGCCGAGCTGAATGCGGGTCTTGCCGCGGTTCAGGGTGGTCGGGCTGCGGGTGCTGCCGGGACGGCGTTCCTGTTCACGGGGCAGGGCAGCCAGCGGGCGGGCATGGGCCGCGAGCTGTATGCGGCGTTCCCGGTGTTCGCGGAGGCTTTCGATGCCGCGTGCGCGCATCTGGATGTGCATCTGGGCCGGTCGTTGAAGGCGGTCGTCTTCGACGGCGATCCGGTCCTGGACCAGACCCAGTTCACCCAGGCGGCCCTGTTCGCCGTCGAGTCCGCGCTGTTCTCTCTTGTTTCCTCGTTCGGGGTGCGGCCTGATGCGCTGATCGGGCACTCCATCGGCGAGGTCACCGCCGCGTATGCGGCCGGCGTGTTCTCCCTCGAAGACGCCTGCACCCTGGTCGCCGTCCGCGGTCGGCTGATGCAGGCCGCCCGTGCCGGTGGCGCCATGGTCGCCATCGCCGCGCCCGAGGCCGACGTCCTGCCCGAGCTGGGCGAAGGGCTGTCCCTCGCAGCAGTCAACGGCCCCGCCGCCGTCGTCGTCTCCGGCGACGTGGAGGCCGCGGACGCCATCGAGGCCCTGTTCCGGGGGCGTGGTGTGAAGGTCAAGCGGCTCACCGTGTCGCACGCCTTCCACTCCGCGCACATGGACGAGGTCCTGGCCGAGTTCGAGCAGGCCATCAGCGCCCTCACCTTCAACGAGCCGCAGATCGCGGTCGTATCGAACCTGACCGGTCAGGTCGCCGAAGAGCTGACCGACCCCGCCTACTGGGCCCGTCACATCCGTGGCGCCGTCCGTTTCCACGACGGCATCGAGACGCTGAACGCGCAGGGCATCACCACCTACCTGGAACTCGGACCCGACCCGGTCCTGACCTCCCTCGTCCAGAACAGCCTTGAGGCGCCGGTCGCCGCTTCGCTGCTCAAGGCCCAGGGTGATGAGCCGCGCGGCCTGCTGCGCGCGCTGGGAGCCGCGTACTGCTCCGGCACCGACGTCGACTGGACGGCCCTGCTGCCCGGCGGGACCCGGGTGAAGCTCCCCACCTATGCCTTCCAGCGCAAGCGCTACTGGGTCGACGTCCCCGACGCGCCCCAGGTGTCCGCCGCTCCCGCTCCGCAGCCGGAGATCGACGAGGTCGAGGAGGACGAGACGACCTGGGCCGGCCGGCTGCGTGGGCTGAGCGAGAAGCAGCGCGAGACGCTCATCGCCGACCTCATCTGCCGCCACACCGCCGACGTGCTGGAGTACGACGCCACCGAGGTGATCGACCCCGCCCTGCCCTTCAAGGAGCTGGGGCACAACTCCCTGTCGTCCGTCGAGCTGCGCAGCCGCCTGGCCGCCGATCTCGGCGTCGCCCTGCCGTCCTCGCTCGTCTACGACTACCCGACCCCGCTGGTACTGGCCCGCCACATCGTGACGGCGCTGCTCGGCACGACCGATGAGCTCGATCTCCCCGACGCCGCGTCCGGCTCCGACGAGCCGCTGGCGATCGTCGGCATGGCGTGCCGCTACCCGGGCGGCGTCGTCTCGCCGGAGAGCCTGTGGCAGCTGGTCGCCGACGGCCGGGACGCGATCGGTCCCTGGCCCGAGAACCGTGGCTGGGACGCCGAGGGGCTGTACGACTCCGAGCGTGGCCTGTCGGGCAAGACGTATGCCCGCTACGGCGGATTCCTCCACGAAGCCGATGAGTTCGACGCGGAGTTCTTCGGGATCTCCCCGCGTGAGGCGCTGGCCATGGATCCGCAGCAGCGGCTGCTGCTGGAGACGGCATGGGAGGCGCTGGAGCGTTCCGGGATCGTCCCGCAGTCGCTGAAGGGCAGCCGAACGGGTGTGTTCGTCGGCGCGATGACGCAGGAGTACGGGACGAGGCTCGCCGAGCCGATCGCCGGGACGGAGGGTTACCTCCTGACGGGCAACACGGCGAGCGTCGCCTCCGGCCGCATCTCCTACACCCTCGGCCTGGAGGGCCCGGCCGTCACGGTCGACACCGCCTGCTCGGCCTCCCTCGTCGCCCTGCACCTGGCGGCCCAGTCGCTGCGCAGCGGTGAGTGCTCGCTCGCGCTCGCGGGTGGCGCCACGGTGATGTCCACACCGGGCATGTTCGTGGAGTTCTCCCGTCAGCAGGGGCTGTCGGAGGACGGCCGCTGCAAGGCGTTCTCCTCGACTGCGGACGGCACGGCGTGGGGCGAGGGCGCCGGCTTGGTCCTGCTGGAGCGCCTCTCCGACGCACGGCGCAACGGGCACCCGGTCCTCGCCGTGATCCGGGGCTCCGCCATCAACCAGGACGGCGCGAGCAACGGCCTCAGCGCCCCCAACGGCCCCTCCCAGCAGCGCGTGATCCGTCAGGCACTGGCGAACGCCGGTCTGACGGGCGCGGACGTGGACGTCGTGGAGGCGCACGGTACCGGCACGAAGCTGGGCGACCCGATCGAGGCGCAGGCGCTGATCGCGACGTACGGGCAGGAGCATTCGGCCGAGCGGCCGCTGTGGCTGGGCTCGTTCAAGTCGAACATCGGCCACACGATGGCGGCGGCCGGTGTCGGCGGCGTCATCAAGATGGTCATGGCCATGCGTGAGGGAGTCCTTCCGCAGACGCTGAACGTCGCGGAGCCGACCTCGCACGTCGACTGGTCGCAGGGAGCCGTGTCGCTGCTCACCGAGCAGCAGGCATGGCCCGAGCTGGACCGGCCGCGCCGGGCTGCGGTCTCCTCGTTCGGTATCTCGGGCACCAACGCCCACATGATCCTGGAGCAGGCACCGGCGACGGACACCGTCGAGGCGTCCGGGAGCGGCGTGGTGCCGTGGATCCTGTCCGCGCGGACCGAAGACGCGCTGCGCGAGCAGGTGGCCCGGCTGACCGCGTTCGTGGAGGACTCGTCCGACCTCACGCCGAGCGCCGTCGCGACCGCTCTCTCCGCCCACCGCACGGCCTTCGGGCAGCGTACGGCCGTGGTCGGCAGCACCCGCCGGGAACTCCTGGACGCCCTGACCGCGGGCACCGGGGTGACGGGTGAAGCGGTCTCCGGGAAGACGGTGTTCGTGTTCCCGGGGCAGGGTTCGCAGTGGATCGGCATGGCGGCCGGGCTGTATGCCGAGTCCCCGGCGTTCCGGGACCGGCTCGACGCGTGTGCGCGGGCGCTGTCGGCCTACACGGACTGGGATCTGCTTCAGGTGCTGCTGGGCGGTGACCCGGAGGGTCTGCTGGAGCGGGTGGACGTCATCCAGCCCGCTCTGTGGGCGGTGATGGTGTCCCTCGCCGAGGTGTGGCGTTCGTACGGTGTCCGGCCGGACGCGGTGGTGGGTCACTCGCAGGGTGAGATCGCGGCCGCTGCGGTGGCCGGTGCGCTGTCCCTGGAGGACGCTGCCCTGGTCGTCGCGCTGCGGAGTCAGGCGATCATCGCGCTGGCCGGCCGGGGCGGAATGCTGTCGGTGGCCCTTCCCGCCGACGACGTGCGTCCGTACCTGACGCGCTGGCCCGACGACCTGGGTGTGGCGACCGTCAACGGTCCCTCGTCCACCGTCGTGTCCGGTACGAACAGTGCACTGGACGAGCTCGTCGCGCTCCTCGACGCGGACGGCGTGCGTTCGCGCAGGATCGCCGTGGACTACGCCTCGCACTCCCCGCACGTGGAGTCGATCGAGGCGGAGCTCGCCGAGCTGCTCGCGCCGATCACGCCCCGTGTCCCGGAGGTGGCGTTCTACTCCACCGTCACCAACGAGGTGATCGACACCGCAGCCCTGGACGCGGGCTACTGGTACCGGAACCTGCGTCAGACCGTCGAGTTCGAGAAGACGACCCGCGCCCTGCTCGCGGACGGTTTCACCACGTTCATCGAGTCCAGCGCCCACCCGGTGCTGACCATCGGGCTCCAGGAGACCTTCGAGGCCGCCGACGCCGAATCCGCGCTCGCGGTGCCCTCCCTCCGGCGTGACGAGGGCGGGCTCGACCGGTTCCTGCTCTCCCTCGGCCAGGCCTGGACCCACGGCGTGGACGTCGACTGGTCGGCAGTCCTCCCGGAGCCGCAGCAGCCCCTGGACCTGCCCACCTACGCCTTCCAGCGCACCCGCTACTGGCTCGACCCCGTCAAGACCACCGGCGACGTGTCCACCGCCGGCCTCGCCACCGCCGGGCACCCCCTCCTCGGGGCCGTCGTCGACCTGGCCGGTTCCGACGGCACCGTCCTCACCGGGCGGCTGTCCCTCACCACGCACCCGTGGCTCGCCGACCACGCCGTCGCCGGCACGGTCCTGCTGCCCGGCACCGCCTTCGTCGACCTCGCCCTGCACGCCGCCGACGAGACCGGCTGCGACACCCTCGAGGAGCTGACCCTCCAAGCGCCCCTCGTCCTCACCGGCACCACCGCGGTGCTGCTCCGCGTCGAGGTCGGCGAGGCCGACGAGCACGGCCGTCGCAGCATCGGCATCCACTCCCGGCCCGACACCGAGGGCGCCCTCTGGACGCGGCACGCCACCGGCGAACTGGGCCACGGCGAGACCCCCGCCGCGCCCGCCTACGCGGCCTGGCCGCCGGCCGGGGCGACCCGGACCGACACCACCGCCCTGTACGGGGAACTGGCTGCCGCCGGGTACGAGTACGGGCCGGTGTTCCAGGGCGTCCGGGCCGCCTGGCGGCTCGGTGACGAGGTGTTCGCCGAGGTCGCCCTGGCCGAGGGGCAGCAGGGTGAGGTCGACGGTTTCGGGATCCACCCGGCGCTGCTCGACGCCACCCTGCACACCGGTCTGCTGACCCCGGGCGCCGAACTGCCCGCGCCCCGGCTGCCGTTCGTCTGGTCCGGGGTACGGCTCCACGCGACCGGTGCGACGAGCGTACGGGTCCGGATCAGCCCCGTCGGCGCCGGCAGCATCGCCCTCGACATCACCGACGCCACCGGGCAGCCCGTCGCCTCCGTCGCCTCCCTCGCCCTGCGGGCCGTGGACCCCGCCCAGCTGGGGCAGGGTTCCGGCGGCGCCGACGACGCGCTGTACCACCTCGACTGGGTTCCGGCGCGCGCCGCGCAGGAAGCGGACACCCGTCCGTACGTGGTCGTCGAGCCGGACTTCGCCGCCTTCCGCGAGGCGCAGGCGCAGGAGCGCACCGCCGGCACCGACGCGCTGCTGTTCCTCGCCGCGGACCAGGACCGGCACTCGCCCGAGGCCGCCCGTGCCGCCGTCCACCGGGCGCTCGCCGTGGTCCAGGACTGGCTCGGCGAGGACCGCTTCGCCGACGCCCGCCTGGTCGTCGCGACCCGTTGCGCCGTTTCGACCGATCCCGCGGCCGCGCCCGAGGACCTCGCGCACGCGGCCGTCTGGGGGCTCCTGCGTACCGCCCAGACGGAGAACCCCGGCCGTTTCGTGCTCGTGGACATCGACGAGGACCCGGCCTCCGCCGCCGCCCTGCCGGCCGCGCTCGCCTCCGGCGAGCCGCAGCTGGCCCTGCGCGCCGGACAGGTCCTCGTCCCGCGCCTCGCCCGAGCCGCGGGCCGCGCGGACACGCTGGTCCCGCCCGCCGGGGGCGAGCCCTGGCACCTGGACGTCACGGCCCGGGGCACGCTCGAAGCCCTCACCCTCGTCCCCAGTGCCGAGGCCGTGGCCCCGCTCGGGCCGCTGGAGGTCCGGGTCGCGGTCCGCGCGGCCGGGCTCAACTTCCGCGACGTGCTGATCGCGCTCGGCGTCTACCCGGGCCACGCGTCGATGGGCACCGAGGGCGCCGGCGTGGTGACCGAGGTCGGAGCGGACGTCACCGGTCTCGCCGTCGGCGACCGGGTCACCGGCATGCTGCCCGGCTCCTTCGGGCCCGTGTCGGTCGTGGACCACCGGCTCGTCGTACGGATCCCCGACGACTGGTCGTACGAGGACGCGGCCGCGATGCCGATCGTCTTCGGCACCGCCTACCACAGCCTCGTCGAACTGGCCGGGCTCCGCAGCGGCGAAACCCTCCTCCTGCACGCCGCCGCGGGCGGTGTCGGCATGGCCGCTCTCCAGCTCGCCCGGCACCTGGGTGCCGAGGTCTACGGCACCGCCAGCCCCGGCAAGTGGGAAGCACTGCGCGCCTCCGGCCTGGACGACGCGCACATCGCCTCCTCCCGCACCCTCGACTTCGAGGACCGGTTCCTCGAGGCCACCGGCGGCCGCGGCGTGGACGTCGTACTCGACTGCCTGGCCCGCGAGTTCGTGGACGCCTCGCTGAGGCTGCTGCCGCGCGGCGGCCGCTTCGTCGAGATGGGCAAGACCGACATCCGCGACGCGGCCGAGGTCGCCGCCGCCCACCCGGGCGTCGAGTACCAGGCGTTCGACCTCATCGAGGTCGCGCACCGGGACCCCGACCGGTTCCGGCACATGCTCACCGAGATCGTCGCGCTCTTCGAGGCCGGCGCCCTGCGCCACTCTCCGGTCCGCGCCTGGGACGTCCGCCGCGCCCCGGAGGCCTTCCGCTTCCTCAGCCAGGCACAGAACGTCGGCAAGATCGTCCTGACCGTGCCGCCCGCGCTCGACCCCGAGGGCACCGTCCTCGTCACCGGCGGCACCGGCACCCTCGGCGCGCTCTTCGCCCGCCACCTCGTCACCTCGTACGGGGCCCGGCACCTGCTGCTGACCAGCCGCCGCGGCCCCGGCGCACCCGGCGCCGCCGGGCTGCGGGCCGAACTCGAAGCCCTCGGCGCGACGGTGACCCTGGCGGCCTGCGACACCGCCGACCGGGAAGCCCTCGCGGCACTGCTCGCCGGGGTCCCCGCCGCCCATCCGCTGACCGCGGTCGTGCACACCGCGGGCGTGCTCGACGACGGCACGGTGACCGCGCTCACCCCCGAGCGCGTGGACTGCGTACTGCGCCCCAAGGCCGATGCCGCCTGGCACCTGCACGAGCTCACCCGGGACGCCGACCTCGCCGCCTTCGTCCTCTTCTCCTCCGTCATGGGCGCCATCGGCGGCGCCGGCCAGGCCAACTACGCGGCCGCCAACGTCTACCTGGACGCCCTCGCCGCGCACCGCAGGGCCGCAGGCCTCCCGGCCACCTCGCTGGCCTGGGGCTTCTGGGACCAGCGCAGCGAGCTCACCGGCGACCTGGACGAGGCCGACCTCGCCCGCATGACCCGGGCCGGGCTGGTGCCCCTCGCCTCCGCCGAGGGCCTGGCCCTCTTCGACCGGGCGCTCACCGACCCCGGCGCCGCCCTCGTCCCGGCCCGCCTCGACCTCGCGCGGCTGCGCACCCAGGCCGACAACGGCTCTCTGGCACCCGTGCTCTCCGGGCTCGTCCGGGCCCGCGCGGCCCGCCGGGCCGCCGCGTCGGCCACCCCGGCAGCCGGGGCCCGCACCGCCGGGAACCGCTTCGCCGGGCTCACCGGAGGCGACCTGGACCGCGCCCTGCTGGACCTCGTACGGACCAACGCGGCGACCGTGCTCGGCCACGCCTCCCCGGCCTCGATCCGGGCCGACAGCAAGTTCAAGACCCTCGGCTTCGACTCCCTCTCCGCCGTCGAACTGCGCAACCGGCTCGGCGAGGCCACCAAGCTGCGTCTGTCCGCGACCGCGGTCTTCGACCACCCGACCCCGGACGCGATGGTCGCCTACCTGCGCGGCCTCCTCGGAGTCGAGGACACCACCGCGGCCCCGGCCGTCGTACGCCAGGCACCCGCGGCCGGCCGGACCGGCGTGGACGCCGACACCGCCGACGACCCCATCGCGATCATCGGCCTCGGCTGTCGGCTCCCCGGCGGGGTCTCCTCGCCCGAGGAGCTGTGGGAGCTGCTCAGCGCGGGCGCCGGCACCGCCTCCGACCTGCCCGCCGACCGCGGCTGGGACCTGGAGGCCCTCTACGACGCCGACCCCGACCGGTCCCGCAAGAGCTACGTCCGCAAGGGCTCCTTCCTCTACGAGGCCGCCGAGTTCGACGCCGACTTCTTCGGGATCTCGCCGCGCGAGGCCCTGGCCATGGACCCGCAGCAGCGGCTGCTGCTGGAGACCGCCTGGGAGGCCTTCGAACGGGCGGGCATCCGTCCCGAGTCGGTGCAGGGGAGCCAGGCCGGAGTGTTCGTCGGCGCGCTCTTCCAGGAGTACGGATCGCTCATGCACGAGGCCTCGGAAGGAGTCGACGGCCTGCTGCTCACCGGCAAGACCACCAGTGTCATCTCCGGCCGCCTCGCCTACTTCCTGGGCCTCGAAGGCCCCGCGATCACCGTGGACACGGCCTGCTCCTCCTCGCTCGTGGCCCTGCACCAGGCGGCGCAGTCCCTGCGCGGCGGCGAATGCTCCCTCGCGGTCGCGGGCGGTGTGTCCGTCATGGCGACGCCCGGCATGTTCACGGAGTTCAGCCGCCAGCGCGGCCTGGCCGCCGACGGCCGCATCAAGGCCTTCGCGGCCGCGGCCGACGGCACGGCGTGGGGCGAGGGCGCGGGCGTACTGATCCTGGAGCGGCTCTCCGACGCCCGGCGCAACGGCCACCAGGTGCTCGCCGTCATCAAGGGTTCGGCGATCAACCAGGACGGTGCCAGCAATGGCCTGAGCGCCCCGAACGGGCCTTCGCAGCAGCGCGTCATCCGCCAGGCGCTGGCCAACGCGGGTCTGACGGGTGCCGAGGTCGACGTGGTCGACGCGCACGGCACGGGCACCAAGCTGGGCGACCCGATCGAGGCCCAGGCCCTGATCGCCACCTACGGGCAGGAGCACACGGCCGAACAGCCGCTGTGGCTGGGCTCGCTGAAGTCGAACATCGGCCACACCATGGCCGCCTCCGGCGCCGCCAGCGTGATCAAGATGGTGCTGGCCCTGCGCGAGGGAGTCCTCCCGCCGACGCTCGGCGTGGACGAGCCGACCCCGCACGTGGACTGGTCCCAGGGAACCGTGTCGCTGCTGACCGAGCAGCGCCCGTGGCCCGAGCTGGACCGGCCGCGCCGCGCGGCGGTGTCTTCGTTCGGCATCTCCGGCACCAACGCCCACATGATCATCGAGCAGGCCCCGGCGCAGGAGGCCCCGGCCTCCGAGGTGCCGGAGACCGACACACCCGCGGTGCTCCCGTGGGTGGTCTCCGCGAAGAGCCCGGACGCGCTGCGCGAACAGGCCGTCCGCCTCGCGGCGTTCGTGGAGCGCAACCCGCAGGCCGGCCCCGGTGCCGTGGGCGCTGCCCTGGTCGCCACGCGCGAGCGCTTCGACCACCGGGCGGTCGTGGTCGGCGGCGGGCGTACGGAGCTCCTCGCGGGCCTCGGCACCCTCGCCGCGGGCGACGCCGGGGGTCCGGTGGTCACCGGCGAAGCGGTCACCGGCCGCACGGTGTTCGTGTTCCCGGGTCAGGGTTCGCAGTGGATCGGCATGGCGGCGGGGCTGTACGCCGAGTCGCCGGCGTTCAAGTCCCGGCTCGACGAGTGCGCGCAGGCGCTGTCCGCCCATACGGACTGGGATCTGCTGGAGGTGCTGCTGGGCGGGGACCCGGAGGGCCTGCTGGAGAGGGTCGACGTCATCCAGCCCGCGCTGTGGGCGGTGATGGTGTCCCTCGCCGAGGTCTGGCGGTCGTACGGTGTCCGTCCGGATGCGGTCGTGGGCCATTCGCAGGGTGAGATCGCGGCTGCTGCGGTGGCGGGTGCGCTGTCCCTGGAGGACGCGGCCCTGGTCGTGGCGCTGCGGAGCCAGGCGATCCTCGCGCTGGCGGGCCGCGGCGGGATGCTGTCGGTGGCTCTGCCCGCCGATGCGGTGCGTCCGTACCTGACGCGCTGGCCCGACGACCTGGGTGTGGCGACCGTCAACGGCCCGTCTTCGACGGTCGTGTCGGGGACGAACAGTGCGCTGGACGAGCTGGTCGCGGTGCTGGAAGCCGATGGGGTGCGGTCGCGGCGGATCGCCGTGGACTACGCCTCGCACTCCCCGCACGTGGAGTCCATCGAGGCCGAGCTCGCCGACCTCCTCGCGCCGATCACGCCCCTGGTCCCGGAGGTCGCGTTCTATTCGACGGTCACCAACAAGATCATCGACACCGCCGCGCTGGACGCCGGGTACTGGTACCGCAACCTGCGCCAGACCGTCGAGTTCGAGAAGACCACCCGGGCGCTGCTCGCGGACGGATTCACGACCTTCATCGAGGCCAGCGCCCACCCGGTGCTGACCATCGGTCTCCAGGAGACCTTCGACGCGATGAACGCCGGTGCCATCGCCGCCGCGGTTCCCTCCCTGCGCCGGGACGAAGGCGGGCTGGAGCGGTTCCTGCTCTCCCTCGGCCAGGCCTGGACCCACGGCGTCGACGTCGACTGGGCGACCGCCCTGCCCGCTTCGGACAAGCCCGTCGACCTGCCCACCTACGCCTTCCAGCGCCGCCACTACTGGCTCCCGTCCTCCCACGCCGCCGCCCCCGCCGTCTCCGACCTGGGGCCCGGCACGGCCGTGCACCCGCTCCTCGGGTCGGCGGTCGAGCTGCCCGGATCCGGATCGCTGCTCTACACCGGCTGGCTCTCCCTCACCGCGCAGCCCTGGCTCGGCGACGCGCGGACCCTGCCCGCCGCCACCTTCCTGGAGCTCGCCCTGCGGGCCGGCGAGGAGGCGGGCACCGGCCGGGTCGACGAACTCACCCTCCACGAGCCCCTGGTCGTGCCCCGGCGCGGCGGCGTGCAGCTGCGCGTCGAGGTCGGCGAGCCCGCCGGCGACGGGCGGCGCGCGCTGTCCGTGCACTCCCGGCGCGAGGGCCGGGCCCCCGGCACCGAATGGACCCGGCACGCCACGGCCGTCCTCGCGGCGGACGAGCCCGAGCCGGGCTGGAACCTCGAGGTCTGGCCGCCGCTCGGCGCCGAGCCCCTCGCCGCCGGGTCGCTGCCCGGCGTACGGGCGGCCTGGCAGCGGGACGGGGAGCTGTACGCGGAGATCGTGCCCGCCGAAGCGGACCGGCAGGACCCGGCGGGGTACGGCCTGCATCCCGCCCTGCTGGAAGCCGCCCTCGGTTCCGCCGCCCTCGCCGGCATCCCGGCAGGGGCCGCCGCGGTGCAGTGGCGCGACGTCACCCTGCACGCGGTCGGCGCCACCACCCTGCGCGTACGGTTCAAGGCCGCCGCCCACGAACCCCTCGGCATCGCCGCCGAGATCGCGGACGGCGGCGGGGCGCCCGTGGCCACCGTCGGCGCGGTCGTCCTGGAGGCCGCTGCCGAGGACCGGATCCGGCGGGCGTCGGCCGCCCAGCGCGGCGGGCTCTACACCGTCGACTGGGCCGACGAGCAGCCCGTCCCGGTGACCGGGGCGGCGGTTCCGCAGAGCTGGGCGGTGGTCGGCGAGGACGCCTTCCGGGCCCGCTCCGGCCTGATGGCCGCGGGCACCTACGCCGAAGCCCACCCCGACCTGGACGCCCTGGCCGCCCGCATCGAGGCGGAGGGCGCGCCCGCGCCCGACGTGGTCCTGGTCTGCGCGGCGGCCGGCGGCGCGGCGGCCGGGGCGGACACCGCCGACGCGGTACGGCGGGCCGTGGACGAGGCCGCGCAGCGGGTCCGGACCTGGCTCGCGGACGGCCGGTTCGCCGGCTCCCGGCTGGTGTTCCTCACCAAGGACGGCACCGCCGCCTCGGCCCCACAGGGCGGCGACCCGGCCGCCGCCGCGGTGTGGGGTGCGGTCCGTGCGGCCCAGGAGACGGCTCCGGAACGCTTCGTGCTGGCCGACACCGACGGCAGCAAGGCCTCGTGGCGCTCCCTCGTGAAGGCCCTCGCCACCGGCAACGACCAGCTGGCACTGCGCCGCAGCACCCTCAAGGTGCCCCGGCTCGTCCCGGCGGCGCCGGGCACCTGGCCCGCGTACGAGCCCGAGGGCACCGTCCTCGTCGTCGGCGGCGGCGAGCCCGCGGACCTGTACGCCCGCCACCTCGCCGACCGGCACGGCGTACGGACCGTCCGCGCGGCCGAACCCGCCGACCCGGCGGCATGGGCGGACGTGCTCGCGGCGCTGCCCGCGGGCCGCCCGCTCACCGCCGTCGTCCACGCCGTGGACCCGGCGCAGGACGCGGACCGGCCCGAGGACGCGGCGGCCCGGACGGCCCGCACCGCGCAGGCACTGCGCGAGGCGGCCGGACCGGACGCCTCGTACATGATGATCACCACCGACGAGGGCGCCCCCGCGGCCTTCCTCGAAGGATGGGCGCGCGTGCTCCGCGGCGCCGGCACCACGGCCGTGGCACTCGCCGTGCCCTCCGGCACCGCCGGCCACGCCGACGGGGAGCTGCTGGAGGCCGCGACCGCGGTCGGCGGGGCGGGGGTCCTCGTGGCCGAGCCGGACTTCGAGGCGCTCGCCGCCCGGGCTGCGGCCGGCCGGCTGCCGGCCGTGTGGCGGGGGCTGGTCCGCGTACCCGTCCGGCGCACCGTCAAGGAGGGCCCGGCCGAGGCCGGCTCCTTCAAGCAGCGGCTGCTCGCCCTCGACGACGCAGGCCGGGACGCACTGCTCCTGGAGCTCGTACGGGGACAGGCGGCGAGCGTGCTCGGCCATGGCTCGGGCGAGGCCGTCGACCCGGACCGCAAGTTCCGCGACATGGGCTTCGACTCGCTCTCGGCCCTCGCCCTGCGCAACGCCCTCAACGACGCCACCGCGCTGCGCATGCCGCCCGGTGTCGTCTTCGACCAGCCCACCTCCGCTGAGCTGGCCCACCACATCAAGCAGCAGATCCTCGGCCGGTAAGGAGACCAGGCGTGAGAGTGGAAGGTGTGTACGTCAATGCCCTCGGGGTGTTCCTGCCCCGCCGGGTGAGTGCCGAGGACGCCGTCGCCGACGGCCGGTACGACGAGGAGGTCTACAAGGCGAGCGGCCTGACCGGCACGCACGTGTCGGACGGGATCCCCGCCCTCGACATGGCGGTCACCGCCGCCCGGCAGGCGCTGGAGCGGTCCGGCCTCGACGCCGAGGACGTCGAGTCGCACATCCACAGCGGCGTCTACTACCAGGGCCCCGACGGCTCCTACCCGCCCGCCTACGTACTGCGTGAACTCGGCGTCGGCCGGGTGCCGTCGCTGCACATCCGGCAGGGCTGCAACGGAATGCTCGCCGCCCTCGAGGTCGCGGTCGGGCAGATGACCGGCGCCGCCGAGGTGGAGACCGCGCTGCTGACCACCGCGCAGAACTTCTCCACCCCGCTGATCGACCGCTGGCGCGGCTTCGGCGACTCCTACGTCCTCGCCGACGGGGCGGCCGCGGCCGTGCTCAGCAGCGAGGACGGCTTCGCCGAGGTGCGTTCCGTCAACTCCGGGACGCTGCCCGAACTGGAGGCCTGGCACCGCGGCGACGAATCGCTGCTGCCGCCGCAGGACGGGGCGGGCGAGAAGCTGGCCGTCGCCGAACGGGCCGCGCTGTTCAACGAGCGGGAGATGTCGCTCGCCGAGACCGTCGAGCGGATCGGCGAGTTCGACCTCGACATCGTGCACCGCTCGCTCGTCGACGCCGGGCTGAACGCCTCCGACATCGCCCGCGTCATCCCCATCAACCAGGACGGGCGCATGATCGAGTTCTCGGTCATGGCCCCCCTCGGCCTCCCGATGTCCCGCTCCAGCTGGGACTACGGCCGTTCCGTCGGCCACGTGGGCGCCGCCGACCTGGTCATCTCCCTCGACCACCTGGTGCGCACCGGCGAACTCGTGCCGGGTGACCACGTCCTGCTGCTCTCCCAGGGACCCGGCTGGATCAGCTCCGCCGGAGTCGTGACGATCAAGGAAGTTCCCGCATGGTGACCACCGCCTCCGCCTTCGTGTCCGTACCGGGCACCGAGCTGTACTACGAGAAGACCGGCACCGGCCCGCTGCTGTTCCTGATGGACGGCGGCGGCGGCGACGCGCGCCGCACCGGGGCCCTCGTCGAGCGGCTCGCGGACCGGTACACGGTCGTCACCTACGACCGGCGCGGCATGTCCCGCTCCGCGCTCGGCGACCCTGCGCCGGAACTGGGTCCGCAGGTGCACACCCAGGACCTGGCGCTGCTCATGGAAGCCCTCGCCGACGGGCCCTCGCTCCTCTTCGGCCACAGCGTCGGCGGGGTCATCGGCCTCCACCTGACCGCGAGCCGCCCCGACCTGGTGTCGGTGTACGCGGCCCACGAGCCCTCCGAACTGGCCCTGCTGACCGGCGCCGACCGTGAGGCGGCCGCCGGCCTGATCGCCGCCGCCGAGGCCGACTACCGCACCGCCGGGTGGGGTCCCGCACTGGCCCACATGGCCCGGTTCAACGACATCGACCTGGCCGGCCAGGACGCCGAACCGGACGTCGTCCCGGCCCCCATGACCGCGGAACAGCTCGCCAACATCGAGTTCTTCCTCGCCCACGAGATCGGCTCCTACCGCCACCACCTGCTGGCCGACGCCGACCTCGACGCCCTCAAGTCCGGCCCCGCCCGGATCGTCCCGCTGGCCGGCCGCCCCTCCGACAGCAGCTGGTCCTACCGCTGTGCCCGCAGCCTCGCGGACCGGCTGGGGACCCCGCTGGAGGCCTTCCCCGGCGGCCACAACGGCCTCAAGACCCACCCGACGGCCTTCGCGAACCGCCTCCACGAGGTCCTGGCCGCGACCTGACCCCGCGTACGACAGAGGGGCCCGTAGGACACCCGGGTGTCCTACGGGCCCCTCGCGTCGGCCCGCGCTGTCATGGTGCGGTTACCGCGGATCGGCGTTGAACTTCGAGGCCGACCAGAAGTAGCCGAGCACGGTCAGTCCCACGCACCAGCCGACGGCGAGCCACCCGTTGTTGCCGATCTCGCTGCCGAGCAGCAGGCCGCGCAGGGTTTCGATGGCCGGGGTGAAGGGCTGGTACTCGGCGATCGGCCGGAACCAGCCCGGCATCGAGTCGACCGGGACGAAGGCGCTGGACAGCAGCGGCAGCAGGATCATCGGCATCGCGTTGTTGCTGGCTGCCTCGGCGTTCGGGCTGATCAGGCCCATCCCGACGGCGATCCACGTGAACGCCAGGGCGAAGAGCACCAGCAGACCGAAGGCCGCGAGCCACTCCAGGGCGGTCGCGTCCGTGGCGCGGAACCCGATGGCCAGTCCGACGAGGCCGACGAGGACCACGCTCGCGATCGACTGCAGCACGCTGCCGATGACGTGCCCGACGAGCACCGAGGGACGGTGGATCGCCATGGTGCGGAAGCGGGCGATGATGCCCTCGCTCATGTCGTTCGAGACGGACACCGCGGTGCCGACCACGGTGCTGCCGATGGTCATCAGCAGCAGGCCCGGGACGATGTACGCGATGTAGGCGGAGCGGCCGCCGCCTCCCAGGCCCGCGCTCATGGTGTCGCCGAAGATGTAGACGAACAGCAGGAGCAGCATGATCGGGGTGAGCAGCAGGTTCAGCGTGAGGGACGGGTAGCGCCGCGCGTGCAGCAGGTTGCGGCGGAGCATCGTGGACGAGTCGCGCAGGGCGAGGGAGAGGGAGCTCATCGGACAGCCTCCGTCGGCTGGTCGGGGATACCGGCGTTGCCGGTGAGGGCGAAGAAGACGTCGTCGAGGTCGGGGGTGTGGACGGTGAGCTCGTCGGCTTCGATGCCGGCCGAGTCGAGCCGGTCGAGGATGGTGCG
>NZ_JBITTH010000057.1:0-14307 GCF_044541755.1 Streptomyces sp. NPDC085524
CCCGCAGCGGGCCGGTGAGGGGAAGGCCGTGCGGCACGCTCAGGGACTACTAGCCCGGCTCGTATGTGACCTGGGTCCTGTGGGGCGCCTCACCGACAGGGGCCTCGAATGTCACTGAATGCGTTCGTTCGTACCCGGATCGAAGGAAACGGGAGCGTCGAAGGCGGCCTTCCGTGTCGCCCGCCGCAGGGCCTTCAGCAGCGTGGCCCCGAGCGCGAGCGTCAGCACGACGGTCAGCACCGCCCGCCCCAGGTCCCAGCCCAGCGAAGTCGCCAGGCAGTACGCGGCGAAGCGCGCGAGGTTCGCCGCAACCGGGTCCCCCGGGTGGAAGGAGACGCCCTGGCCCATGCCCTGCAGCATCACCCAGCCCTGCAGGTTCATGACCGTGCCGTACGCGAACGAGCCGAGGAACCCGTACGCGGCCAGCATCGCCAGCTCCGCCCGGCCCCGGATCCTCGCGGCCCCCGGTAGCAGGCCGGCCCCCAGCGAGAACCAGCCGAGCGCGAGCATCTGGAACGGCATCCACGGGCCGACACCGCCGGTGAGCAGGGCGGACGCGAACATCGTGACGGAGCCCAGGACGAAGCCGAAGCCCGGCCCGAGGACCCGCCCGCTGAGCACCATCAGGAAGAACATGGGCTCCAGGCCGGCCGTACCCGCGCCCAGCGGTCTCAGGGCCGCCCCGACCGCGGCGAGCACGCCGAGCATCGCCACCGCCTTGGCGTCCATGCCGTTGTCCGCGATGGTCGCGACCACGACGGCGACCAGCAGCGGCAGCAGCGCGGCGAACAGCCAGGGGGCGTCCTCGGAGTGGGCGAGCCCGGACCCCCCGTCGGCGAGCAGCGGCCAGCCGAAGGCGGCGATGCCGATGAGGGTGACCAGGACCAGGGCGGCAGCGGCGCGGGGGCCGATGCGGACGGGGCGGGTGGGACGGGGCGCTGTGCGGCTCATGCGGGGGCCGTCCCGGGGGCCGTCCCGGGGGCCGGGTCCGAGGCCGCCAGGGCTTCGGCGACCTGGGTCACCGTGAGCCAGTGGCCCGGGGCCAGCACCTTGGCGACCTGCGGTGCGAAGGCGGGGGAGGAGACGACCACCTCGGCGGTCGGGCCGTCCGCGACGATCTCCCCGCCCGCCAGGATCAGCACGCGGTGCGCCACCTCGGCGGCGAGCTCCACGTCATGGGTGGCCAGGACGATGGCGTGGCCCTCGGCGGCGAGGCCGCGGAGGATCTCGATCAGGCGGGCCTTGGCGGCGTAGTCCAGACCCCGGGTGGGCTCGTCGAGCAGGAGCAGCGCCGGGCGGCCCGTCAGCACCAGGGCGAGGGCCAGGGCGAGCCGCTGCCCCTCGGAGAGGTCGCGGGGATGGACGTCGTCGGGCACGTCCGGGAGCAGGGACGTGACCAGCGCCCGGCAGGTGCCCGGGGCGGCGCCCGCGTCGGAGTCCGCGGCGGCGCACTCGGCGGCGACGGTGTCGGCGTAGAGGAGGTCGCGGGGCTCCTGCGGTACGAGACCCACTCGGCGCACCATCTCCTGCGGCGGGGTGCGGTGGGGGGCCAGGCCCCCGACGGTCACCTCGCCGGTGGCGGGCGGGACGGTGCCGACCAGGGCCGAGAGCAGGGTGGACTTGCCGGCGCCGTTGCGGCCCATGAGGGCGACGGTTTCGCCGGGGGTGACGGTGAGGGTGATGTCGCGGAGCACTTCCCTGCGGCCGCGGCGGACCCCGAGGCCCCTGGTCTCGGCCGGGGCGGCGCCTGCCGGGGCGGGGGCGGGGAGGGCCGCGGCCTTGCGGAAGCGGGCCAGCAGGCCGGTGCGGGGTGCGGGATGCCGCTGCGCGGAGCCGTCCCCCACCCGCCCCTGCCCGAAACCGGGGGCTCCGCCCCCGGACCCCCGGTCCTCAAACACCGGACGGGCTGGATCTCGGTCAGCGCCGAGGCGGGTGCGGAGAGGGGCGGCCAGCCTACGGGCGTCGCGGACCGACAACGGGAGCGGCGACCAGCCCGCCACGCGGCCCAGGGACACCACCGGCGGGTGGACCGGGGAGACCGCCATGACCTCCGACGGGGCACCCAGCACCGGGGCCGCGCCCGGGGCCGGCAGGAGCAGCACCCGGTCGGCGTACTGGACCACCCGCTCCAGCCGGTGCTCCGCCATCAGGACCGTGGTGCCGAGGTCGTGGACCAGGCGCTGGAGCACCGCCAGGACCTCCTCCGCCGCCGCCGGGTCCAGCGCCGAGGTGGGCTCGTCCAGTACGAGGACCTTCGGGTGCGTGGTCAGGACCGAGCCGATCGCGACCCGCTGCTGCTGCCCGCCCGAGAGCGTCGCGAGGGGCCGGTCGCGCAGCTCGTTGAGGCCGAGGAGGTCCAGGGTTTCCTCGACGCGGCGGCGCATCACGGCGGGAGCCAGCCCGAGGGACTCCATCCCGTACGCCAGCTCGTCCTCCACCACGTCCGTCACGAAGTGCGCGAGCGGATCCTGGCCGACCGTGCCCACCACGTCCGCGAGCTCGCGCGGTTTGTGGGTGCGCGTGTCCCGGCCCGCGACCGTCACCCGGCCCCGCAGGGTGCCGCCCGTGAAGTGCGGGACCAGCCCGGAGACCGCGCCCAGCAGGGTGGACTTCCCCACCCCGGACGGGCCCACGAGCAGGGTCAGCTCCCCTTCCGGGATCACCAGGTCGAGGCCCTGGAGGGAAGGGCCGGCGGCGCCGTCGTAGGTGACGGACACCTGCTCGAAGCGGATCACCGGGAGGACTCCTCAGAGGGGATGGACGGTACGGGGGCGACGAACGCGGGCAGCAGGCCGATCAGGACCGCCGCCGCCGGCCACAGCGGGAGGCTCGGCGCCACCAGCGGCACCACGCCCGGGTGCAGGGCGGCGGGGTCGCGCGTGCCCGCGTACACGAGGAGCCCGGCGACGGCCGCGCCCGATCCGGCGACCAGCCAGGCGCGCGGCCCCCACCGGTCGGGCCGGTAGCGGGTGCGCACCGAACGGCGGCCGCCGAGCCGCAGGCCCGCGAGGGCCAGCAGCAGCCCGATGCCGAGCACGGGCAGCCCGTACGCGGCGCCCTCCGCGGCGAGCAGCCCGTACGTGCCGGCGCACATCCCGAGCAGACCGCCGAGGGTGAGGGCGCTGGTGGTGTGCCGCACGGCGGGCGGGACCTCGGCGGTGCGCCCGTACCCGCGCGCGTCCATCGACGCGGCGATGGCGACGGAGCGTTCCAGGGCTCCCTCCAGCACCGGCAGGCCGATCTGCAGGACCGCCTTCACGCCGCCGGTCGGGCGTCCGCGCAGCCGGCGGGCGGTGCGCAGGCGGGCGACGTCCGCGACCATGTTCGGCGCGAAGGTCATGGCGACGACCACGGCGACGCCCGCCTCGTACAGGGCGGCCGGGAGGGACTTCAGCAGCCGCGCCGGGTTCGCGAGGGCGTTCGCGGCGCCGACGCACACGAGGAGGGCGGCGAGCCTGGCGCCGTCGTAGAAGGCGAACACCAGCTGCTCGGCGGTGACCCTGCCGCCGAACCGGATGCCCTGCGCCCAGGCGGGCAGCGGGACCTCCGGGAGGGTGAAGAGGGTGTGCGAGCCGGGGACGGGGGAGCCCAGCAGCATGGAGAAGAGGAGGCGCAGGCCGATGACGAAGAGGCCGAGCTTGAGGAACGCGCCGTAGGAACGGGCCCACGGCGCGTCCGTGCGGCGGGCCGCGACCACGTACCCGGCGACGCCGATGACCAGCCCGAGGAGCAGCGGGTTGGTGGTCCGCGAAGCGGCGGTGGCGAGCCCGAGGGCCCACAGCCACCAGGCCCCCGCGTGCAGGGCCGTCGCCCGGCCGGCGAGGGGGGCCTGCCATTTCCTGTACGTCGGCCCGTGCGGGTCGCCCGGCGGCGCGGGCGTGCTGCGCCGGGGCGGGGGCACGTGGCCGGGTGCGGCGCCGCTGCCGGGGGCGCCGCACCCGGACCCCCGCGCCTCGAACGCCGGCGGGGCCGGGCATGCCGGCTGGTCGTGCGTCATCGCGTGCGGCGGCGGGACTGCCAGATGCCGGCCGCAGCCAGGGCGGCCACTGCCGCGATGCCGGTGATCAGGCCTGCGGACGGGCCGCCGTCCTCCCCGGCCTGCGGGGCGGCCGCGGCCGCGGGGTCCGGGCTTCCGGACGCAGGCGAGGCGATCGGCTCGCCGCAGCCCTGCTGCGGGTAGCCCGCGATCGCGCACAGCATCGCCGCGCCGTTGTAGCGCAGCGGCTTCGCCACCGAGGCCAGTGCCTCGGCCGTCGTGGCGTCCGGGGCGACCTGCGCGCAGGCCGTGCGCGGGGCCTCCTGCGGCGGGGTCTCGCCCGAGGGGGCGTCCGAGGGGACGCCGAAGTCGACGACCAGCGCCACCCGCTTCTTCCCCTCGGCCGCGGGGGTCGCCCCGCAGACCGCCGAGAAGTCGGCCGCGACCCGCGGCCGGGCCGCCTCGGCGGAGGCGTCCTTGCTCACCGCGAAGCGGAAGCCCTGCACGGAGCCGTCCGCCGGGCGGGCCATCGAGGGGCCCACCGTGGCGTACGACCAGGGCCCGCCGGCCGCGGCGTCCCAGAACGACCAGTACCGGTAGCTCGACGCCAGCGCCGGCGAAGCGGCCGCCACGGCCAGGGCGAGCCCGAGCAGCACGGCGAGTGCGGGCGACGGGCGGCGACGCATCAGAGCTGGTTCTTCTTGCGGCGGCCGCTCAGCAGGATGCCGATGCCCATGCCGGCCGCGGCGCCCGCGATGATGATCCACCAGATGTTCTGGCCGCCGGAGGGCTTGTCCTTCTTGCCGTCGACCGAGGTCGCGGAGGAGTCCGCGCCCTGCGGGGCCGGGCCGGTGGCGTTCAGCGCCGCGACGAGGTCGGTGCCGCCGAAGGCCTTCGGGTCCGCGCCCGTGGCGTGCGCGGCCAGGATCAGCGTGCCCAGGCCCGCCGGGTTGCCCGCCGCCCACTGCGCCGAGTTGCCCTTGAGCCACTCCAGCGCGCCCGCCGCGGACTGCTTGTGCCCGGCCGCTGCCAGGGCGATGACCGCGTCGGCGGTGTTGCCGGTGTCCGGGGTCGGCTGGTCCGCGCCCGGGGTGACCGCCGTGAGGTGGCCGTCCTTCTTGAGGGCCTCGGCCAGGTAGCCGGCCGCGCCCTGGGCGAGGGCCGCCGGGTCGGCCGCCGCGTCGGCGGAGGCCGGCGGGCAGGTCAGCGGGGTGGCGGGGGTGTCCGAGGCGGACAGGGCCACGGCCGAGCCCTGGCCGAGGCCGGCGAGTGCCGCTGCGGCGGTGGCGTCGGCGTTGGCGGTCAGCTTGCCGTCCAGGGGCTGGTAGGCGAAGGAGCCCCGGTCGGCGGCGGGCTCGGCGGTGCAGCCGAGCTGGAAGGCGGCCAGGCCCTGGTAGGCGGACTTGCCCGCCTTCGACTTCACCTCGGCGGGCTTGTCGCCCGCCACCGCGAGGGCGCTGATCACCACGGCCGTGGAGTTGGCGTCGCTGGGGGAGCCGGGGACGTAGGACCAGCCGCCGTCCTCGTTCTGGACGGACTTCAGCCAGTCCGTGCCCTTCCTGACCGCCGCGTCCTGGCCGCCGAGCGCCTTCAGCGCCTGGACGGCCGCCGCGGTGGCGTTCGTGTCGAACATCGTCGTCGCCTCGCACGCCGCGGAGGCGTCCGCGCGGAACGCGGCGAAACCGCCGTTCGCGCACTGCTGGCCCACCAGCCAGTCCACGGCGGCCTTGGCGGGCTTCACGCCGACGGTGTGCTGGGCGAGCAGCGCGAAGGACTGGCGCCACACGCCGTCGTACGTCGGGTCGTTCTTGCCGTACAGCCCGGAGGGGATCACCGGCGGTGCGGAGGGGGAGGGCGGCGCGGTGTCGGCGAGGGCTGCGGGGGCGGCGCCCACGCAGAGCACGGCGGAGGCGGCGAGCGCGGCGGCGCTGCGGCGGACGTTCATGGGGGCGGGGGTGCCTCTCCTGCTGGGGAGCGGGAGGCAGGCACACGCGCGGGCACGCACGGGCACCGGGCTCCGGCTCCGTTTACCTCGACGGTGCCGGCCGCCGGAGGACCCGGCGGCACGAGCCGCGCACCTCCGGAACGGGGCATTCCGGCTCCCTGCCCGACGGTGGGCCGGGGCGGGTCACGGTTGCGGGTCAGCGCCGGATTCGCACCGGCTTCCCCCCGTACGGAAGTGAGGACGACCCGCTCACTGTACCGGCCCGTAGCAACCGTGCTCGGGGGTGCCTGCCCTCGGCGCCCCTTACCGGCCATCCGTCGGCCGCTGCCTACAGGGCCCGGTACGCGACGGGGTCGCTGCCCGGGACGGCTTCCGCGCGGCCCTGCTTCACCAGCCGCCGCAGATGCGCTTCCGCTTCCGAGACGGCGATGTTGCGGGAGCCGTAGGGGATCTGCTCCCAGGGCCGGTTCCACTCCATCCGCTCCGCCAGCCCCCACGGGGTCAGCGGCTCGGCGAGCAGCGCCCACAGCCCGGTCAGCCGCTCCTCGTGGTGGTCCAGGAGCTCCCGCACGCGGGCGGGCGCATCGGTGAAGGCGTGCTGGTGGGCGGGGAGGACCTCGGCCGGTTCGAGGCGGCCGATGCGTTCGAGGGAGTCGAGGTAGTCGCCGAGGGGGTCGGTGACCCGGTCGCTCTGCGGGTCCTCGTACAGGCCGATGTGCGGGGAGATGCCGGGCAGCAGGTGGTCCCCGGAGAAGAGGCGGCCGTTGCCGGGGAGGTTCGCCGGGTGGGTCTCCTCCAGGTGGAGGCAGACGTGGCCGGGGGTGTGGCCGGGGGTCCAGATCGCGCGCAGCCGGCGTCCGGCCAGCGGCAGCAGCTCGCCCGGGACGATCTCCCGGTCGGGGACGGCGGCCCGCAGCCCGGGCAGGGTCCGCACCCGGCCGCTGCTGCGGGCGGCGCGGAGCGGGGCGATGTGGTCCTCGGGGGCTCCGGCGGCGGCCAGCTTCTCGCTCATGTAGTCGAACCAGACGCCCGGCTCGGAGGCCCGCGTCCGTACGACGACCTCGGTGTCGGCGGCGTGCATGGCGATCCACGCGCCCGAGGCGTCCCGGACCTGCCCGGAGAGGCCGTGGTGGTCGGGGTGGTGGTGGGTGATCACCACGCCGTGGACGTCGGCGATGGCGATGCCGAGCGCGCCGAGCCCGGCGACGAGGGTGTCCCAGGACTCGGGGTCGTCCCAGCCGGTGTCGACGAGGACCGGGCCGCGGTCGGTGTCGAGGACGTGGACGAGGGTGTGGCCGAGCGGGTTGTCGGGGATGGGGACCTTGATCCCCCACACGCCGCCGCCGTGATCGGTGACGTGCGGCGCGTCCTGCGGCGCGTCCTTGGCCGTGTCCATTCGCCGTCCCCTGCCTCTATAAGAACGTGTTCCACCAGTTGCCCAAGTCGACCACTTCTTCGGGCTTCTGACTAGTCGTTGGATCTTCTCCACTCTTCCGTCCTGGCCGTGGACTCCTCGAACTAGAACTGGTATCAGTTCTGCAACGCCAAGCCGCAGGGCAAGCCGCAGGAGGCCTCAGCCATGACCGAGCTCGTGGAACACGGACAACTGTTCATCGGCGGGGAGTGGACGGATCCGCTGGGCACCGGCACGATCCGGATCGTCTCCCCCCACACCGAGCAGGTCATCGGCTCCGTCCCGCACGCCTCGAAGGCGGACGTGGACCGCGCCGTCGCCGCCGCCCGCAAGGCCTTCGACGAGGGCCCCTGGCCGCGGATGTCCCTGGACGAGCGCATCGCCGTCGTCTCCCGCATCAAGGACGCCATAGCCGTCCGCCACGAGGAGATCGCCCGCTCGATCAGCTCCCAGAACGGCTCCCCCTACTCATGGAGCGTCCTCGCGCAGGCGCTCGGCCCGATGATGGTCTACGACGCCGCGATCACCGTCGCGCGGAACTACCCGTACGAGGAGCACCGCGCGGGCGTGCTCGGCCCGATCCTCGTACGCCGCGAGCCCGTCGGGGTCGTCGCGGCCGTCATCCCGTGGAACGTCCCGCAGTTCGTGGCGGCGGCCAAGCTCGCGCCCGCCCTGCTGACCGGCTCCACCGTGATCCTCAAGCCCTCCCCGGAAGCCCCGCTGGACTCCTTCATCCTGGCCGACATAGCCCGCGAGGCCGGCCTGCCCGAGGGCGTGCTGTCGATCCTGCCCGCCGACCGCGAGGTCAGCGAGTACCTCGTCGGCCACCCCGGCGTCGACAAGGTCGCCTTCACCGGCTCCGTCGCCGCCGGCAAGCGCGTGATGGAGGTCGCATCCCGCAACCTCACCCGCGTCACCCTCGAACTCGGCGGCAAGTCCGCCGCCGTGATCCTGCCGGACGCCGACCTGGACACCGCCGTCGCCGGCATCGTCCCGGCCGCCTGGATGAACAACGGCCAGGCCTGCGTGGCCCAGACCCGCATCCTCGCCCCGCGCAGCCGCTACGACGAGATCGCCGACGCCTTCGCCGCGGCCGCGGGCGCCCTGGTCGTGGGCGACCCGCTCGACCCGGCCACCCAGCTCGGCCCGCTCGTCGCCCAGCGCCAGCAGCAGCGCTCCCTCGACTACATCCGCATCGGCCAGGAGGAAGGCGCCAAGGTCCTCGCGGGCGGCGGCCGCCCGGCCGGCCAGGAGCGCGGCTGGTACGTCGAACCCACCCTCTTCGGCGACGTCGACAACTCCATGCGGATCGCCCAGGAGGAGATCTTCGGCCCGGTCGTCTGCCTGATCCCGTACGGGAACGAGGCGGAGGCCGCCCGGATCGCCAACGACTCGGAGTTCGGCCTCAGCGGCAGCGTCTGGACCGGAGACGTCGAACACGGCATCGACTTCGCCCGCGGGGTCCGCACCGGCACCTTCAACGTCAACACCTTCAGCCTGGACATGCTGGGCCCCTTCGGCGGCTACAAGAACAGCGGCGTCGGCCGCGAGTTCGGCCCGGAAGGCCTGTCCGAGTACCTGGAGCACAAGATGATCCACCTCCCCGCGGGCTACGAGGCGGGTGCCTGATGGGCGACCGCTGGCAGGTGGAGGTGGACCGCGGGGTCTGCATCGGCTCGGGCATGTGCGTGAACCACGCCCCGGACGCCTTCACCCTCGACTCGGCCCGCCAGTCCCACCCCCGCGCCCCGCAGACGGACGCCAACGAACCCACGCTCACGGCGGCTGAGGGCTGCCCGGTGGAAGCCATCATGATCACCCTGGCCGGGACCGGCGAACCGGTCTTCCCGCCGGAGGAATAGCGCACACCGGGGGGCGGGGCCGGGGCGGGTGCCCGTCCCCGCCCCCCGATTTGACGGCCCCGCCCACCAGGCGTACTCCGGAAGAGAACCCACCGCTCTCGGGGACGAGAGGAGCCCCCGCCATGCTGGGCGAACTCATCGGCGAGGAAACGGGACGGACCACGGGCATCCGGGTGCTCTCCGCGGAGGGCGGCCACGCGGTGCTGGAGGCCTCGTACCAGGCGACCGGCACGCTCCTGGGCACGCAGGTCAAGGACATGGGCACGTACCACTCGGCGACGCGCGGGGACGGCACCCTGTTCGGCGAGGGCGAAGGCGTCACCATGACCGCGGACGGCGAGACCCTCACCTGGCACGGCTCGGGCGTCGGCCGCCTCACCCCGACGGGCGGCGTGAGCTGGCGCGGCGCCATCTTCTACGAGACCACCGCGGACCGCTTCGCGGAGTTGAACGCCCTCGCGGCCGTCTTCGAATTCGAGACCGACGAGGACGGCGGGGTCGAGGCCAAGACCTACGAGTGGAAGTAGCGGCCCGGGGCTGCGGCCCGGGGGCTCCGCTGTCGGTGGCCCGTGGCACAGTGCACCGCATGAACGAGGACATGCACGGCGCCGCGCTGATCGACCGGGTGATCGCACGGGTCCGGGAGCAGGGCTGGCCCACCTGCGAAGCCCCGGACCTCGACGAACCGGCGCCGCTCGCACCCGAGGTGCTCGACCGGCTGACGCTGCCCGACGGCCGCCCGCTGCCGCCCAGCCTGCGCCGCTGGCTGGCCTTCGACGGCTCCTGGCTCGCCGCCGTCGGCTGGTACGAGGACCCGGCCGAGCCCGTCCTCGGCGACCGGGGACTGGGGGCGACGGCTGAGTGGATGTACGGCGACAGCGGCGGCATGGCCTCGATGTTCGGCGACTTCGAGGGACTGCTGCCCGCGGTGTGCCTGCCGCTCATCGGCGGCTGCGACTCGCGCCGCCTGCTCTACCTGGGCTCGCCGGACTCCACGGGCGAGTACCCGGTGCTGGTGACCGACATCGACGACCTGCCGTACGTGGCCGTGATGTACCCCGGCCTCGACGTGTACCTCGCGGACCTCGCCGAGATCCTGGACCTGGACTTCGACACCTACACCTCACTCGCCGCGCATCCCGAGTACGCCGCACGGATGGCCGAGCACGCGGAGAACACCGGCCTCGGCCCGGACGGACTGGAGTTCCACGAACTCGACCTCGACGACCTCGACCTCGCCGACTAGTCCGGCTCACTCGACGACGCGCACACCGTCGGGCTTGGGGAACGGCAGCACTTCCCAGCCCAGCGGCCACCCCTGCGGCCGGGGCGCGCCCACCTCGGCTTCCAGGACCCGCGGAATCCGGTAGTGCCACCACCGGTGCGGCTCCTCACGGTCCGGCCAGGGGACCGTGGCCGCGCGGAACCGGCCGTCCAGCTCGTCGAGCTCGGGCCGCCGGACCGCCTGCACCCGCGGCGGCAACAGCGGCCACACCCTGGCCAGCGCGTCCCGGCAGCAGATGTCGTCGTCGAGCTCCGGAGCGCACCGTGCGGAGCCCTCCTCCACGTCCTCCACGACATCCCGCCAGTCCGCGACTAGCGAGTTGAGCGTGCGTCCCCCTGCGCCCGCCGATACGGCGGCGTGAACGGCCTCGTAATCTTGGGCAGTCAGAGGTGCATCGTCGACCGGATCAGTGGATCGCACGACGCATCTCTCCTTTAACTGTCCTCCGGGGCGCGGATGTTAGCTTGCCACCCATGGTGGAGTACCGGGACGAGACGAGGGCGGCCTACGACGGGGTCGTCGAGCTGTACGCGTCCCTCTTCGACGACCGGCTGGAAACGCACCCGTTCTCGCGGACCATGATCAACACGTTCGCGGAGCTGGTGCGCGGGACGGGGAACCTGCGGGCGGCCGACGTCGGATGCGGGCCCGGGCACCTGACGGCCATGCTGCACGAGCTGGGGCTGGACGCCTTCGGCCTCGACCTCTCCCCGGGCATGGTCGGCCACGCCCGGAGGGCCCGACCGGCGCTGCGGTTCGAGGAGGCGCGGATGGAGGCCCTGCCGGTCGAGGACGGCTCGCTCGGCGGCGTACTGGCCCACTACTCGATGATCCACACCCCGCCCGCGGAACTGCCCGCGCTCCTCGCCGAGCAGGTGCGCGTCCTGGCGCCGGGGGGCCTGCTCCTGGTCTCGTTCTTCGCGACCGAAGGAACGGAGCCGGTCCGCTTCGACCACAAGGTGACCCCCGCCTACAGCTGGCCCGTGGACGACTTCGTGGAACTCCTGGCCGACGCCGGCCTCGTCCCCTTCGCCCGCCTGATCCACGACCCGGCCTCGGAACGCGGCTTCCTGGACGCCCACTTGCTGGCCCGGCTTCCCTAGGAACGGCTGACGGGCTCGATGTTGGCGACTGTAGTGGTGAACTCGCGGCCGGATGCTGTCCGGACGTAGGCGAGTTGCATCCACCGGTCGTAGGCGGCGCAGTCCGAGACGTTCTCGTTGACCACGGCCATCAGCTCGCCCTCGGTGCCGGAGGCGATGTCGCGGACGCGGCAGCGCAGAAGCCGATGGGGGACGTACTCGTAGCGCTCACTCATCAGGCATCTCCTCGAAGCTGTCGAGGAACCGCTCCCAGCCGACCAGCGCCCGGTCGAGCAGGTCCGCACTCGGTTCCGCAGGTGCGGTCACGGCGGCCGAAGGGGGTGCGTCGTGCAGGCAGCGGTAAGCGTCAGACGTTGCTGTGGCGTTGGGAATCCGGCACATGCAGATCACTCCCCACCGTAAGGCTGCTCAGAAAGGCAACCTCTCTAGAGATGTTGCCCATGATAGCGGTCCAGCCTCCTTCAGGGCTTACATCTCTAGAGAAATGGTCGCGAGGTTGCCGAACAGCGGCTGGTGCCGGTGAATGCGGCGCTGCACTGCCGGCCCTAGGGTGTCTAGAGAGGAGAAGGGGTGATCGGTTCGATGACCAGCCAGGGCGGCACGCGCCAGCCGAAGTACCAGCGGATTGCCGACGCCTTGAAGGCGGCGATCAGGTCGGGCGAGTACGGCCCCGGCGACCGGCTGCCGGGCGAGAACG
Source organism: Streptomyces sp. NPDC085524 (assembly GCF_044541755.1). Lineage (NCBI taxonomy): Bacteria > Bacillati > Actinomycetota > Actinomycetes > Kitasatosporales > Streptomycetaceae > Streptomyces > Streptomyces sp. NPDC085524. The sequence goes on from NZ_JBITTH010000057.1 coordinate 12,283, forward strand.
ACCTCATGGCCACGTACGACGTCGCCCGCATGACCGCGCGCCAGGCCCTCGGGGTGCTCCAGAACGAAGGTCTCGCGGAGGCGCGCAAGGGTGCCGGTGTCTTCGTCCGGGCGTTCAGGCCCCTGCGGCGCCGCGGCATCCAGCGGCTGGCGCAGGAGCAGTGGGGCTCGGGCCGTTCCGTCTGGTCGGCGGACGCCGAAGACCGTGAGCTCGTCGTCGACCAGGTCGACGTGCGTGAAGAAGAGGCGGGCGACCGCGTCGCCGACGTCCTGGGTCTCCCTCGCGAGGCCCGGGTCTGCGTGCGCAGCCGCCGTTTCGTGCTCGACGGAAAGCCGGTCCTCTGCGCGACGTCGTACCTGCCGGCGGACATCGTCGCCGACTCCGCCATCACCCAGGCCGACACCGGCCCGGGTGGTGTGTACGCGAGGCTGGCCGAGCTGGGGCACGAGCCCGTCCACTTCCGCGAGGAGATCCGCTCCCGCATGCCCACGGCCGACGAGGCCGACCGGCTGTCGCTGTCGCTCGGTACGCCGGTCATCCAGATCGTCCGCACCGCGTTCGCCGAGGGTGGGCGGGCCGTCGAGGTCAACGACATGACCCTGGACTCCGCGTCGTACGTGCTGGAGTACGACTTCGACGCCCGCTGACGGCGGCTAGGAGCCACTCGACGAGGCGAGTTCCCGGCGGTGCTCCAGCCAGGTGCTGCTCAGGTCGTCCCAGATCGCCTGGTACCGGCCGAAGACCTCGCCGAGCTGGTCGAACGTGAGCTGGTCGGCGGCAGTCGAGGCCACGAGGTACTCGAGGTCGTCGCCGAGCCGCCGGAACCGGTGCTGCGCCTGCTCCATCAGCACCCACCGGGAACGCCAGTTGAAGAACGGCTCGACGGCCCCGAGCAGCGTCACCAGGGCCACGCACGCCAGGGCCAGACCGGTCCATGCGTTGAGGTTCTGCAGGCCCAGGATGACGGTGGACCCGGCGGACAGTGCCAGCGTCGCCACCTTGGTGAGCGAGGCGCTGCGGCTGAACCGCTTCTTCCGGCTCCGGGCGTACTCATTGCCCTCACGGATCTTGTCCAACAGGAGAACGGCCGTCTCCGTCGGGCTGAGACCGATCCCAAGTCCACTGTCCGGCTGCATTCCGCCCCCGAGGTTCTGTCGCCGACCACCAGCTCGCCCTCGGGTGGACGGTGCGGTCCATCAGCCCAACACGGGTCGCGGACGCCGTCGGCGAGGAGCGCGTAGCGATCCTAAGCGCCCGACATCGCCCGGAGGGCCGGTGGGCCGCCTGCCGGGTCCGGGGGACGGGAAAATGGGGGTGGAGTCCGGAAATGGCGGAGCGCTCAAGGGTGTTGATCACGTCATGACTCAAGGACCAGCGCCCCGCCCGCTGTCGGACGAAGCCCTCTCCGACCTGCTCGGCAAGCAGCAGTTCGGCACGCTCGCCACCGTCAAGCGCAGCGGCCACCCGCACCTGACCACCATGCTCTACAGCTGGGACCCCGAAGCCCGCATCGTGCGGTTCTCGACCACGGCTGACCGCGTCAAGGTCCAACACCTGCGCCGCGACCCGCACGCGGCGGTGCACGTGCAGGGCGGCAACGTGTGGTCGTTCGCCGTCGCGGAGGGGGAGGCAGAGGTCTCCGAGGTGACGACGGCCCCCGGCGACGAGGTCGGTCGGGAACTCCTCGGGATGATCCCGTCGGCGGCGAAGCCGGATGATGAACAGGCCTTCCTGGAGCAGCTGGTCGCCGAGCGCCGTGTGGTCATCCGGCTGAAGGTGGACCGGCTGTACGGAACGGCCCTCGACATCGAGGGGTAGGGGGCCTGCCGTCTGCCGGTCCGCGACCTGCCCGAGGGCCGGGGTGCGGGTTGGCGGTGCCTCGGCCGGCCGGAAGTCAGAGAGGGCTTGGGGGGTTCCCGGCTGCCCCATCGTCCTTCCGTGGCGGGCCGCCCTGTCAAGGGCGCTCCGTAAGGTGTTGGGTGGTCCGGGAGGGCTGGGTGTGGCTGAAGGGTGCTTGCCTTTTGT
>NZ_JBITTH010000058.1:0-12658 GCF_044541755.1 Streptomyces sp. NPDC085524
CCACTCCCTCTCAGCCACAAAAGGCAAGCACCCTTCAGCCACACCCAGCCCTCCCGGACCACCCAACACCTTACGGAGCGCCCTTGACAGGCCGTTTCGACACGGAAGGACTATGGGACTGACGGGAAAGCCCCAAGGCCTCTCTGATTCCGGCCAGTCGAAGTCCCGCCGCCGAAGCCGAAGCCCCGCCCCTTCGTCACCCCGAAGCGGGCTCAGGCTGCGGTGCCCACCGTCACCTGTATCGAACCGTCCGCGGTCGCCGTCACCCGCAGGGAGCGGAGGTCTTCGGCGTGGGCCGTCGGGGTGTGGGCGGCTGCGCGGGGGCCGATGCCGATGACGCGCATGCCCGCCGCCCGGCCCGCGGCGATGCCGGCGGCCGAGTCCTCGAACACGATGCAATCGGCCGGGGTCACTCCCAGCGCGGAAGCGCCCTTGAGGAAGCCCTCCGGGTCCGGCTTGCTGGCCCGGACGGACTCGGCCGTGACCCGGACCTCCGGCATCGGCAGGTCGGCGGCGGTCATCCTGGCCGTGGCGAGGGCCGCGTCGGCCGAGGTGACCAGGGCGTGCGGCAGGCCGGCGAGCGCGGCCATGAACTCCGGGGCGCCCGGCACGGGGACCACGCCATCGACGTCGGCGGTCTCGCGGGCCAGCATCACCGCGTTCTCCGCGTGGTTGACCTCCATCGGGCGGTCCGGCAGGAGCACGGCCATGGTGGCGTAGCCCTGGCGGCCGTGGACCACCTTCAGGGCCTCCTGCGGGTCCAGCCCGTGGGAGACCGCCCAGTCGCGCCAGCACCGTTCGACCACCGCGTCCGAGTTGACGATCGTCCCGTCCATGTCCAGGAGCAGGGCCTTGGCGGTCAGGACTACGGGTGCGGCGGTGGTGGTGGTGGTGCTGGCCGACATCGGCTGGGCTCCAGACGGGCGGGAAAAGAGAACAAGCGGTTCCGTCCACCGGTCAGGGAGTGCGGACGGAACCACTTTGTTCCTCCACGATACAAAACAAGGGCGGTCAACGCCAATCACGGGCGGGAACCGGGGCCGGCGCGGCCCTCAGCCCTCCAGGGCCCGCCTGGTGACCGGACCGTAGACGCCCCACTCCTCGTTGATGTCGTTCTCGTACTGGAAGGTCGACACGGCGTTCTCCACGCGCCAGTCGAACTTGCCGTTGGTCTTGTACGGGAACAGTCCCTTCCCCGCCAGCAGCCGCTGCAGCTTCTCCACCTCCGGCCCCGTGTCCCCGTAGCGCAGGGTCGGACCGGACGGGGCCGGCGGCTTCGACGGGCTGGGGGAGCGGCTCGCGCTCGCCGACGGGCTCGGCGGGGCGGACGTCGCCGAACGCGACGGACTCGGAGAAGCGGACTTCGAGGGACTCGGCGACGCGGAACGAGAGGCCGACGGCGACGCGGACGCACTCGGCGAGGCCTGGGACTGCGAAGGGGACGCGGCCGGGGCGATCGCTGCGGGCGCCGACGCCTTCGCGTCCATCAGGGCGGCATCACCGCTGTCGGACTCCGGCAGCACGAACGCCGCGAGGGCCGTACCGCCGAGGGCGACCACCGCCGCCGCGCCCAGGAGCAGCGGCAGCAGGCGCCGCGGAGCCGAACTGCCGCCGCGCTTCTCCGGGCCCCCGCCCCCGCCCCCGCCCCCTCCCCATCCCGCTTCCGCGTCGTCGGCGGTGTCCGCGAACGCCGGGTACGCGGCAGTCGCCGGCGCGCCCGGGAAGCCCGCGGCTCCGGGCGCCGCCGGGAAGACCGCGGTCTCCGCAGCCGCCCCGGCCATCGGCACTCCGGCCCCCGGCACAGCCCCGCCAGCCGGAACCCCGCCAGCCGGAACCCCGGCCCCCGAGACCGTCCCACCAGGCACGGCCCCACCAGGCACGGCCCCACCAGGCACCGTCCCACCAGGCACCGCCCCACCAAGCGCCGCCCCGCCAGGCGCCGTCCCGCCCGGGGTCGTCCCCGTCCCCGGGACCTTCGGGAGCTGGACCGTCTCCGCGGGGTCCTGCGGCGACTCCGGGGCGGTCGGCCATGGCTGCGCCGGCGGCGCCCCGGGTATCGGGCCGGGTGTCACCACGGGCACGCCGTACGCCGGGGTGTCGTGCTGCGGCTCCGGGGCCATCACACCCTTCACCGGCTGCGGAGACACGGCGGGCTCCGGCTCGCCCGGGTCGGGCAACGTCACGTACGGGCGGATGCGCAAGGGGTTGAACCCCACATCCGGCGCACACCGGCAGCCGCCGCCGACTACGGCGCCGCAATCCGGACAGTGTTCACCGCTCACTGGAATCCCTCCCTGGCCACTGCCAGCGATTATCCAGACGCGTCAAGACCCTCCCAAGCGCCCGAGAGGCCATAACCGGACACACCGCTCACGATGGAGATGTTGATCCGGCCTGAGGAGGAGTCGATGGCTCAGGATGTGACCAAGGAGGACCTGGACCCCGGTCCCGGCCCCCAGAACCCCGGACCCGCGGCCGAACACGCATCCCGTGAGGTGCTCGTCTCCATCGGCGCCCTCCTCCTGGGCCTGCTCATCGCCGCGCTCGACCAGACCATCGTCTCGACCGCCCTGCCGACCATCGTCAGCGACCTTGGAGGCATGGCCCACCTGTCCTGGGTCGTCACCGCCTACATGCTCGCCTCCACCGCGGCCACCCCGCTGTGGGGCAAGCTCGGCGACCAGTACGGCCGCAAGAGGCTCTTCCAGTACGCCATCATCCTGTTCCTCATCGGCTCCGCCCTCTGCGGTCTCTCCCAGAACATGCCGCAGCTCATCGGCTTCCGCGCCCTGCAGGGCCTCGGTGGCGGCGGACTGATGGTGCTGTCGATGGCGATCGTCGGCGACATCGTCCCTCCCCGCGAACGCGGCAAGTACCAGGGCCTCTTCGGCGCCGTCTTCGGCGCGACCAGCGTGCTCGGCCCGCTGCTCGGCGGCCTGTTCGTGGACCACCTTTCCTGGCGCTGGGTCTTCTACATCAACCTCCCCATCGGTCTCGTCGCACTCGTCGTCATAGCCGCCGCCCTGCGCATCCCGGCGCGCCCCTCGAAGCACACCATCGACTACCTCGGCACCTTCCTCATCGCCTGCGTCGCCACCTGCCTCGTGCTCGTCGCCTCCCTCGGCGGCACCTGGGGCTGGGGCTCGGCCCGGATCACCGGCCTCGCCGTCCTCGGCGCCGTCCTGCTCGTCGCCTTCGTCCTCGTGGAGCGGAAGGCCGCCGAACCCGTCCTGCCGCTGAAGCTCTTCCGCATCCGCACCTTCACCCTCTGCTCGGTGATCAGCTTCATCGTCGGCTTCGCCATGTTCGGCGCGATGGTCTACCTGCCGACCTTCCTCCAGGTCGTCCAGGGCGTCTCCCCGACCATGTCCGGAGTCCACATGCTGCCGATGGTGATCGGCATGCTGATCGCCTCCACCGGCTCCGGCCAGATCGTCAGCCGCACCGGGCGCTGGAAGGTCTTCCCGATCACCGGCACCGCCGTCACCGCAATCGGCCTGCTCCTGCTGCACCGGCTGGACCGCACCAGCTCCACCTGGGAGATGAGCGCCTACTTCTTCGTCTTCGGCTTCGGACTCGGCCTCGTCATGCAGGTACTCGTCCTCGTCGTGCAGAACGCCGTCAGCTACGCCGACCTCGGCGTCGCCACCTCCGGTGCCACCTTCTTCCGCTCCATCGGCGCCTCCTTCGGCGTCGCGATCTTCGGCACGGTCTTCACCAACGGCCTCGACGGGAAACTGGTCGCCACCCTCGCCGGGATCCCGCTGCCGGCCGGCGCCGACGCCGAGCAGCTGGAGGCCGACCCCCGGGCGATAGCGGCGCTCCCCGCCGACCTGCAGCCCCGGGTGCTGGACGCCTACGCCTCCGCCATCACGGACGTGTTCCTCTACGCCGTGCCCGTCGTCCTCCTGGCCTTCGTCGTCTCCTGGTTCCTGAAGGAGGACAAGCTCCGCGCGTCGGTGACCGCTCCCGACGTTTCCGAGACCCTTGCCTCCAACCCCGTCCAGCGCTCATCCCACGACGAGGTGGCCCGCGCGCTGTCGGTCCTCGGCACCCGCGAAGGCCGCCGCCACGTCTACGAGAAGATCACCGAGAAGGCCGGCTACGACCTGCTGCCCGCCTCCAGCTGGCTGCTGCTGCGGATCAACAAATACGGCTCCGCCGAGCCCGCCCTGCTCGCAGACCGCACCATCGTCCCGCTGAAGGTCATCACGGACGCCGCCACCCAGATCGAGGAACGCCACCTCGCCGTCCGCGACGGGCTGCCGCTCGTCCTCACCGACCAGGGCCGTGAGGCCGCCGCCAAGCTCGCCGCCGCCCGCCAGGAATCCCTCGCCGAGCTGCTCGGCGACTGGTGGGGCCCGGACCGCCCGACCGACCTGGACAAGCTGGTGCGCGAGATCAACGCGGAGCTGTGCGGATCCGACGCCGAGGAGCCCTACGACGCCGCCGCGCGGCGGGACCACGCCGCGCGCTAGGCCGCGCACCGGGCCGCGGTCAGACGAGCTGCTTCTCGAACCAGTGCTCGGCATACGGGCCGTCGTTGTACGCGGGTATTTCCCGGTACCCGTGCCGCGCATACAGCGCACGGGCCTCCACGAGGTCCGACCGGGTGTCCAGCCGGATCCGCTCCGCGCCCAGCAGGCGGGCCTCCTCCTCCAGGACCGCCAGCAGCGCCGCCCCGCCGCCGGTGCCGCGGGTGCGCCGGTCGACGTACACCCTCGTCAGCTCGGCGGTGACCGGGTCGAGCAGCCGGAATCCGCCGCACGCCAGCGGCTCGCCCGCCAGCCGGCCGACGACGAACTGGCCCGTCGGCGGGGCGAGCCCGTCCGCCGGGAAATCGAGGACGCCCTGGTCGATCTCGGCCTCGGTCACCGACCGTTTCCAGTACCGGCCGGCGACCTCCGCGTAGTACGCGCGGAGCAGGACGACGGCGTCAGGGGTGTCGTAGGGCTCGGGGGCCACGGTCCACGTCTTGATCGTGTTGCTGTTCATGGCGCCATTGTGGAGTGGGCGGCGGAGCTCCCGCGTGGAATATCCACAGGCACGGACCGATGATGTGAAAAAGGGAAAATCGCCCACATGGAGGGTGTAAACGCCATGTCCAAGCATCCTGACGCCGTCCTGGTCCGCCGCGGCTACGAAGCCTTCTCCAAGGGCGACCTGGAGACGATGAGCACACTGTTCACGGCAGACGTCATCCACCACGTGCCGGGTGACAACCCCCTGTCCGGGCACCACAAGGGGCGGGAGGCCGTCCTCGACCTCTACCGCAGGCTCGGGGAGGAGACGAACGGCACTCTCAAAGTCGATCTGCACGCGGTGCTCGCGGACGGGCGCGGCCACGTCATGGCGTTCCACACCGTCCGGGCCGACCGCGGCGACCGGGGGATCGAGGTCCAGCAGGGCCTGTTCTTCACGATCGTCGGCGGCAAGATCACCGACATCGACGCGTGCACCCAGGACATCGAAGAGGAAGACGCCTTCTGGAGCTGAGTGGAGCACGGCAAAGAGGACGAAACAGAAAAGGGGGAGGCCCGGGGCGCGCGCCCCGGGCCTCCCTCCGCGCCGGGTTCAGGCCTTCTTCGGCGCAGCCTGCTGCACGACCTCGAACGACCACACCGAGGACCCGGAAGCCGCCGGCTTCGGACGCTCGCCGCCGCCCTCGCCGCCGCCCTGGTGAGCCGCCTTCATCGGCCCCTCCATCCACGCCTGGAAGTCCTCCTCGGACCGCCACCGCGTGTACACCAGGTACTGGTCGGTGCCCTCGACCGGGCGCAGCAGCTCGAACCACTCGAACCCGTCCGAGGACTCCACGGCCCCCGCCCGGGAGGCGAACCGCTGCTCCAGCACCTCCCGCTGCTCGGCGGGTACGGTCAGCGCGTTGATCTTCACGATGCTCATGCGGGCCATCCTAGGTATCCGACCCGGGATATCGTCGTCCGGGTAATGAACAGCGCGGTATGAAACGCGGTATGAAACGCGGCAGCCAGGCGAAGTCGGGGTTGCGGTCAATTGGGCGGGAGGCCGGCGAGGCGTGGCTAACGCGGCGGAGCACAGTGGTGGGCACGGACATGCCGGAGTCATAGGCGGTAGCGGCAGGCTCGCGGCCGCGCGCCTCCTCCTCTGGGCGCTGGCGGGCGCGCTCGCCGTCAGACAGGCCGCCGCAGTGCTGCGCGTGCCGCCGGGCGAGTGGCTGAGCGGGTTCCACCTCCCCGGCAGCCTGCCCGGCACGCTCTACGGCGCCGGCCAGTTCACCGGCACGCCCTTCGCCGGGCTGGTGCTGAAGCCGTTCACCGGCCTCGCGGCGCCCTCGCTGGAGGTGGCCTGGACGACGGTGACGCTGCTGTTCGTGGCCGCCATCGGGCTCGTCGCCGCGCGCGGCCTGCCCGATCCCGTACCGCGGCGCACCGCGCTGCTGGCCGCGCCCGTGCTGACCGCGCTGCTGATGGTCTCGCTGCCCGTGCGCGAGGCCGCCTCGCCGGGGCAGACGGCCGTACTGCCGGTGCTGCTGGTGCTCCTGGCCGTGTTCCGCGTGCCCGGTGACCGTCCGGCCGGGTTCCTCCTCGGCCTCGCCGCCGCCCTGCAGCCCGCCCTGCTGCTGTTCGCCCCGCTGCTGTGGCTCGCCGGACGGCGCCCGACCGCGCGGACCGCCGCCGTGACCTTCGCCGGAGCCACCGCGCTGTCCTGGGCGGCGCTGCCGCGCGACTCGTGGACGTACTGGGTGCAGCACCTGGCCGGCACCGGCCTCGGCGGCGCCCCCGACGGGCTCGCCAACCAGTCCCTGCACGGCGCGCTGCTGCGCTTCGGGCTGACCGGGCCGGTCGAGATCCTGCTCTGCGTCGCCCTCGCGGGCACCGTCGTCTTCCTCGGGCTGCGCCGCGCGGCCCGCTACGCGCGCGACGGCCAGCTGCTGCTCGCCGTCGCCATCACCGGCTGCGTGGCCGTCGCCGTGTCCCCGACGGGCTGGCGCCACCAGCTGCTGTGGGTGCTGCTCGCGGTGGCCGGCAAGGTCGGCAAGCGGGCCGCAGACCGGCCCGTGTGGCCGGTCGCCGTGGTCCTGGCCATGACCCTGTCGAGCGACGTGCTACTGCCGAACCTGGTCGCACTGGCGCCCGTACGGGACAACGTGCTGCTCCTGACCGCGCTGGCGGCGGCCTGCGCCGTGCCCTTCCTGCCGCGTTCCTCGCCGTACTGGCACGAGCCCGTCCCGACCGACTACGGCCGCCCCGCGGCCGCCCGGTGGGGGGCGGTGCCGCTGCTGCCGTTCTGGCGGCGCGTGCTGTCCCGCCCGAACCTGCTGCTGGAACTGCTGCTGATACGGGTCGGATACTCCCTGTACTCGCACATCCGGGCCGCCGCGCCCACGAGCCGCTCGCTCGCCGAGGGCAACGGCAGCCAGATCCACGGCATCGAGAAGGCGCTCGGCATCGACATCGAGCACGCCGTGAACCACGCCGTGGTGAACACGCCCTGGCTGGAGGCGTTCTTCAACTTCTACTACACCTCCTTCCACTTCGTGGTCCCGCTGACGATCCTGGCGGTGCTCTACTGGCGGCGCCCCGGCGACTACCGCTGGGCCAGGGCCTCCCTGGGCCTCGCCACCGTCCTCGCGCTCATAGGCTTCTGGCTCTACCCGCTCGCACCGCCGCGCCTCATGCCCGGGCTCGGCTTCATCGACACCGTGCACGGACCGCAGGACCTGGCGAACCCGTCCTACGGGGCGATGACCGCGATCTCCAACCAGTACGCGGCGATGCCCTCGCTGCACTTCGGCTGGTCGCTGTGGTGCGGCGTCGTGATCGTGGTGCTGGCGCCGAAGGCCTGGCAGAAGCTGCTCGGGGTGCTGCACCCGCTGATCACGGTGTGCGCGATCGTGGCCACCGCCAACCACTGGGTGCTGGACGCGGTGGGCGGGGCGGCCGTCGTCTCCGCCGGATTCGGGCTCGTGTACCTGCTGTCGGGGCCGCGCCGGCTCCAGCTGGCGGTGCCGGCGCAGCGGACCGGAACCCCCGCCGACGCAGAGGGCGCAGAGGGTGCAGAGGGTGCCGACCAGCAGGTCAAGGCGGCCGCCCGGACGTAGCGGGGGGCGTGCCGCGGCTCAGGCCGGCGGGATGTTCTGGTTGAGGCGGAAGAGGTTGCCCGGGTCGTAGCGGCGTTTGAGTTCCCGCAGCCGCCGGTACTTCTCGGGCCCGTACGCCTCGCGGACCCGTTCCTCGCCCTCCTCCATCAGGAAGTTCGCGTACACGCCGGTCTGGTGGGGGGCGAGCGCCGACCACAGGCCGCGCGCCCACTCCCGCTCCTGCTCGAAGCCCTCGGCGCCCTCGCACGTGCCGTTGATGTTGTAGGTGTGGCCCGCGGTGCGACGGCCGAAGGCCGTCTCCTCCTCGCCGACACGGGCGATGGCCCCGCCCAGCTGGAAGATCGGGAAGGCGGTCAGCGGGGAGACGATCCGGGCCGCGTGCTCGGCGGTGAGGTCGATGACCTCGTCGCCGAGCCGGTCCACGTCGCAGGACTTGAAGTAGTACCAGCGGCCGTGCGGGAACGACGGATCGAACATGGCCTGGTGCTGGACGAACGGCTTCGGCGCGCACAGGTCCAGCACCGGCGGCGGCCCCCACGTGCGCAGCGGCCGCACCACCCGCTCGCCCTCCTCGACCGGCCCGGCGTAGCAGCACACCACCATGACCACCGGTTTCCCGTGCAGTTCCGGCGGGACGAACGGCAGCGGCGGCGCCTTGCGGTGCACCACCGCCGTGGTCAGGTCGTCCGGTACGTCGGTGATCCATTCGCGGTAGAAGCGCAGCAGCCGGGCCGAATCCGCCATGTGCCAGGCGATGGGGCCGGCCAGTACGACGGGCCCGAGCGGGTTGAGCCGGAACTCGAACTCGGTGACGATGCCGAAGTTGCCGCCGCCGCCCCGCACGCCCCAGAAGAGGTCCGGGTTCTCGTCCGCGCTCGCCTTGACGAGGGTGCCGTCGGCGGTGACCAGGTCCACGGAGAGCAGCTGGTCGATGGTGAGGCCGTACTTGCGCATCAGCCAGCCGATCCCGCCGCCGAGCGTGAGCCCGGCCAGCCCGGTGTGGGTGACGACCCCCGCGGGCACGGCCAGCCCGAAGGCCTGCGTCTCGTGGTCCAGCTCGCCGAGGAGCACCCCGGCCTGGGCCCGGACCGTGCGGGCCTCGGGATCGACCCGGATGCCCTTCATCAGGGAGAGGTCGATGACGATGCCGTCGTCGCACACCGACTGGCCGGGGAAGCTGTGCCCGCCGCTGCGCACCGCCAGGGGCAGTCCGGCCGCGGGACCGGCGGGGCCGGCGTACCGGACGGCGGCGATCACGTCGGCGGCGCCGGCGCAGCGGGCGATGAGGGCGGGGCGGCGGTCGACGGAGCCGTTCCAGACCCGGCGGCCCTCCTCGTAGCCGTCGTCACCGGGTCGTAGGAGCGACCCGCGGAAGGCTTTCCCCAGCTCGTCGAATGCGGTGGCGGAGATGGCGGTGGACATGGCGGCTCCCTCGCCCGGAGTGACGGCGGGTGGCGGCGGAACGCCGACGGGGTGCCGGGGCGAGTGACAGTCCGCCCCGGCACCCCGTCGGTGGATCGCCGCGTCCTGTCAGCATCCGCCGGTCGTGACCGTGCCGCCACTCGGGGGCCTGTGCGGACCCGGAGGACGGCGCAGACCCGGGGGCCGGCGCAGACTGCGGGGCCGACGGACGGCAGGGGCCGGGGCGTGGGAGGAGCGGGCCCCTGCCGTCCTGGTTCACGGGTCAGCCGTGGCTGACCCGGAGCTCCTTGATGCCGTTCAGCCAGGCCGCCCGCAGCCGGCGCGGCGCATCGCCGGTCAGGCGCAGGTCGGGCAGGGCGTCGGCGAGCGCGTTGAAGATCAGGTCGATCTCCAGGACGGCCAGGGACTTGCCGAGGCAGAAGTGCGGGCCGCCGCCGCCGAAGCCCAGGTGCGGGTTCGGGTCCCGGGTGATGTCGAAGACGTCCGGGTTCTCGAAGACCTCGGGGTCGTGGTTGGCGGAGGAGTAGAACATCCCCACCCGGTCGCCCGCCTTGATCTTCTGGCCGCCCAGTTCGGTGTCCTGGGTGGCGGTGCGCTGGAAGGACACCACCGGGGTGGCCCAGCGCACGATCTCCTCCGCGGCCGTCGAAGGCCGGGTCGCCTTGTACAGCTCCCACTGCTCGGGGTGGGTGAGGAAGGCGTGCATGCCGTGGCTGATGGCGTTGCGGGTGGTCTCGTTGCCCGCGACCGCCAGCAGCAGCACGAAGAAGCCGAACTCGTCGGAGCCCAGGTTGCCCTGGCCCTCGGCCGCCACCAGCTGCGTGACGATGTCCTGGGCGGGGCACTCCTTGCGCTCGGCGGAGAGGTTCATGGCGTAACCGATCAGCTCCACCGCCGCGTTGGAGCCGACCTCCTCGGTGATCGCGTACTCCGGGTCGTCGTACGCGATCATCTTGTTCGACCAGTCGAAGATCTTGGCGCGGTCCTTCTGCGGTACGCCGATCAGCTCGGCGATGGCCTGGAGCGGGAGTTCGCAGGCCACCTGCGTGACGAAGTCGAAGCTGCCGTCCGTCGAGGCGGCCACCGCCTCCTCGACGATCTTCCGGGCCCGGTCGCGCAGGGCGTCCTCCAGACCGCGGATGGAACGCGGGGTGAACCCGCGCTGCACGATCTGGCGTACGCGGGTGTGCTCCGGCGGATCCATGTTCAGCATGATCAGGCGCTGGGCATCTATCGCATCACGCTGGATGTGCTCGTTGAACCGGATGATCGCCGTGTTGAGGGTGGAGGAGAAGAGCTCCGGGTGCGTGGAGACGTACTTGACGTCCGCGTGCCGGGTCACGACCCAGTAGCCGTCGTCGTCGAAACCGGTGATGCCCCGGGGCTGCGGGCACCACCACACCGGTGCGGTCTGCCGCAGTTCCGCGAACTCCGGCAGCGGGACCCGGCTTTGGAGCAGGTCGGGGTCGGTGGCGTCGAAGCCTTCGGGCAGCGCGGGGCAGGACATCGGGCGACTCCAAAGTCTGACGGCCCATCAGATGTTGGCTTGAAGGTAGTAACGAGTTCTAGAAGTGACAAGGGTCGGTGCAGCACCTGTTGCGTGTGGAATCCGTGCAGGCCGCGTGCAAGACCCTTGCGTGGAGGGCCTGCGCGTCATAAAACTGCGGGGAGAACTAGAACGCGTACTAGTTCGGGCGGGGCCGCCGGGACGGCCCGCCGCGCCGGCACAGTGCAGGAGAGGACGAGCTCATGGCCGCGGAACCCGTCATCGTCGAAGCCGTACGCACCCCGATCGGCAAGCGCGGGGGCGCGCTCGCCAACCTCCATCCCGCCTACCTGCTCGGTGAGACCTACCGCGAACTGCTCGCCCGTACCGGAATCCAGCCCGACTGCGTCGAGCAGATCGTCGGCGGCACCGTCACCCACGCCGGCGAGCAGTCGATGAACCCCGCCCGCAACGCCTGGCTCGCCATGGGCCTCCCGTACGAGACCGCCGCGACGACCGTGGACTGTCAGTGCGGCAGCTCCCAGCAGGCCAACCACATGGTCGCCAACATGATCTCCGGCGGGGTCATGGACATCGGCATCGCCTGCGGGGTCGAGGCCATGAGCCGCGTCCCGCTGGGCTCGGGATCCAAGCACGGGCCCGGCAAGCCGTTCCCGGACGAGTGGAACGTCGACCTGCCCAACCAGTTCGAGGCCGCCGAGCGCATCGCCCGCAACCGGGGCCTGACCCGCGAGGACGTCGACCGCCTCGGCGTGCTCTCGCAGGAACGCGCGGCCACCGCCTGGGCCGAGGAGCGCTTCAAGCGCGAGACCTTCGCCGTGCAGGTGCCGACCACCGAGGAGGAGCAGGCCGCCGGACAGGGCATGTGGCGCCTGGTCGACCGTGACGAGGGCCTGCGCGACACCAGCATGGAGGGCCTGGCCCGGCTCAAGCCGGTCATGCCGACCGCCGTGCACACCGCCGGGAACTCCTCGCAGATATCCGACGGGGCCGCCGCCGTGATGTGGGCCTCCCGCAAGATGGCGCGGGCGCTCAAGCTCAAGCCGCGCGCCCGCATCGTCGCCCAGACCCTGGTCGGCGCCGACCCGCACTACCACCTGGACGGGCCGATCGACGCGACGCGGGCCGTGCTCGGCAAGGCCGGGATGTCCCTCAAGGACATCGACCTCGTCGAGATCAACGAGGCGTTCGCCTCCGTCGTCCTCAGCTGGGCCCAGGTCTTCGACCAGGACCTGGAGAAGGTCAACGTCAACGGCGGCGGCATCGCCCTCGGCCACCCCGTCGGCGCCACCGGCGCCCGGCTGATCACCACCGCGCTGCACGAACTGGAACGCCGCGACAAGGAATTCGCGCTGATCACCATGTGCGCGGGCGGTGCGCTGGCAACCGGGACGATCATCCAGCGCCTGTGAGCGCCTGAGCCCGCTTCCGGGCTCCTCGAACCCTGTGGGATGGGATGCAGAAGGCCCCGGGGGCCGGACCTGGGGAGGCCGGCCGCCGGGGCCTTCGTATGTCTGCTGCTGCGCGTGCTGCTGCCGCGTGCGGCGGCTCAGTACCAGTGGTTGGCGGACCAGAAGTTCCAGGCCTCGACCGGGCTGCCGTAGCGGGAGTTCATGTAGTCCAGGCCCCACTTGATCTGGGTGGCC
>NZ_JBITTH010000059.1:0-12039 GCF_044541755.1 Streptomyces sp. NPDC085524
CCTCGCGAAGGGCCTCGACCCGGGTCGGTGTGGCTGCGGGCGGGTTCGGCAACGAGGCCATGGTGATGCTCCCTGGGATGCGACGGCTGTCGGCTAGATGGCCGCCGAATGATCAGCAGACCGTTTCCCACGGTACCCGGCCTTGTTGCTCCATGAGGGCGGAGTCCGGGTACGGCGCGGCCCACCCGTCGGTACGGATCATCCGGTGACCGGTGGGCCGAGTCGGCTCACTCCGCCCGGACGAGCCGTCCGTACGCCTCCGCCAGTTCCGAGGTCACCTTGCCCACCGGGTAGGTGCGGTCGTCGACGGCGCTGACCGGCTGCACCTCGTACGCCGTCCCCGTGAGGAAGACCTCTTCGGCGCGGTCGAGTTCGGCCGGGTCGATCCGGCGCACGACCACCTCGATGCCGAGGTCCGCCGCGAGGGCGATGACCGTCCGGCGGGTGATCCCGTCGAGGAAGCAGTCCGGCGTCGGGGTGTGCAGGGCGCCGTCGATCACCAGGAAGAGGTTGGCTCCGGTGGCCTCGGCGAGGCCGCCACGGAGGTCGAGGAGGAGGGCGTCGTCGTAGCCCGCCGCCTCGGCCTCGTCGCGCGCCAGGGTGCAGATGTTGTACAGGGACGCGGCCTTGGCCCGGACCGGCGCCGTAGCCGGGTCGGGACGGCGCCACTTCGAGGTCTTCAGCCGTATCCCCCGGCTCGCCGCGTCGGCGGAGAACACGTGGGGCCACTCCCAGGCCGCGACGGCGACGTGCGCGGTGGCGCCGGCCCCGGACACGCTGATCTGCTCACTGCCCCGCCAGGCCACCGGCCGGACGTAGCCGTCCACGATGCGTTCGCGCCGTACGAGTTCCCGTGCTGCGGCCTCGAGGGCGTCCGCCGTGAACGGGAGCGAGTAGTCCAGCTCCCGGGCCGAGGCGCACAGCCGCTCGCTGTGCTCCGCGGGCTTGAACATGCGGCCGCCGTAGACGCGGATGCCCTCGAAGACGGCGCCGCCGTAGTGCAGGCCGTGGGAGAGCACGTGCAGCCGGGCCTCGCGCCAGGGCACGAACCGCCCGTCCAGCCATATGGTGCCGTCGCGGTCGTCGAGGGGAGGGGTGGTCGGCGGGGTGGTCACGAGGCGGCTCCTTCGGCGGTCGCGGGGGCGTAGTCGATGCGGACGGCGCGCTCCAGGTGTGCGTGGAACTCCTCGGCCTCCGCGATGCCTTCGTGCCGGGACAGTACGAAGGCGGGGTAGCCGGTGAAGTCGGGGTAGGGGCGCACCACATCGCCCGGGGCGAGCATCTGCACGACGTGGTCGACCCGCGGATCGGCCCGCACCCCGTCGAGCCCGTGGACGGCCGTGATGGTGCCGTGCCCGCCGCACGGCACGATGTAGTTGGCCGCCGCCGCGACCGCCTCGGCGAGGCCCTCGCGGACCGTGAGGGCGGGCGGCAGGCCGACGGCGAGGCGCAGCGCCTGGGCGGCGAAGTCGATGCCGGTGACGTGCGCGGCGATGTAGTGGGAGACGCCGGAGCCGCCGATGCGCGCCCCCATCTCCAGCAGGTACGGGGTCGAACCGCCGCGCAGGCGCAGCTCGGTGTGGGTGGGACCGTACGAGACGCCGAGCGCGGCGTGGGCGGCGATGACCTCGCGTACGACGTCGGCCCGGACGGCGTCGGGCAGCCCGGCGGGCGCCCGGTAGACGCTCTCCTCGAAGTACGGGCCCTTCGGGTCGCCCTTGTAGCCGATGGAGAGGACCTGTACCCGGCCCTCGTGAACCAGGGACTCGACGGCGAACTCGGGCCCGTCCAGGTACTCCTCGACGATCAGGCCCGCGCCCCCGTCGGCGGTGCCGGCGGAGACCCGGCGGACTTCCGCCACGACCGGGCCGAGCGCGGCGGCGGAGTCGGCCCGGGTCACCCCGAGGCTGGACATGCCGAGTGCGGGTTTGACGACGACCGGGAAGGACAGGCCGGCCGCCTCCGCGGTCGCGGCGGGGTCGTCGGCCGGGTCGAGGCGGACGAAGCGGGGCACGTTCAGCCCGGCCGCCGCGAGGCGCTCGCGCATGACCCGCTTGTCCTGGGCGCTGCGCGCGACCTCCACGCCGATGCCGGGCAGCCCGAGGAGTTCGGCCGCCTCCGCGGCGAAGGGCACGAGGGGGTCGTAGAGGGTGACGATGCCGTCGAAGGGGGCGGCCTCGTGCCGCTTGCGCAGGGCTTCGAGGGCTCCGGCCGGGTCCGCGGGCGGGTCCAGGGGCAGCAGCTCGACGACGGCCGGGGGCAGTGCGTCCGGGTCCACCCGCTCGTCGGGGCGCGGGACGAGGATCAGGTCGATGCCGGCGCGCTCGGCGGCGTCGAAGACCCAGGGCAGGCCGGCGCGCTGGTAGAGCAGGACGAGGGTGGGGCGGGAGACGGTCACGAGGGGTTCCTTGGCGCGGTGGTCTCCGCCGCGGCGGCGGAGGAGGGGGAGGGATCGAAGCGGCCGGAGCGACGGGAGTGGTCGGAGCGGCCTGAGTGGTCGGAGGCGTCGGCCTGTTCGGCGTGTGCGGCCCGGTCGGACCCGGCAGGGCCGGCCGGCTCCGCGGACGGGTCCGCCGCCGGGGGCCGGCGGCCGCCCACGGTGAGCCAGACGCCGGCGGCCGACGCGGCGATCAGCAGTACGGACGGCACTCCCGGCGCGGCGGCGGAGCCCAGGGCCCATTCGCCGAGCCGTACGAGGAAGGGGACGGCGAGCCCCAGGGCCGAGGTGAACAGCGGCCCCTTGCGCAGGATCAGCTCGTGGGAGATGAGGAACACCGGGGCGGTGAGGACCCCGCCGAGTACGGCCACGCCTGCCCAGTCCGCGGCGGACACCCCGCCGAGCGGCACGAACAGCACCGCAGTGAGGCCGAGCATGAGGGTGCCCGCCCCGGTGACCGCGGGCAGGGCCGCGAGCGCCGGTACGTCCGACATGCGCTGCCGGTAGACGTAGCCGTAGAAGGCGTACGTGAAGGTCCCGCCGAACGCGAGCAGGCCCCCGGAGAGGAGGGCGCCCGTCGCGGGGCCGCCCCCGGCGGCAGCGGCACCGTCGGCCAGCAGGAAGCCGACCGCGCCGCTGCCCGCGAGCGCCGTCCCCAGCACCTTCCGGCGGGAGTTCGGCTCGCGGAAGGCGAGGACGCCGACGACGAAGGTGATGCAGGGCAGCAGTGAGACGATCAGTCCCACCCGTGAGGCCCCGATGTACCGGGTCCCGAGCAGGGTCCCCGTGTAGTACGCGAAGAACCCGAGGAACGCGAGGACCAGCACGGTGCGGGGGCGGCCGGCGGCGGTACGGACGCCGCTGCGGCCCCGCGGGGTCAGCACGGCGAACAGCGTGATGGCCACGAAGGCCGTGGCGGTGCGCCCGGCGGCCACCGCGAGCGGGGGCACCCCGGCCACCAGGTGGCCCGAGAGCAGCCAGCCCGCGGAGAGCAGTACGACCATGCCGACCGCGAGGGCCGGCACGACCAGGCGCCCACCCCCGCCCCCACGGCCGGGCACGGAGGCGGAAGGGGAGGCGGAAGCGGAGGCGGGTGCCTGGTCCGATGCGGGCGGGGTCACCATTCCGCCCGGGCGAACTCCAGCGGCGGCAGCCGGTCCAGGCCGGCCTTGGCCCGGAGCAGTACGCGCTGGTCCTCGGTGAAGGAGTACCGCTGCCCGGGCTCGCCCTCGGGGAGGTACCGGCGGACCATCTCCTTCGCCCTGGCCCGGTATTCGTCGTCGGTGGTGACCTCGGCCTCCAGCTTCTCCATGGTGGTCACGTACGTGCGCAGCGCTTCCAGGGCCTGTGCGCGGTCGAGCCGCAGCAGGCCGCCGTCCTCGGGCGAGCCGATGAGGGCGCCGTGCTCGCGGAACCACGAGTACAGGAAGACGCCGGTGCCGGAGTCGAAGTTGCGGGTGGCGTCGTCGGCCTGCGGGTAGCGGAAGACCCGCTCCAGCAGGATCATGTCGATCTGCTCCTCGGCGAAGGGCACGAGGCCGCTGTCGGCGCAGGCGAGCACGGTCTTGGCGTCGACCTTGATCTCCTCCAGGAGTCCGACGAACCAGTTCATCTTCAGGGAGATGTTCTCGTCGAACGGCCACAGGCCCTGGTAGTGCATCGAGTCGTGGAGGTAGCCCCAGATGGCGCGGGCCTCGTAACAGACGTCGGCGGCCAGTCCGGTGGAGGCGCGCGGCAGCGAGTCCGGGGTGAGCACGGCCGCGGCGGCGGGAAGCGCGTACGTCTCGTGGATCTTCCGCATCTTGCCGAAGAAGAACATGGCGTACGGCTGCTCGGTCACCTTGTCGTGCGCCGCCACGTTCTCGGGGAAGACGACGAGGCAGGCACCGTGGGCGAAGCCCTCGCTGCCCGTGATGAGCACGAGGGACTGGCAGTTGTTCTTCGGGTGCGGGAAGTCCGCGGCCATCTGCGCCAGGGCGTCGGGTTCCTTGCGCAGGGCGAGGAAGCAGTCGAGGCGCTTGCCCACGGGCGGGGCGCTGTTGGTGGTCTGGACGGGGGCGAGGAAGAAGACCGCTTCACCGTCGGCCGGGGCCTGCAGGGCGTCGCGGGAGCGGGCGAAATGGGGGCGGGAGCCGAGTCCGGCCGCCAGCCAGTCGTCGACGTCGGCGACGAGCGCGTCGGCCTGGCCGCCGCGTCCGTTGCGCCGGTACCAGGCGGCCGCCAGGTCGCGTATCCGGCCCAGCAGGCCGGCGTCGTCGGCGGTCGCGCCGGTGACGGTGCCGTCGTCCTGCTGGCGGGTGCGGAACCGGTTCACCAGGGGGATGAGCGACTGCGTCAACAGGTCTGCTTCGGCGAGGAGTCCGGCCGGGACGGGGGCGGTACCGGGTGCGAAGGCGGCAGCGGCGGTCATCGGGCGGCTCCCGCGGCGAGCTGCGGGGCGGCGTCGGGCCCGACGGCCAGCACCTGGTGGACGGTGAAGACCATGGGCACGGCGCCGAAGTCCCGCAGGACCCGCAGGCCCCTCTTCTCGGCCGCCACGATGGTGGTGATGCAGCCCTCGACGCGGCCCTCGGCGCAGTCGATGGCGGCCTGCGAGTTGCTCAGCACTTCGTGGATCCGGGCAGTGGCGGGCACGAGCCCTTTGGGTGCCGGATGGGAGGCGACGGTCGCCGGAGTCCGCGTACCGCTGCTGGCGAGGACCATGTTGTGGGTCGGCATGACGAAGCTGTCGATCATGTGCAGCCGGTGCAGATTGGAGAAGACCAGCGTGTGCAGGGCCGGGTAGACGGCGCAGGCGGTCAGTGCGTGCCGCCCGTCGTCGGGCACGGCCTCCAGCGCGGCCTCTATCGACGAGTGCAGCTCGACGGTCCCCTCGACACCGCGCCGTCTGAGCCATTCGTGCGAGGCGGCTTCGAGATTGGTGCCGTGCGGACCGAGTGTGTGCAGGTGACGGACCTCGTCGGGGCGTGCGTACATCGTTTTCGGATGGCCCTTCCTGTGGATTCACTGGGTGGCTTCGTCGGAGAACGGAAAACACGGTGCCCTTCACAAAAGCGAGTGGCGCGATATTTATCCTGCCATCTCGGATTTCCGCCAGGGCAACGGGGGTTGGAGCCGGACTTGCCGCGCCGGAAACCTCCGACATGGCACCGGATTCACAGAACGGAACCAGCCAGCATTGCTTGAATTCACCCCCCGATCCGGAATATGGAAATCCGATTCCATTTTCGGATTACCCGCGGGGCGGGGTTCTTTTCGCGGTGGATAATGGACCGTCAGAATTCGGCTGCTCCGCCGAATCCCCTGACGGCCTGGTAGTAGAGCCAAGCGGTGCTGTCGCAGGAGGCCTTGCGTGCGCCCGCGTACCGGGCGCAGACCCTGCCCATGTCGGCGCGGAAGGCCTCGTCCAGACGGTCTTTGGCGGCCGGGAACAGGCCCGCGGCGCGGTGGTTGCGGTAGCCGAAGTCGTGGCGGGCGCAGGCCGTGGCGAAGGGGAAGCCGAAGGGGTTCTCCGGGGCGCCCGTGCAGTAGTCCGTGGACCAGTCGAAGCCGTACGGCTCCCACGCCCTCCGGTTCTCGCGCGCGTCGGCCCACTCCTGCTGGCTCGCGGCGCCGGGCTGCGTCCAGCGGCTCAGCACCTGCGGCTTGTCGGCCGGCGCGGCCGGGGCCGCGACGGCGGACGGGGCGAGGGCGAGCACCGCGGCAGCGGCAGCGGCGGCGAGGGCGTGGGCGGGGCGGCGGGGCATGGCGTTCCTCGCAGGAGGGGAGGCGGCTACGGGGTCTCCCCGGCCAACTGGGCCGGACGGTGTCCGGTTACTTCTGATCCGGCTCCCTCTCAGGTATGACGCCGTGTGGGACCTGGGGCAGTGAACCGGTTCGTCCTGAGGAGGGACGCGCGCGAGGGGTCCGGCCGCCGAGACTGAACGGCATGAACCGACGCCCGCTCGTCATCGCCGCCGCCACCGTGGGAGTCCTCGCCACCGCAGCCTTCGCGCTGCCCAACCTCCCGCCCAACCCGCTGTCCGACACGATCGACAACCACCTGTACCAGGAGAAGGGCAAGCGGTTCGCCACCGCGGCCGACGCCCCGACCCGGGACGACCTGGCGTTCGCCCTGCCCTCCTGGATACCCAAGGACGCCAAGGACGTCCGCATACGGGTGCGCACCACCGGGGACGCCCGCCTGATCCGCTTCGACCTCGGGGCGACCCCGCTCGACGGCCCGCAGTGCACGGCGGGCACGCCGAACCGGGTGCGGGAACCGGACCTGGGCGCCCGGTGGTGGCCGCAGCACCTCCGGGCCGAGGTGCGGTCGGAGTGCCGCGACCGGCACCAGTACCAGGTCGCGGTGCGCGGCAAGCGCGTCTACGCCTGGACCGACGGCACCCCCTCGCCGGGCGCGAAGCCGCAGACCGCCACCCCGGTGAGCGCGCGCTAGAGGGAGTGTTCCCGGGCCAGCAGAGCGGCGGCTGCTTCGGCGAAGGCGTCCGGGTTGTCCAGCATGATGTTGTGCCCGCAGTCGGGAACGGCCGCCACGGCGACGCCGGCCGCCTCCATCGCCTCGGCGCCGGGGAGCGGGCCGTCGGCCTCGGGCAGCAGGAAGCCGCGCGGGATCTTCAGCTCCAGCAGCAGCTCCCGCATGGTGGGCGCGGTGCCCGCGGCGAGGTGGACGGCGGAGCGGTACAGCCCGGTCCGGCCGGCCAGCCGCATCGTGGCCCACCAGTGCGCGCCGACCCGGTCGCGGACCTCGGTCCAGCCGCCGGCGAGGAACTCCTCCTCGGTGTAGGCGGCAATGCCGCTGCCGACCCCGGGGACGGGCGGCGTCGGATCCAGGTTGGCGTCGACGAGCAGCAGCCGGGAGACCAGTTCGGGATGGCGGGCGGCGAGCACGATGGCGACGGCCCCGCCCATGCTGTGCCCGATCAGCTCGGCGCCCGCCACGTCCGCCGCGACGAGGGCGGCGGCCAGCGCGTCGGCGTGGGCTTCGAGGGTGTAGTCGAAGTCCTCGGGCCGGTCGCTGTGTCCGTGGCCCAGCAGGTCGACCAGCAGCGAACGGCGCCCGGCGAGCAGCGGGTGCGTGGCGCTCGCCGCGAAGTAGGCGGGCGCGGTGGCTCCGAGCCCGTGCACGTACACGCGCGCCGGTTCCTCCCCCGGGAATTCGACCCACCGGATCCGGTCATCTCCCGCTGTGACGGCTGCGCTTCGCATTCCGCTCCCCCTTGTGAACGTTCGGTCGGGCCCAGGGTAGCCAGCCGTTCGGCCGCGTCCTCTAATCTCGGGCGGGTGATCGATTACGTGAGGCAGCTCGGCGGCGAGGCACCGGTGACCGGCCCGCACGCCGAGGGCGCGGCAGTGGCGGTGTGGTCCCTGGACACCCGGCTCGACGTGGTCGGCGGGCTGCCGGTCGCCGAGGCGGCGCGGGTGCTCGACGCGGACGAACTGCAGCAGGCCGAGCGCAAGCGGCGGCCCGCCGACCGGCACCGGTACACCGCCTCGCACCTCGGGCTGCGGCTGCTGCTCGGCATCCGGCTGGGACTGGCTCCGGCGGAGGTCGTCCTGGTCCGGGAGGACTGCCCGGGCTGCGGCGGCCCGCACGGCCGGCCTGCGGTGGCCGGGGGCGGGGTGCACTTCTCGCTCTCGCACAGCGGTGACGTGGCGTACGTCGCCCTCGCCCCGGCGCCGGTCGGCGTCGACGTGGAGGAACTGCCGGGCGCGCAGGCGGTGGCCGACGTGATGGGCAGCCTGCACCCGGCGGAGACGGCCGAGCTGGCCGCCCTGCCGGAGCCGGACCGCCGGGCGGCGCTCGCGCGCGTCTGGGCCCGCAAGGAGGCCTGCCTGAAGGGGATCGGCACCGGGATCGGCCTCGGCCTCGTCGAGCCGTACGTGGGCTCGGGCCCCTCCCCCGCCCCGGTCCCGGACTGGCTCCTGACGGACCTTCCGGCCCCGACGGGCTACACGGCCGCCCTCGCCGTACGCGCCTAGGGGGTGCCAGGCGGGCCGGGCCCGGCCATGATCCGCCGGACACCCCCTAGCCCTGAGGGCTTGCGGGGCGGGGCAGGGCCGCCGGCCGCGTACGGGACCACACCACCGGCCGGCCCGACGGCGGCCGCATCGCGGTACGCGCCCAGCCCTGCGGGCTGCGGTACCGGGGCGGCCGCCGGGCGCGCGCGGCGTCACCCCCTACCCCGGTCGCCCCGGCCGGCGGGGACGGCCGCCACGCCGGGTCGGAATCCTGCTCACCATCCGTCACGCCGCCGTTATCGTGGCCGCCATGGACATCCGCCGGGCCACGAGCCCCGCCGAGCTCACCGCTGCCGAGTCCCTCTTCGACGCACCGGCCCGCCCCGAGTGGTCGGAGCGGTTCCTCGCCGCCCCGGGCCATCTGATGCTCATCGCCTACGTGGACGGCGTGCCCGCGGGGATGGTCTCGGGCATGGAGATGACCCACCCCGACAAGGGCACCGAGATGTGCCTGTACGAGCTATCCGTGGACGAGGGCTACCGCCGCCGCGGGATCGGCCGCGCGCTGACGCTCGCACTGGCCGACGAGGCGAAGGCGCGCGGCTGTTACGGCATGTGGGTGGGCGTGGACACCGACAACGAGGCCGCCCTGGGCACCTACGACTCCGCCGGGGCCGTGGACGAGGGCACCTTCTCGATGCGCGGCTGGCCCCTGACCCGCTGACACCCGGCGGCGGCGTGTCGTGCCGCCACTCGGCGCACCCTCCGCGCGCCCGCGGCGCGACTCGCCGAGCATCGGCGGCATGACCGCATTCGCCGCTCTCCTGCCCGCCGCCGCGCTCCTCGCGGCGGCCACCACGGCCCCCGCCCCGACGCCGCACTCCCACGCCACCGATGCCGAAGCCCCCACCGCCGCCTACGTCGTCGTCCTGAAGGACGCCACCGCTTCCCGCGCCCCCGCCCGCGCCGGCGCCCTGGCCGCGGAGGCGGCCCGGGCGGGCGACGAGGTCGAGGCCGTCTACGACACCGCCCTGAACGGCTTCGCCGTCCGCACCACCCCGGCCCGCGCCGCCGCCCTGGCCGCCGACCCCCGGGTGGCGTCGGTGGAGCCGGATGCGGAGTTCCGCATCTCCGACACGCAGCCGCAGCCGCCCTGGTCGCTGGACCGGATCGACCAGCGCGAGCTGCCGCTCGACGGCTCGTACACGTACGCGACGACCGGTCGGGGCGTCACCGTCTACGTCCTGGACACCGGGATCAACGTGGGCCACCGGGAGTTCGGCGGCCGCGCCCGCAGCGGCTACAACGCGGTGTTCATGGAGCGCTCCGGCGACTGCAACGGCCACGGCACGCACGTCGCAGGGACAGTGGGCGGACGGACGTTCGGGGTCGCGAAGGGCGTTTCTCTGGTCTCGGTAAAGGTGGCCAACTGCCGTGGTTCCGGGCGGCTTTCGGGAATGATCAAGGGCGTGGAATGGATGGTGAAGGACGCCGCCCGGCACCCCGGCACCCCGGCGGTGGCCAACATGAGCATGGGCGGCAGCAGCAGCCGCGCCCTCGACAGGGCGGCGGCCCGCGCCGTCGCCTCCGGGATCACCTTCACCGTGGCCGCGGGCAACGACGCCGGGGACGCCTGCAGCGGCTCCCCCTCCGCGGTCCCCGAGGTCCTCACGGTCGGCGCGAGCGACGACGGCGACCGGTGGGCGCCGTTCTCCGGCCGCGGCCCCTGCGTGGACCTCGCCGCCCCCGGGGTGGCCGTCGTCTCGGCGTGGAAGGGCTCCCCTACCGCCACGGCCCGGGCCTCCGGCACCTCGATGGCGGCCCCGCACGTGGCGGGGGTGGCCGCGCTGGTCCTGGCGGACGGCCCGGCGAAGACCCCGGCCCAGGTCGCCGCGACCCTGCTGCACTCGGCCGTCCCGGACCGCCTCGGCAACCTCCCGTCGGGCACGCCGAACCTGCTGCTGCACACCCCGACCGACCGCTAGCGGACGCACCCCGACCGGTCGGTATCCGATGGGCCATCAGACTCTCCCTGATGGCCCATCAATTTCTGTGTGCTTCACACGAAAACAAGTCATTGACTTCTCATCACGACGAAGCGTCAATATCGGCCACCGCACCGGCTCGACCTCCCTCACACAGCGGGTGGGGGGAGGGTTCGTCTGACGAAGGAGTCGCGACCCAGTGAGTACAACGTTCCGACGAAGAGTCCTGGCCGGGGCGGGCGCATTGTCCCTGGCCCTCACAGGTGGCGTCGTGGGCCTGGCGGGGACGGCTCAGGCCGCGACCAAGACCACCGCCGTTTTCGTGGAGTGCGACGCCCCCGCGCCGCAGGCCGACGGATCCGGCAACCAGAACTTCACGGTCACCCTCCCCGACGGCGCCAAGGCCGGGGACGTCGTCCCGATCAAGATCGACCCGGGCACCAGCCCGCTCGTGCCGGCGTTCGCGGTGACCACCGTGAACACCACCAAGATCGCCCTGCTGGTCAACGGGGCTCCGCAGACCGTGACCGGTGCGCCCGAGACGGTCACCGTTCAGCCGGGCGTCCCCCTCGACCCGGGCCCGGTCGACGGGACCATCAAGATCCCGGACGGCACCGAGGGCACGACGGTCGACGTCAAGATCGACCAGATGGTCACGGACGCCAACCTCGGCGGCTCGATCTTCACCACCGTCTGCACGCCGAAGCCGCGCCCGAGCGCCACGGTCGGCTCGGTCGCGGTCGAGGCCCTGCCCAAGGACCCGGTCACCACGAAGCTGACGCCCAACAGCGGTGAGGCGGGCACCGCCGTCGTCGCCACCGGCGCCAACTTCCCGGCCGGCGCCGTCACCTGCTCCGCCCTGCTCGCGGGCGCGGCGACCGGTGACACCGGTTCGGGCACGGCGGACGCCGCCGGCGTCGCCACCTGCAACATCACGGTCACCAAGAAGGCCGACGCGATCAAGATCGACGGTGCGACGACCTCCAAGTCGTTCGTCTTCGTCGAGAAGGCGACCGGGGTGAAGAACCCGGTCGACGTGGAGGTCCTGCCCGGACCGCTGGCGCTCGGCCCGAAGGACGGCCAGCCGGCCGTCAGCTTCGGCGCGGTCACCATCAACGGCAAGTCCCAGTCGGTGGTCGGCATGTTCAACGCCGCGACCGTCCAGGACTTCCGCGGCGGCTCGCTCGGCTGGGACGTGACGGCGACCCGTACGCCGTTCCTGAACGCGACGACCGGCCACTCGATGGCGAAGGCGCAGATCGGCATCCAGCCGTCCTGCACCGTCACCAACCCGGACAGCCCGAGCACCTGCACCGCGGGCGCGCCGGGAGCGATCACCGACGTCCCGATGAAGGTCGCCTCGCAGAGCGCCGGCGGGGACGAGCTCACCGGTGGTGAGTTCGCCGTCGGCGGCGCCGGGATGATCCAGCTCCCGCCGTTCATGTTCGCCGACACCTACCAGTCGGTGGTCACCTTCTCCATCGCCTGACCCGTACCCGTACACCCGCAACCCGTACGCGTACGGCCTGCTCGGCCCAGGGTGGTGCGGGGGGGCGGGGGCGCCCCCCCCCCCCCCCCGAATTGGCGCCCGCACGAGGGACCCACCAACCCCCCCCCCCCCCCCTCTAAAGGGTGGGGAAACGGCGGGGGGGGGGC
>NZ_JBITTH010000060.1:0-11906 GCF_044541755.1 Streptomyces sp. NPDC085524
ACGACAAGCCCACCCCCCTCACCCCGCACATAACCATTCGCCCGGCCATCGAAAACAAACGCACGCCCATCAGGCGACAAACCACCGAACTTCGACACCACCACCGAAGACTCCGGCGCCAGCATCAAATTCACACCACCCGCCAACGCCAACGACACCTCCCCACGACGCAACGCCTCACACGCCTGATAAACCGCCACCAACGCCGACGACTGACCCGAATCCACCACCAACGACGGACCCGTCAAACCCAACAGATACGAAACCCGATTCGCAATCACACTCCGCGCAAGACCCGTCGACGTGAAAGCACCAACCCCCTCCACACCACCCCGACGCACCAAACCCGCATAATCGTCCGCCATCGCACCCACGAACACACCAGCAGCAGACCCCCGCACAGAACCCGCCACCACACCGGCGTCCTCGAACGCCTCCCACGCCAGCTCCAGCACCAACCGCTGCTGCGGATCCATCGCCACGGCCTCACGCGGCGAAATACCGAAAAACCTCGCATCGAAACCATCGACCCGACTCAAAAACCCTGCACGCCGAGCCACCGACTTACCCGCCACCGACGGATCCGGATCATAGAACGCATCCACATCCCACCGATCCGCAGGCACCTCACCCACCGCATCACGACCCGCCACCAGCAGATCCCAAAACGCCCCCGGACCACCCTCCGCACCCGGAAAACGGCACGACATGCCGACAACGGCAACAGCGGCAGCAGGGCCGTTTTTCGGCATGCCAAAGTCCGGATTCATGATGCCTGTCTCCATTTCGTCACCAGGTCACACCGCAGGGGTCCAAACCGATCGTCACAACTTCGGCTAAAGCCCGTCTTGCGTGCTCACTGGACTCCGACGTGCTCGAGAATGTCGAGCTGAAGGTCGATCGGCAGGTCCTGCCGACGGGAAATGTTGAGCTTCCGGTAGATGCGCGTGAGGTGCTGCTCGATCGTGCTCATCGTCACGAAGAGCTTGGCCGCTATCTCCCGGTTCGTGTATCCGGCGGAGGCCAGGGAGGCGACGCGGCGTTCGGACTGGCTGAGGACGGCCACGTCCGGCTCGGGGTCCGCCGCGGCCTGGCGTTCCGTTTCGGCGCTCACGTCGGCCCGTTGCTGGCCCGGCAGGATGTCCCGGCACAGCGGGGTCGCGCCGCACTCGTCGGCCAGTCTCCAGGCGCGCCGGATGACGGAGCCCGCTCGCGGGCCCTCGCCGAGGGCCTGCAGGCTGCGGCCGAAGTCGGCGACGGCCTTGGCCAGTTCCAGGCGGTCACCGCAGCCGCGCAGGTCGGCGACGGCCCGGGTGAGGAGGTCGGGCCGGCGGTGGGATTCCTCGGTGGCGGCGTGCAGGCGCAGGGCCATGCCCCGGGTGCGGGCGCCGATGCCGGGTACGGCGAGCTGGGCCGCGGTGAGCACGCGTGCCTCGCGGGGGCGGCGCAGGCGGAGCAGGGCTTCGGCGGCGTCGGCCCGCCAGGGCAGGCCGTCCGGGCCGTCGAGGCCCCAGCGTCCTGCCAGGCGGCCCACGTCGAGGAACTCGCTCAGGGCGGCCTGGGCCCGGTGCGTGGCGAGGTAGTACCGGCCGCGCGCGTGCAGGTAGGGCAGGGCGTGGACGGTGCCGGGCAGTTGGTCGGGGAGGGGCAGGGGCAGGCGTCGGGCTGCGTCGTCGTAGCGGCCCATGGCGGTGAGCGCGGCCACGAGGACCGCGACGGGGCGGTACATGAACAGTCCTCCGCGGCCCGCGACGGCCGCCACGGCGGCGGTCGCCGCGCGCTCGGCGCCGGGGAGGTCGCCGAGGTGGACGAGCGCCTCGGCGCGGAGCGAGCCGAACATGGCCTGCCAGCCGGGGGCCCGGCGGTGCTCGGCCTCGGTGTGCAGTTCCTCGCACCAGGCGGCGGCCCGGCGCGGGTGCCCGGTGTGCAGCAGGATCCGTACGGCCTGGACCAGTGGTTCGAAGGTGTCGTGGGCCAACGGGGTTCCCTTGAGCAGCCGTTCGGCGGTGGACGGGTCCCGGTGGCCGCCCGGGTGGGTCCACAGTGCGGCGCAGAGGACGGCTTCGTCGCTCTCGGAGGCGGGCGGGACCGCGAAGAGGTCGCGCAGGGCGCCGGCGCCGGAGGGTGCGAGCCGCAGTACTTCCGTCGCCTCCGCCACGCGGCCCTGGGCGACGAGCAGGCGGGCCAGGGAGCCCGAGGGTGCGCCGGGGAGGCCGGCGCGCAGGGCGGCGAGGGGGGCGTCGAGGTGCTGTTCGGCGGCGGCGGGGGTGAGGCGCCAGGTGAGGGCGGCGAGCTGCAGGCCGATCCGCCAGCGGGTCGGCTCGTCGTCGGTGCCGGTGTGGGCGAGCTGGAGGCAGGCCGCGGCGCGTTCGGCCTCGTCTGCGGCGAGGGCCTGCTGAGCGGCCTCGCACAGGGTGCGGACGGCCCAGTCGCCCTCGGCCGTGCCGGCGGCGCGCAGGTACGCGGCGACGGTCTCGGCGTCGGCCCGGTCGGCGTACAGGACCCTGGCCGTACGGGCGTGCAGGCCGGCGCGCTCGGCGGGTTCGAGGGTCTCCAGGACGGCGGCGGCCACGGCGGGGTGGCGCAGCCCGGGCCCGTTGGTGAGTCCGGTCTCGGCGAGCGCGGCGAGGGCGCGGACGGCGTCGGCGGGGGTGGCGCCGACGATGTCGGCGGCGCGCTCCAGGGTGGTGTGGCTGCCGAGGGCGGCCAGGGCGCGGGCGAGGTCGCGGGAGGGGGTTTCGCAGCGCTGGAGGCAGGCCCGTACGGCGCCGGCGAACGGGCCTCCGGGTTCGGGACGGCTGGTGTCGTATTCGGACAGCAAGGCCCTGAGCAGCAGCGGGTTGCCCCCGGTGGTGGTGTACAGGCGGTCGGCGGATTCGCCGCGGGCCGCGCCCTGGAGGTGGTCGCGCAGCAGGGCGGCGGTGGCGGCGCGGTCCAGGCGGCCGAGGCGGATCCGGCGGAAGCCGGGGTGGCGCAGCAGTTCGGTGACGGTGTCGTGGCCGTCCGCGCCCGGGCCGCCGAGCGGGCCGGTGAGCACGATGAGCAGGCCGGTGCGGTGGGGGGCCCGGGTCAGGCCGGTCAGGGCGGCGAGCGAGGCGGCGTCCGCGTACTGGAGGTCGTCGAGGCAGACGACGAGCGGCGCGGGCCCGTCGAGTTCACCGGCGGCGGCGGTGAGGGCGTCGAGCATGCGGTGCCGGGTGGCGGAGGCGTCGGGGCTGCCCGCGGCCCAGAGGACGGTGGCGCCGCGCCCGCGGGCGGTGTCGGCGGCGGTCCTGAGCACTTCGGACTTCCCGCAGCCGGGGGCCCCTTCGATGAGCACGATGGTGGTGGCGCCGGCTTCCGCGGCCCCGAGGGCGGCGTCCAGCCGGGCGAGTTCGTTGTCCCGGGACAAGAGCGTCATCAGCCGTTTCCCCCGTTGCGTGGCATCACTTGTCCGCCAGCGTAGGGACCGCCCGGGGCCCGTACCTGCCCTCAGCGGTGGCCACTAGTTGCCTGGCCACAACTGCGCGCCGCGGGCCCGTCCGGGGTGACGGGCCCGGACGGGTCAGCCGGGCAGGATCACCCGCGGCACGTTCCTGGGGTGGCCGGGGGTGCTCCACTCGCGGGGGTAGCCGACGGACACCTCCTCGAAGCGCACGCCGTCGTACCAGGTGGTGCACGGGATGTGCAGGTGTCCGTAGACGACGGCCGCGGCCCGGTAGCGCAGGTGCCAGTCGGCGGTGCGCTGCGTTCCGCACCACTGGGCGAACTCGGGGTGGCGCAGGATCCGGGTGGGTTCGCGCACGAGGGGGAAGTGGTTGACCAGGACGGTGGGCAGCGCGGGGTCGCAGGCGGCGAGCCGGCGTTCGGTGGCGTCGATCCGGGCCCGGCACCAGGCCTCCCGTGTGGGGTACGGGTCGGGGTGCAGCAGGAACTCGTCGGTGCAGACGACTCCGGTGGCGTAGGCCTGGGCGAGGGATTCCGCCTTGGTGCGGGCGGCGCCCGTGCGGAACGTGTAGTCGTACAGCAGGAAGAGCGGTACGACGAGGACCGGCCCGCCCGCGCCCTGCCATACGGGGTACGGGTCCTCGGGCGTGACCACGCCGAGGGACCGGCAGAGGTCGACGAGGTGCTGGTAGCGGGCTTCGCCGCGCAGGGTGAGCGGGTCGCCGGGTGCGGTCCACAGCTCGTGGTTGCCGGGGACCCAGACGACGCGGGCGAAGCGGGCGCTGAGCGTGCTCAGCGCCCATGCGACGCCTTCGGCGGTCTCGCCGACGTCCCCGGCGACGATGAGCCAGTCGTCCTCGCTGCCGGGGCGGAGCTCCTCGAGGATGCGGCGGTTCTCGGGGTGCCCGACGTGCAGGTCGCTGATGGCGAGCAGCCTGCCGCGGGCGGTCACCGGGTCAGCCCGCGACGGTCTGGAGCCGCTCCTGGCCGAGGGCCGCCAGGTCTTCGGCGATGGCGCGGGTCACGGCGTCCTGCTGGGGGGTCAGGTAGAAGTGGCCGCCGGGGAAGCTGCGGAAGGTGAAGGTGCCGGAGGTGTGCTCGCGCCACTCCAGCGCCTCGTGCAGGGTCACCCGGGGGTCGGATTCGCCGGTGAGCACACTGAGCGGGCAGCTCAGCGCCGTGTCCCGGCCGGGGGCGGGCCGGTAGCGGTAGGTCTCGATGGCCTTGAAGTCGGCGCGGATGGCGGGCAGCACCATGCGCACGATCTCCTCGTCGGCGAGCACGCCCGGGTCGGTGCCGGAGAGCTTCCGGATCTCCGCGAGGAGGGCCTCGTCGCCCTTGGTGTGCACGCTGTCGGGGCGCGGCATGTGGGGGGCGCGGCGCCCGGAGACGATCAGGCCGAGCGGGGGTTCGCCCTCGGCCTCCATCCGGCGGGCGAGCTCGAAGCCGAGTACGGCGCCCATGCTGTGCCCGAAGAGCACCAGCGGGCGGTCGGCCCAGGGCCGCAGGGCCTGGTGGATGCGGTCGACGAGCTGCTCGGTGACGGTGATGGCCGGCTCGTGCCGGCGGTCCTGGCGGCCGGGGTACTGGATGGCCAGCACGTCGGCGTGGGCGGCGAGGGCCTGGGAGAAGGGGAAGAAGTAGGACGCCGTGCCGCCCGCGTGCGGGAGGCAGACGAGGCGGTACGGCTGCTCGGGGGCCGGGTGGAAGCGGCGGACCCACAGCTCGCTGTCGGTGTCGATGATGCTCATGCCCTTCCGTGCTCCTTACTCGTTGCTCGTCACTCGTCGAGTACGAGGGAGGCAGGGTAACGGCGTGCGGTTAAGCGGTGCTTGTGCGGGCACAGTGCGCTTCGGCCCGTCCTCGAAGGGGGCATCGGGGACGGGCCGCGTGCCTAGGTCGGGCATGACCTGTACCGCGCTTCCGGGGACGAATCTAAGGTGCCCCGCCCGCCCGCGCACACCCCAGTCGGCAGCGCAGGAACCCCTAGACGGCCTAGAGGCTGTCGGCCCTAGGCGAGGCAGCGGGGTGGGCGGCCGTGGTAGGCGGTCATCTCCTCGAAGAGGGCTCCGATGTCGAGCGGGGTGCCCTCGGGCAGGCCCTGCTCCTCGGCGTATCCGCGGTGCAGGTTGGGGAGCAGGCGTTCCGCGTCCAGGAGGTCCTCGTACGGTCCGAGGTCGGTGGCCCGGGCGAGTTCGAGGGGGCTCGTCCCGGCCGCTGCTCCTTCCTTGGCGAGCCCCTGCACCCAGCGCAGGTACGCCTCGTTGGCGTCGAGGATCTCCGGGCCGCCGACCGGGCCGTGGCCGGGGACGATCGTGGTGGCGCCCAGGGCGCGCAGCCGTTCCAGGGCGCGCAGGGAGCCCGCCACGGAGCCCATGACGCAGAACGGGGTGACCCCGTTCATCGCGAGGTCGCCGGTGAACAGCACGCCCCGTTCGGGCAGCCAGACCACGGTGTCGTCGACGGAGTGCGCAGCCGGGCCGATGTGGAGGAGTTCGGCGCGGACGGCCCCCACGTGGAGGGTCAAGCGGTCCCGGAAGGTCAGCTCGGGCGGGGTGATCTCGATGTCGCCCCAGCAGACGTCGGGCCACAGTCCGGCCATGTGCATCCCGGCGGCGCCCACGAGGGTACGGGTCATCTCGTGGCCGATGGTCAGGGCCTCGGGGAAGACGGAGTTGCCGTAGGTGTGGTCGCCGTGGAAGTGGGTGTTGACCACGGCGTGCGGGGGCCGCGGCGCGAGCCGCAGCGCGGCCCGGCGCAGGTGCCGGGCGCGGGCCTCGGTGGCCGCGGTGTCGACCAGCACGCTGCGGTCCCCGTCGGTGAGGATGCCCGCGTTGTTCAGGCACCAGCCCCCGTCGGGCTGGACGTACGCGTGGACGCCCTCGGCCACTTCGGTGACGTGTACGGAACGCTCTGCGGAATCCTCCTTCACCGGCCGCGCCACATCCCCGCGGCGGCGTGCGGGTTGCGGTGGGCGCGGTGCCAGCCGCTGTCGGGGACCCGGTCGCCGGCGGCCGGAGCCGGCGCGGCGGCGGTTCGCCGTGCCAGCAGGGCCGTGAGGACGGCGGTGAGGGCGGCGGTCTCCTCCGCGGAGGGTGCGCCGCCGGTGATCTTCCATGGGGTGGTCATCGGTCCGCTGCCTCCTCGCGCGTCACACCGGCGGGTTGCCGTGTTTGCGGGACGGGATGTCCGCGTACTTGGAGCGCAGCATCGCGAGGGCGCCGATGAGCGCGGAGCGGGTCTCGGCAGGGTCGATGACGTCGTCGACGAGGCCGCGCTCGGCCGCGTAGTACGGGTGCATCAGCTCGGTCTGGTACTCCTTGATCTTCAGCGCCCGTTCGGCGTCCGGGTCCTCGGCCGCCGCGATCTCCCGGCGGAAGATGACGTTGGCCGCGCCCTCGGCGCCCATGACGGCGATCTCGTTGCTGGGCCAGGCCAGGGAGATGTCGGCGCCGATGGAACGCGAGTCCATGACGATGTACGCACCGCCGTAGGCCTTGCGCAGGATCAGCTGGATCCGCGGGACGGTCGCGTTGCAGTACGCGTACAGCAGTTTGGCGCCGTGCCGGATGATGCCGTTGTGCTCCTGGTCGACTCCGGGCAGGAAGCCGGGCACGTCGACGAGGGTCACGAGCGGGATGCTGAAGGCGTCGCAGAACTGCACGAAGCGGGCGGCCTTCTCGCTGGCGTGGATGTCGAGGACGCCCGCCATCGAGGAGGGCTGGTTGGCGACGATCCCGGTGACGTGGCCGTCGAAGCGGGTCAGGGCGACGACGACGTTCTGCGCCCAGCCCGGCTGGATCTCGAAGTACTCGCCGTCGTCGGCTATCTGCTCGATGACCTTGCGGATGTCGTAGGACTGGTTCGGGTTGGCGGGGACGAGGTCGACGAGGGTGTCGGTGCGCCGGTCGGCGGGGTCGGCGGTGGCCTCGCGGGGTGCGGTCTCGCGGTTGTTGGAGGGCAGCAGCGACAGCAGGAACCGTACGTCTTCGAGGCAGCTCTGCTCGTCGTCGTAGGCGAAGGCCGCGACCCCGGAGACGGAGGCGTGCACGTCGGCGCCACCGAGACCGTTCTGGGTGATCTCCTCGCCGGTCACCGCGCGGACCACGTCCGGTCCGGTGATGAACATCTGCGAGGTCTCGCGGACCATGAACACGAAGTCCGTGAGGGCCGGGGAGTACGCGGCGCCGCCGGCGCACGGGCCCAGCATCACGGAGATCTGCGGGATGACGCCCGAGGCCTTGGTGTTGCGC
Organism: Streptomyces sp. NPDC085524; assembly: GCF_044541755.1. Taxonomy (NCBI): domain Bacteria; kingdom Bacillati; phylum Actinomycetota; class Actinomycetes; order Kitasatosporales; family Streptomycetaceae; genus Streptomyces; species Streptomyces sp. NPDC085524. The sequence goes on from NZ_JBITTH010000060.1 coordinate 7,680, forward strand.
TGGAAGATGCCGCCGTATCCGGCGAGGGCGGTGACGCCCTCCTGGATCCGGGCTCCGGCGCCGTCGTTGAGGCTGACCAGGGGTGCCCCGGCGGCCACCGCGAGGTCCATCACCTTGTGGATCTTCTGCGCGTGGGCCTCGCCGAGGGCGCCGCCGAAGATGCGGAAGTCGTGCGCGTAGACGAAGACCGTCCGCCCGTGGACGGTGCCCCAGCCGGTGACGACCCCGTCGGTGTAGGGCTTCTTGTGCTCCAGGCCGAAGCCGCTGGCCCGGTGCCGGCGCAGGGCCTCGATCTCCTGGAACGAGCCTTCGTCGAGGAGCGCCTCGATGCGCTCCCGCGCCGTCAGCTTGCCCTTGGCGTGCTGCCGTTCGGTGGCCTTCGGGTCGGGCCCGGCGATGGCCATGGCCTTGATCTCGGCCAGTTCCGCGGCACGGTCCTGGATAGGGGGTGGGGCTATTTCACTGATGGTCACGGGTTCCTCCGGGGCGGTGGGGAGGTTCTGCCGGCTGCCCGCCCTTCCCGGTCGGGAGGGGCGGGCGCCGGTCAGCGGTCTTCGATCGGAAGCCGCATCAGTAGCGGTAGTGGTCCGGCTTGTACGGACCCTCGACGTCGACGCCGATGTAGGCGGCCTGCTCGGGGCGCAGGGTGGTGAGCTTGACGCCGAGGGCGTCGAGGTGGAGGCGGGCGACCTTCTCGTCGAGGTGCTTGGGCAGCACGTAGACGTCGGTCGGGTACTCCTCCGGCTTGGTGAAGAGCTCGATCTGGGCCAGGGTCTGGTCCGCGAAGGAGTTCGACATCACGAAGGACGGATGGCCGGTCGCGTTGCCGAGGTTCAGCAGACGGCCCTCGGAGAGGACGATCAGGACCTTGCCGTCGGGGAACGTCCAGGTGTGGACCTGCGGCTTGACCTCGTCCTTGACGATGCCCTCGATCTTCGCCAGGCCGGCCATGTCGATCTCGTTGTCGAAGTGGCCGATGTTGCCCACGATCGCCTGGTGCTTCATCTTGGCCATGTCGGCGGCCATGATGATGTCCTTGTTGCCCGTGGTCGTGATGAAGATGTCGGCCGTCTCGACGACGTCCTCGAGGGTCGCGACCTGGTAGCCGTCCATGGCGGCCTGCAGGGCGCAGATCGGGTCGATCTCGGTGACGATGACGCGGGCGCCCTGGCCGCGCAGCGACTCGGCGCTGCCCTTGCCGACGTCTCCGTAGCCGAAGACCACGGCCGTCTTGCCGCCGATGAGGACGTCGGTGGCGCGGTTGATGCCGTCGATCAGGGAGTGGCGGCAGCCGTACTTGTTGTCGAACTTCGACTTCGTCACGGCGTCGTTCACGTTGATCGCCGGGAACAGCAGGGCGCCTTCCTTGTGCATCTCGTACAGGCGGTGGACACCGGTCGTGGTCTCCTCCGTCACGCCGCGGATGCCGGCGGCGAGGGTGACCCAGTCGATGGTGCTCTTCTGCAGCAGGCCGAGGACGAGCGCGTACTCCTCGTTGTCCGCGGTGGACGGGTCCGGGACGGAGCCGGCCTTCGTGAACTCGACGCCCTTGTGGACGAGGAGGGTGGCGTCACCGCCGTCGTCGAGGATCATGTTCGGGCCCGCGTGGCCCGGCCAGGTCAGCGCCTGCTCGGTGCACCACCAGTACTCCTCCAGCGTCTCGCCCTTCCAGGCGAAGACGGGGATCCCGGCGGCGGCTATGGCCGCGGCCGCGTGGTCCTGCGTCGAGTAGATGTTGCAGGACACCCAGCGGACGTCGGCGCCGAGGGCGACGAGGGTCTCGATGAGCACGGCGGTCTGCACGGTCATGTGCAGGGAGCCGGTGATACGGGCGCCGGCCAGCGGCTGCGACGCCGCGTACTCCCGCCGGATCGACATCAGGCCGGGCATCTCGTGCTCGGCCAGGGTGATCTCCTTGCGGCCGAAGGCGGCGAGGGAGATGTCGGCGACCTTGTAGTCGGTGAACTCGGCGGTGGCGGCGGTGTCGGTGGACTGGCTGGGCATGGACTACTCCGGTGTGTGGGCGGCAGCGTGCAGCGTCAGTTGACGTTCAGGTTCTGGTGGATCTCTCGGGTCGCCGTGGAGCGGTTGAGGGTGATGTAGTGCAGGCCGGGTGCGCCCTCGGCCAGGAGCCGCTCGGCCATGACGGTCGCGTACTCCACCCCGATGGCGTGGCCGGCGGCCGCGTCGCCCCGTACCGCCTCCAAGCGGCTGGCGAGGTGTTCGGGGAAGTGGGCGTCGCTCAGCTCGGAGAAGCGGCTGATCTGCCGTACGTCCGTGGCGGGCATGATCTCGGGGATCACCGGGGTGAGACAGCCGACGGCGGCCAGCCGGTCGCGCAGCCGCAGGTAGTCCTCCACCTGGAAGAACATCTGCGTGATCGCGTAGTCGGCGCCCGCCCTGCATTTGGCGGCGAAGTGCCGGATGTCCTCGGTCCAGCCCGGTGAACGCGGGTGGCGCTCGGGGAACGCGGCCACGCCCACCGTGAAGTCGCCCAGCCTACGGATGAGGCTGACGAGTTCGTGCGCGTGCGTGAAGCCGTCCGGGTGCGGGGTCCACACCCCCTTCGGGTCGCCCGGCGGGTCACCGCGCAGGGCGAGGACGTCCCGGATCCCGGCGTCCGCGTACTGGCCGATGATGTGCCGCAGCTCGGCGACCGAGTGCCCGACCGCCGTCAGGTGGGCCACGGGGCGCAGCGTGGTCTCGGCCGCGATCCGCTTGGTGACCTCGACCGTACGGTCGCGGGAGGAACCCCCCGCGCCGTACGTGACGGAGACGAAAGAGGGCGAGAGCGCCTCGATGCGCCGGATCGCCTTCCAGAGCGTGCGTTCCCCGGCCTCGGTCTTCGGCGGGAAGAACTCGAAGGAGAACGAGCGCCGTCCGCTGGCCAGCAGCTCGCGCACGTCGGGACGGGCCGCGGGCACGGCGGCGGGGGCGGGCGGACTCGCAGGCGCTGTCGCCGGGGGCGAGAGCGCCGGGTGCTCGGTGAGGACGGCTCCCATGCTCGTTTCCTTTCTGTACGGGTCAGCGCGCGTTGAAGTACGAGGCTTCGGGGTGGTGGATGACGATGGCGTCGGTGGACTGCTCGGGGTGGAGCTGGAACTCCTCCGAGAGCTGCACGCCGATCCGCTCGGGCCGGAGGAGGTCGGCGATCTTCGCGCGGTCCTCCAGGTCGGGGCAGGCGGGGTAGCCGAGGGAGTAGCGGCAGCCCTGGTACTCGGTGCGGAACATGCCGGCCATGGACGCCGGATCGGATCCGGCGATGCCCAGCTCGGTACGGACCCGGGCGTGCCAGTACTCGGCCAGGGCCTCGGCGAGCTGGACGGAGAGTCCGTGCAGCTCCATGTACTCGCGGTAGGCGTCGGCGGCGAAGAGCCGGGCCGTCTCCTCGCCGATCCTCGAACCGACGGTGACCACCTGGAGGCCGACGACATCGGTCTCTCCGGAGTCCTCCGAACGGAAGAAGTCGGCGAGGCACAGCCGACGGCCGCGGCCCTGGCGCGGGAAGGTGAAGCGGGTCCGCTCGGAACCGTTGTCGTCCAGGATGATCAGGTCATCGCCCTTGGAGACGCAGGGGAAGTACCCGTGCACGACGGCCGCTTCGAGCAGCCCGTCGGTGTGCAGCCGGTCGAGCCAGCCGCGCAGCCGGGGCCGCCCGTCCGTCTCGATGGTGTCGGCGTCCTTCAGCCCCCACTGGCCCTTGAAGAGGGCGGTCTCGTCGAGCCAGGAGGCGTAGTCCTTGAGCGGGATGCCCTTGACGACACGGGTGCCCCAGAACGGCGGGGTGGGCACCGGGTTGTCGACGGCCACGTCGGAACGGCCACCGGGCTCGGGCTCCGCCACCTGGAGGGCGGGCGTGTCCCGCTTGGCGACACGGCGCTGCTTGAGAGCGGGAAGCTCGACGCCGGGGACGCCGCGCTTGACGCCCATGAGCGCGTCCATGAGGCGGAGGCCTTCGAAGGCGTCGCGGGCGTAGCGGACCTCGCCTTCGTAGATCTCGTGGAGGTCCTGTTCGACGTAGGCGCGGGTGAGGGCGGCGCCGCCGAGGATGACGGGGTAGTCGGCCGCCAGCTTGCGCTGGTTGAGCTCCTGGAGGTTCTCCTTCATGATCACGGTGGACTTCACCAGGAGGCCCGACATGCCGATGACGTCGGCCTTGTGCTCCTGCGCGGCCTCCAGGATCGCGGAGACCGGCTGCTTGATGCCGATGTTGACGACGTTGTAGCC
>NZ_JBITTH010000061.1:0-10468 GCF_044541755.1 Streptomyces sp. NPDC085524
ACCCACCGCATCACGACCCGCCACCAGCAGATCCCAAAACGCCCCCGGACCACCCTCCGCACCCGGAAAACGGCACGACATGCCGACAACGGCAATGGCCATGGACTCGTTCATTCGGTTCAGCCTCGATCCGTGTTCATGAGCGAGTCCACGTAGCTCGCTATCGCTTCGAAAGTCGGGTGGTCGTAGACGACCGTGGCGGGCAGGTCGACGCCGGTCGCCTCGACGACCTTGTTGCGCAGGTCGACCGCCATCAGGGAGGTGAAGCCCAGTTCCAGCAGCGGCGTCTCGACGCTGATCTCGCCGGGCGAGTCGAGGCCCATCACCTCGGCCGCGACCTCCAGTACGGCGGCCAGGATCAGTGCGGGGCGCTCCGCCGGCGGGGCCGCGGCCAGGGTGGCCGCGGTGGTCGGTGCCGCCGTCTCCTCGTCGGCCGCCTCGTCGGCGGCCTGGTACGTGCGGGTCACCGCCCGGGCGACGGCGACCGGCGCCACCTGGTCGAGCCAGTAGCGGCGGCGCTGGAAGGCGTACGGGGGAAGGGTGACGGTACGGGCGTCCAGGCCGGCCGTCGCGGCCTGCCAGTGCACCCCCCGGCCGCCGACGTGCAGACGGGCCAGGGCGGTCAGGAAGGCGGCGGGCTCGTCCTGGTCGCGGCGGGCCAGGGCGATCGCGCCGGCGCGGGCACCGTCCGGGGTGTCCGCGAGGGTCTCGGTGATCATCGGGGTGAGGACGCTGTCCGGGCCGGCCTCCAGGAAGGTGGCGACGCCCAGCGCTGCCAGCCGGCGGATGCCGGAGGCGAAGCGGACGGGCCGGCGGACGTGGCCGACCCAGTACTCCGGGGTGAGGAGTTCGGCTCCGGCGGTGTCGCCGGTGAGGTTGGAGACGACCGGGATGCGCGGCGGGTGGTAGGTGAGCTGCTTGGCGACCGTCTCGAACTCGGCGAGCATCCCGTCCATGTGCGGGGAGTGGAAGGCGTGGCTGACCTTGAGCTGCTTGGTGCGGCGGCCCTGCGCGGTGAAGGCGGCGCCGATCTCCGCCACGGCTCCGGGGTCGCCGGAGATCACCACGGAGGTGGGGCCGTTCTCGGCTGCGAGGGAGACCTCGTGCTCGCGGCCCGCGAGCTGTGCTTCCGCCTCGGCCGCGGTCGCCTCGACGGCGAGCATGGCGCCCCCGCCGGGCAGGGCCTGCATGAGGCGGCCGCGGGCGGCGACGAGGGCCGCCGCGTCGGGCAGGGACCAGACGCCGGCGACGTGGGCGGCGGCGAGTTCGCCGACGGAGTGGCCGGCGACGAAGTCGGGGGTGACGCCGAAGTGTTCGAGGAGGCGGTACAGGGCCACCTCGACGGCGAAGATGCCCGCCTGGGTGTAGGCGGTCTGGTGGATCAGGTCGCCGTGGACCGCCGGGTCCTCGCCGAAGAGCACCGCGCGCAGGGGGACGTCGAGGTGCCGGTCGAGCTCGGCGCAGACGGCGTCGAAGGCCCGGGCGAACTCGGGGAAGCGGGCGTACAGTTCGCCGCCCATCCCGGGGCGCTGGGAGCCCTGCCCGGAGAACACGACGGCCAGCGGTGCCTTGGCGGCCGGGTCGGGGGCGCCCTTGGTGACGCCGGGGGCTCCGGCGCCGCGGGCGAGCTTTTCCAGGCCCTGCATGAGCTGGGCGGGGTCGGTGCCGACGACCACGGCCCGGTGGGCGAAGGGGGTGCGGCCGGTGGCCAGGGTGTGGGCCACGTCGGGCGCGGCGGCGGGGGTGCGGGTCAGGTGGGCGGCGAGCCGGGCGGCCTGGTCGCGCAGGGCCTTGGGGGTGCGGGCGGCGAGGGGCCAGGCGACGGCGGTGCCGCGCGCGGCGTGGCGTACGTCCTCCTGCGGGGCCTCTTCGACGATGACGTGGGCGTTGGTGCCGCTGATGCCGAAGGAGGAGACGCCTGCGCGGCGCGGGCGGGCCGGGTTGCGCAGCCAGGAGACGGGTTCCTGGAGCAGGGCGACGCTGCCGGAGCTCCAGTCGATGTGGGGGGTGGGGTTCTCGGCGTGCAGGGTGCGCGGGAGGAGCTGGTTGCGCAGGGCCATGACGGTCTTGATGACGCCGCCGACGCCGGCGGCGGCCTGGCTGTGGCCGATGTTCGACTTGAGGGAGCCGAGGCGCAGCGGGCGGCCGGGTTCGCGGCCCTGTCCGTAGGCGGCCTGGATGGCCCGGCCCTCGACGGGGTCGCCGAGGGTGGTGGCGGTGCCGTGGGCCTCGACGGCGTCGATGTCGCCGGGGGTGAGGCGGGCGTCGGCCAGTGCCTCGTGGATGACGCGTTCCTGTGCGGGGCCGTTGGGGGCGGTCAGGCCGTTGCTGGCGCCGTCCTGATTGACGGCGCTGCCGCGGATGACGGCGAGGACGGGGTGTCCGGCGCGCTGGGCGTCGGAGAGGCGTTCCAGGTAGAGGACGCCGACGCCTTCGGCCCAGCCGGTGCCGTCGGCTTCGGCGGCGAAGGAGCGGCAGCGGCCGTCGGGGCTGAGGCCGCGCTGGCGGGCGAACTCGGTGAAGACGGTCGGGGTGGCCATGACGGTGACGCCGCCCGCGAGGGCGGAGCTGCATTCGCCGCGGCGCAGCGACTGTACGGCGAGGTGCAGGGAGACCAGGGAGGAGGAGCAGGCCGTGTCGACGGTGAGGGCGGGTCCGTGCAGGCCGAGGGTGTAGGCGATGCGGCCGGAGGCGACGCTGGCGGCGCTGCCGCTGCCGATGTAGCCCTCGAAGCCCTCGGGGGCGGGGTTGAGACGTGCGCCGTAGTCGTTGTACATGACGCCGACGAAGACGCCGGTGCGGCTGCCGCGCAGGGTGCGGGGGTCGATGCCGGCGCGTTCGACGGCCGCCCAGGCGTGTTCCAGCAGGAGCCGCTGCTGGGGGTCGACGGTGAGGGCTTCCTTGGGGGTGATCCCGAAGAGTCCGGCGTCGAAGGAGGCTGCTTCGGGCAGGAAGCCGCCGCTCTGGGTGTAGCAGGTGCCGGGGGTCTCGGGGTCGGGGTCGTAGAGCCCTTCGAGGTCCCAGCCGCGGTCGGCGGGGAAGTCCCCGACGGCGTCGGTGCCGTCGGCGACGAGGTCCCACAGGTCCTCGGGGCCGGCGACGCCTCCGGGGTAGGCGCAGGCCATGCCGACGACGGCGATGGGCTCGTGGCGGCTGTCCTCCAGGTCCCGGAGTTGCCGGCGGGCCTCGCGCAGGTCGATCGTCATCCGCTTGAGGTAGTCGAGCAGCCTGGCTTCTTCGCCGGTCGCGGTCGTCGCGGTGGTCATTTCTCCCCCTTCCCCTGTGGGTGGTGCGTCACTGGTCGTGCGTCTTGCGGATGCGTGCGGCGAGCCGGGCGGGTGTCGGGTCGGCGTACAGGTCGGCCATGGCGAGGGTGGTGCCGGTGGTTTCCTCGACCCGCTGGACGAGCTGGGCGCCGAGCAGCGAGTGGCCGCCGTGCGCGAAGAAGTTGGCGTCGGCGTCGACGTCGGTGCGTTCCAGGAGCTGCTGCCACAGGGCGACGAGCGCGGCGATGAGCTCGTCCCCTTCGTACGAGGTGCTGTTCGTGCCCCCGGTGCGTTCGGCGCGGCGCTGTCCGGCGAGGCGCCTCAGGGCCAGGTAGTCGGTCTTCTGGCTGACGGTGGTGGGGAAGGTGTCGATGGCGAGGAACTCCTGGGGGACGGCGGCTCCGGGGAGGGCGGCCCTGGCGTGCTCCCACAGCAGGTCGGCGAGGGCGTTGGGGGCGGTGTCCCCGGCGGGCTCGACGAAGGCGACGAGCAGCGGCCCGCCGGGTGCCTCGTCGTCGACGACGACGGCCACGCCGTGCACCTGCGGGTGCTCGAGGAGTACGGCTTCCACTTCGCCGAGCTCGATGCGGTTGCCGCGCAGTTTGACCTGGCGGTCGACGCGGCCGTGCAGTTCGAGGCGGCCGTCGGGGAGCCAGCAGGCGAGGTCGCCGGTGCGGTAGAAGCGGCCGTACTCGGGGTGGGTGGCGAAGCGTTCGGCGGTCAGTTCGGGGCGGCCGTGGTAGCCGAGGGCGACTCCGGTGCCGGCGATGCACAGTTCGCCGCGGACGCCGACGGGCAGTTCGCGGCCGGCGCCGTCGGTGATGAAGGCGCGGGTGTTGTTCATGGGGCGGCCGATGTCGATGGCGGTGGCGCCTTCGGGGACGGTGCCGCAGGTGGAGTAGATGGTGGTCTCGGAGGGGGCGTAGGCGTTGCGCAGGGTGCAGCCGGCGGCGGTGATGCGGCGGGCGAGGGCGGGCGGCATGGGTTCGCCGCCGGTGACTCCGCGGCGGCCGGCGAGCCGGTGTCCGGCCTTGTCGACGATGAGGCGCCAGGTGGTGGGGGTGGCCTGGATGATGCCGGCGTCGTGGCGTTCGAGGACGTCGAGGAGGGCCTGGCCGTCGCTGCGGGCGGCGTCGGGGGCGACGGCGATGCGGCCGCCGGTGACGAGGGGCAGGAAGAGTTCCAGGGCGGAGATGTCGAAGGTGAAGGTGGTCAGCCACAGGGTCACGTCGTCGGCTCCGGCGGCCAGTTCGCCGCGGAAGTGGTCGATGACGTTGGCGGCGCCGCGGTGGGTGATGACCGTGCCCTTGGGCTTGCCGGTGGAGCCGGAGGTGTAGATGAGGAAGGCCGTGTCGCCGGCGTCGGGGAAGGCGACGGGCTCCTCGTCGGTCCGCTCCGCGTCCTGTGGGTCGCCTACAGGGGCGACGGCCGCCATCGGCTCGACGCGTACGTCGGGTCCGGCGGCCACGTCGATGCCGGGCGCGGCGAGCACGACCCCGGCTCCGGAGTCCTCCAGCAGGTAGGCGGTGCGCTGGGCCGGGTGGTCGGGGTCCAGGGCGAGGTAGGCGGTGCCCGCCAGCCAGGCTCCGAGGACGGCGGCGGCGAGCTGCGGGCCGCGGCGGGCGGCGAGGGCGACGGTGTCGCCGGGGCGGGCCCCGGCGGCGCGCAGCAGGTCCCGGTCGGCGAGGGCGGTGTCCCACAGCTGCCGGTAGGTCGTGGTGTGGTCGCCGTCCTCGACGGCGACGGCGTCGGGGGTCGCGGCGACGGTGGCGGCGACGGCCTCGAGCAGGGTGGCGGGGGTGACCTCGGTCGCGGTGGCGTTGGCGGCGTCGATGACGGCGCGGTCCCGGGGGCCGGTGAGCGGCAGTTCGCCGAGGGGGCGGTCGGGGTCCTGGCCGAGGGCGACGAGGAGGGCGTCGTACCGCTCGAGCAGGAACTCGGTGTCGGAGCGGGAGAGGATCTCGGTGTAGAAGACGCCGCGGACGCGGATCTCCTCGGGCGAGGAGAGGAAGAAGAACTCGAGGTCGAACTTGCTGTAGCCGTTCTCGACGAGGAGCCGGCGGGCGGGGTTCCCGTCGATCTCGAAGGTGGTGGGCCCGGCGTTGGGCACGTAGTTGAACAGGTGCCGGAAGACGGTGTTGCGCCAGGTCGCGCCGGTGTGCTCGATCTCGGGGAGCAGTACGTCCACGGGCACGTCGGCGTGGGTGATGGCGCCGAAGAAGGCTTCGCGGGACTGGGCGGCGAGTTCGCGGAAGCCGGCGTCCAGGTCGACGCGGGCGCGCAGCGGGAGGGTGTTGACGTGGTAGCCGACGGCTCCGGCGGCGTCGGCGGGGCGGACGTTGGCGGGTGAGCCGACCACCAGGTCGGGTCCGGCTCCGTGCCGGGCGAGCAGCAGGTAGTAGGCGGCGAGGAGGACGACGGCCTCGGGGGCGCGCACTTCCTGCTGGAGCCGGCGGACGGCCTCGCGGGCCCCGTCGGACAGGGTGTGCAGCACGGAGTCGCCGGTCAGCGTGGGGTCGGGCCGGTCCTCGGTGCCGCAGTCGAGGCCGAGCGCGGACGGGTCGAAGCCCTGCAGGTGCTCGCGCCAGTAGGCCAGGCTCTCGTCGGTGTAGGCGGCGGTGCGGAGGGCCGGCTGCGGGGCGGCGAGCTCCTCGGGGACGTCGAGGCCGGCGGCGACGGCCTCGTAGATGCGGACGAACTCGTCGAGCAGGATCGCGGCGGAGACGGTGTCGAAGACGATGTGGTGGACGACCAGGCAGAAGACGTCCCCGTCGGGGCCCTGGAGGTGGCCGGCGCGCAGCAGCGGCTGCCCGTCGAAGGTGAAGGGCCGGGCGACGAGCGCGTCCACGGCCGCTGCGGCGCCGCCGGCGGCGACCTCCATGGTGCTGACGGTGGCGGTGAACCGGTCGGCGGGGACGGTCTGCCGGACGAGTCCGCCGTCGGTGCCGTGGAAGACCGTGCGCAGCACCTCGTGCCGGTGCAGCAGCGCGTCCAGGGTCTGCTGGAGCTCCCACTCCCCCAGCGGCTCCTCCGTGGTGAAGACGACGGAGAGGTTGTTGACGGCGCCGGAGGGGACGAGCTTCTCCAGCAGCCACAGCGCCTGCTCCTTGCGGCTGGCCGCGGTGAGTACGGCGGGGGCCGGACCGTTCCCTGGGGTGGGGGCAGAGGTGAGCATTCCGGATTCCTGTCTGTGACCTGGGAGAGGGAGTACGGCCGGCCGCGCGGGGGTCAGGAGGCGAGCAGGAGCTCGGTGACGGCCTTGGCGACGACGGGGCTGCTGAGCAGTTCCACGTGCGGGGTGTCGAAGCGGAGCTCGTCGGCGACGAGAGCGGCCTCGTGGCCCGGGTTGAGCATGCGGAACCCGTTGAGTCCGCTGGTCGCGGTGGCGGAGGTGATGGCGGTCGAGCGCAGCCAGGCGGCGGCCGGTTCGATCTGCTCGGCGGTCGAGAGGTAGGTGAGGAACGCGCCCGCGGTCTCGGTCATCTCGGCGCGGCGGCGCTCGTCGAGGCCGAGCTTGTCGCAGGCCGACTGGGCGATGGCGTGGTAGAGCAGCAGGAGCCGGCGGGCGAGGTCGCCGAGGCTCGGGCAGGTCTCCTGGGCGCGCTGGGCGGCGTCCTGGACGCGGCCGACCTCGGCGGCGCCGACGGCGGCCTCCATCTGGCCGACGGCCTTGTGGAACTGCCAGTACATGCTGGCGGCCGCGGCCCGCTCCGGGTCGAAGAGGATGGTCTGCGGGAAGGAGCCCTGCCACTTCTCGACCTCCTCCGCGATGGCGGCCGCGTAGACGCTGCCGGCGCAGAAGGCGAGGACGGCCTTGACCCGCTTGCCGCTGGTGCGGACCTCGTCGACCCACTGCTTGACGTAGGCGTCGGCGGGCAGGTCGGGGCGGGAGGCGACGGCCTGCGGGAGGGTCTCCCAGACGGTGAACCCGGAGCCGAGGAGCGGGACGAAGTCGCTGAAGCGGGCCTCGCCGCGGCCGGTCGCGTCGAAGTCGACGGCGAGGACGACCTCGTCGCCGGTGCCGGTGCTGAGCTCTTTCCAGGTGCTGAGGCTGCTCATGGGGTTCCGTTCTGTCGTGAAGTCGTGAAGTCGTGAAAGAGGGGTGTTCGGTCGGCGGAGGAGCGGGCCACGGTGAGGGCCTAGAGCCCGCCGAACTCCTGGTCGATGAGGTCGAGGAGCTCGCTCGCGGAGGCGGACTCGACGTCGGCGGAGGCGTCCTGGGCGGCTCCCGCCGCCCGGCCCGCCCATTCGGCGAGCAGCTCCTCCATCCGGGCCGCGACGGTGCGGCGCAGGTCCTCCCCGGCGGCGTCGGCCGCCAGGCCCGCGAGTGCGGTCTCCAGCCGGTCGAGGTCGGCGAGCACCGGCGGCCGCACGGCGGCCGGTTCGGCCAGCTTGTGGACGTACTCGGTGAGCTCGCGGGGGCTCGGGTGGTCGAAGACGAGGGTGGCGGGCAGTGCGAGGCCGGTGGCCGCGCCGAGGCGGTTGCGCAGTTCGACGGCGGTCAGCGAGTCGAAGCCGAGGGTCTTGAAGGACAGGTCGTCCTCGATCCGGCTGGTGTCGGGGTGGCCGAGCACGACCGCGACGGTCGTACGGACCAGCTCCCCGACGATCGCCTCCTGTTCGGGCCGGGCGAGGCCGGCCAGCCGGTCGGTGAGCCGCACCTCGGCCGTGGCCTGCGCGCCGGCGGTGCGGCGGGCGGGCGTCCGGACCAGGCCGCGGAGCCTGCCCGGCAGGGTCCGCGCCTCGGCCTGGGCGCGCAGCGCCGCCGCGTCGAAGCGGGCCGCCACCTGCACCGGGCCCGGGTCGGCAAGCGCCGCGTCGAACAGGGCGAGTCCCTCGGCTGCGGACAGCGGCAGCAGTCCGCCCCGTCCGGCCCGGGCCAGGGCCGTGCCGTCGAGACGGGTGGCCAGGCCGGTGCCCGAGCCCCCGGTCTCGCCCCACAGGCCCCACACGAGGGAGGCCGCGGGCAGCCCCTGGGCGTGGCGCTGTTCGGCGAGGGCGTCGAGGTAGGTGTTGGCGGCCGCGTAGTTGGCCTGGCCCGCGTTGCCCGCCTGGCCCGCCAGCGAGGAGAAGAGGACGAACGCGTCCAGCTCCAGGCCGGCGGTCAGCTCGTGCAGGTGGCGCGCGGCGTCGGCCTTGGGCTGCCACACGGCAGCGAAGCGCTCGCGGGTCAGTCCCGGCACGATGCCGTCGTCGAGCACGCCCGCCGCGTGGATCACGGCGGTGAGCGGCCGGTCGGCGGGGACGCCGGCCAGCAGGGCGGAGAGCGCCTCGCGGTCGGCGGTGTCGCAGGCGGCGAGGGTGACGGTGGCGCCGAGCGCTTCGAGTTCGGCCCGGAGTCCGGCGGCGCCGGGCGCGTCGGGGCCGCGGCGGCCGGTCAGCAGCAGGTGCCGCACCCCGTACGCGGTGACGAGGTGGCGGGCGACGAGGCCGCCCAGGGCGCCGGTCGCGCCGGTGATCAGGACGGTTCCCTCGGCGCCGAACCGGGTGGCCCGGCCGACTCCGGCGGCGTGGTCCGGGGCTCCCGCGACGATCCGGGGGCGGGTCGCCGTACCGCGCCGCAGGAGCAGTTCCGGTTCCCCGGCGGTGAGGGCGGCGGACAGCGTCGCCGGGGCGGTGTCGGCGTCGACGTCGAGCAGGACGACGCGGCCGGGGTTCTCGGACTCGACCACCCGCAGCAGACCCCACATGGCCGCGGCCGTCGGGTCCCCGCCGTCGAGGGCGCCGGAGGTGAGGAGGACCAGCGTGCTCGCGCCGAGGCCGTCCTCGGCGAGCCAGTGCTGGACGAGCTCCAGCATCCGGTACACCGCGGCGCCCGGCTCCTCGCCGGCCGGCGGGGCCGTCAGCACGTACCGGGGCGCGGTACCGCCTCCGGCGACGGCCGCCGCGAGGACCTGTACGTCCTCGTACGACTCGTGGGCGGTGCCGAACGCGCCCCGCAGCCCCGCCGGGTCGGCGCCGAGCCATACGGCCCGGCCCGCGGCGTCCACGGCGGCGGGCAGCTCGACGGGCTCCCAGCGGACGTGGTGCAGCGGCAGCCGGTCGGTGCGCAGCGCGGCGAGCGCGGACGGGTCGGTGGCCCGCACGGTGAGCGTGTCGACCCCGCCGAGGGGAGATCCGGCGGCGTCGGCGAAGAGCAGCCGGACGGTGTCCTCCCCGGTGCGGGCCAGCGTCACCCGCAGCGCGGAGGGCGCGGTGGCGGGCGCCGTGAGCCCGGTCCAGGAGTACGGGACGCGCAGCCGCAGGCCGTCGTCACCGGCCTCGGCCAGGGCGGCCACGACCAGCGGGTGCAGGGCCGAGTCCAGCAGCGCCGGGTGCAGGACGTGCCCGGCGGTGGCGGTGCCGGGGGCGAGTTCGACCTCGGCGTACAGGGTCCCCGTCCCGGTCCCACCGTCGTGCCAGAGGGCGGTCAGGCCCTGGAAGGCGGGCCCGTACTCGTACCCCTGGTCCGCGAGCCGCCCGTACGCGTCGGCGAGGTCCACCGGGGTGGCGGCCGCCGGGGGCCAGTCGGAGCCGGCGGGGGCCGGGCGGGCGGGCTCCTCGGCGACGAGGAGGCCCTGGGCGTGCAGGGTCCACTCGGAGGCGTCGGCGGCCTCGGGGCGGGCGTGGACGGAGAGTTCGCGACGGCCGGAGGAATCGGGCCCCTGGGCGGTGAGCTGGATCTGGACGGCGCCGGTCGCCGGGAGGGAGAGCGGGGCGTGCAGCACCAGGTCGTCGACGGCGCCGGCTCCGAGCCGCTGCGCGGCGAACAGCGCGAGGTCGGCGAAGGCGGCACCGGGCAGCAGGACCGTTCCGGCGACCGTGTGGTCGGCGAGCCACGGGTGCGTGGACAGGGACAGCCGGCCGGTGAAGAGCACCGTCTCCGACCCGGCGACGGCCACGGTCGCACCGAGGAGCGGGTGCTCGGCGGTGGCGAGGCCTGCGGTGGAGACATCGCCCGTGGTGGGGGCCGACTCCAGCCAGTAGCGGGTGCGCTGGAAGGCGTAGGTGGGCAGGTCGACGGGCTTGTCCGAAGCGGGCAGGGCGGTCGCCCAGTCGACGTCGACGCCGTGGGCCCAGGCCTGCCCGAGGGAGAGCAGGAACCGCTCCAGCCCGCCCTCGTCCCGCCGCAGCGACGGCACCGCCATCGCCGTCATGGCGTCGGCGGCCTCGAAGGTCTCCTGAAGCCCGATGGTCAGCACCGGATGCGCACTGGCCTCGAT
>NZ_JBITTH010000062.1:0-10213 GCF_044541755.1 Streptomyces sp. NPDC085524
GTGCCGCCCGGCGACACATCCAGTTCTACCGACACCCCCACCCCCTGGCAACGACCCCGATTACTAACCGACCTCGCAGGACGGGCCCGACGACCGCGCCGCGGGGTGGTGGGTGCAGGGCCGCGGGGGCCGTTCAGGGACTACTAGCCCGGCTCGTATGTGACCTGGGTCCTGTGGGGCGCCTCACCGGCAAGGGCCCCGGATCTCACCGAATGCACCCAGTCGATTTCGTTGAGAAGACCGATCGGACGCCGTCGCCTTTGCGAGGTGTCACCTCGGGGGCGGCTCCTCGGCGTGGTCGCCGAGAGTAAGGAGGACGCGGCGCAGCAGGCCCGTGAGCTGCTCGCGTTCGGCGGCGGTGAGGCCTGCGAGCTGGCGCTCCTCACCCGCGAGGTGGTGCTCGGCGAGGCGGTTGGTGAGTTCCCGGCCGGTGTCGGTCAGGGAGATCAGCACCCGGCGGCGGTGGGCGGGGTCGACGGCTCGTTCCACCAGGCCCTTCGCCACGAGGTGGTCGATGCGGTTCGTGAGCGCCGCGGAGCTGACCATCGCGGCGGAGCTGAGCGCGCCGGCGGTGAGGACGTGCGGCGGGCCGGAACGCAGCAGGGTGGCCAGGACGTCGAACTCCCAGGGTTCGACGCCGTGAGCAGCCAGGTTCTCCTTGATCCCGCGCTCCAGCAGGCGCGAGGCCCTGGAGAGGCGGCCGATCACGGCCATCGGCGAGGTGTCCAGGTCGGGGCGGACCGCGTGCCACTGGGCGGTGATCTGGTCGACGCCGTCGTGCTGCGGCTGCTGTTCCGTCATGCACGCAGCCTAACATTTCGACGTAGAACTGTTTGACATCGCCGATCAAGGTCCTTTATTATTTCGACGTCGAAATTTTCGTCGTAGGGGGATCGTCATGAAGGTTCTGCTCACCGGCGCCACCGGCTACATCGGCTCGGCGGTTGCCGACCACCTCTCCGCCGCCGGACACCAGGTCGTCGCGCTCACCCGCAGCACCGCGCCGCAGCCCGGCCGGGGCTGGGACGCCCGGCGCGTCGGCGACACCGCCGACCCCGCCTCGCTTGCCGGTGCGGTGACCCCGGACATCGAGGCCGTGATCCACCTGGCTCCCCCGAGCGGCGACGCCGACGTGGACACGGCCGTCATCGAGGCGCTCGCCGCTCCGCTGCGCGGCACCGGCCGCCCCTTCGTCTACACCAGCGGCGTCTGGGTGCTCGGTGCCACGGGCGAGGCCCAGGAGGTCGGTGAGGAGTCCCCCACCAACCCGATCGACATCGTCGGCTACCGCCCCCGGATCGAGCAGCAGGTGCTGGCCGAGGTCGCCGAGGGCGTGCGCGCGGTCGTCGTCCGGCCCGGCATCGTGTACGGCCGCGGCGGCGGCATCCCCGCCATCCTGGTCGACCGGGCCCGCCTGCAGGGGGCGCCCGAGTACTACGGCGACGAGGGCGTGCGCTGGCCGACCGTCCACGTGGACGACCTCGCCGACCTGTTCGTGGCCGCCGTCGAGCGGGCCGAGGCCGGTACCGTCTGGCACGGTGTCGGCGAGTCCGCCGTTCCGGTGCGCGACCTGGCCCGCGCCGCCGGCCGCGCAGCCGGCGTGCTCGCCGCCCCGCGCGTGGTGGCGGTGGAGCAGGCCGCCGAGGTCTTCGGCCAGGTGTTCGCGGACGCGCTCGCCCTCGACCAGAGCGTCAGCGGCGCCGCCGCCCGTACGGCCCTGGGCTGGCGGCCGGGCCGGCCGGGCCCGGTGGCCGAGCTGGTCTCGGGCTCGTACCGGCCGGTCGAGGTGTTCGGTGCCCCCGACGGCCCCGAGACCGATGCCGAGGTGGCGGCGATCCGCAGCCTGGTCGCGGAGGTCGAGTACGCGCAGCAGAACGAGCTGGTCGACCGGTTCCTCGGGGTCTTCCGTCGCGAGGACCCGGTGTGGACCACCGGTCACGGCAAGCGGCTGTCGGGCTTCGATGAGATCGCGACCTTCACGCAGAAGGTGCTGCCCGGTGCGACGGCCGATGCGACCGCCGTGTACGACGTCGAGCGCGTGCTGTTCCTGCGGCCCGACGTCGCCGCGGTGAACGTCCGCCAGCAGCCGGTCCGCCACGACGGCACCCGGATCGCCGACCGGCCGGAGGGCCGCCCGTTCTACATCCTGGTCAAGGAGGACGGCACCTGGCGCGTGGGCGCCGCCCAGAACACCGTCGTGGTCGACTGACCCTCCTCCACCTCCACCTTCCCGGCCCCGGGCGCGCCACCCTCCCGGGGCCGGGGAGGACGTGCGGGCCCGCACGGGGGGCGGGCCCGCACCCGTGTGCCGCAGGGCGTGTATCGATGGCGTAGCCGTGCGTCTGAGCGCCCTAGGGGCGTTCGAAGGCCTGGAGGACTCCGCCGGCCGAGAAGCACAGGGCGCCGGTCAGCGTCCCCCAGTTGGCGATGTCGGTGTTCACGAGGCTTCCGGTGGCCGGCCGGGTGAACGCGGCCAGCGCCGACACCATGAAGAGCACCGAGCCGAACTGGTTCACGGCGACGACCCACCACCCGAGACTGCGCGAGCGGAGGCAGGGCAGGGAGCGGTGGCAGATCTCGGCGAACGCGAGGTGCCCCGAGATCAGGAACAGCACGCATCCGACCACGTCGGGAGTCCAGATCAGCCGGTTGACCTGCTGGACTGTCAGCCCTTGCAGGAAGGAGTCCAACAGGTTGACGCCGAACACGAGCGTCCCGACGAACAGTACGAACGTGCTCAGCCAGTCCAGCCGCATCGGCTCGTACCCCCACCAGCGCCAGCGCGCCGTCACCAGTGGACCGCCCCCGTGGGAGTGCCGGGGCGCGTTCAGCACTTGCAGGAGCGAGGTGTAGCCCCCGGTGTTGAAGAACAGGCCCCCCGCGAAGTAGACCGAGGCGCTTTGGACCGCGTCGCCCGAGCCGAACTGGGCCATGGCGGCACCGAGGGCGAAGAGCGCCCCGCCGATCACGAACGCACCCGAGGCGACCGCGTTGAGCTTCCGCAGTCGGCCGAGGGCCTCGGCATCGGCCGCGCGGGAGGTGCTGACCCCGCCTCCCGGGCCGCGGACCGACAGCGACCCGCGCCTCCGCGCGAGCCGGGACTCCCACACCACCGTTTCCCCTTCGGGGCGGTGCCACGTGAGCCGGGTGGTGAACGGTCCTGCGCCTTCGGCGCGCTGCTCAGGCTGTCCCACGGCCCGAGCCTAGTTCCGCGTGCAGTGCCCGGCGCACAGCGAAACGTACCTTTCCGCCCCTGATGCGAACCCCTCACCCTCAGGGCTGCCTCCTGATCCTTTTGCGGGCAGAGCTCGGTCCACGCCCTTGCCGGGGCAGTCGAACTCGTCGACGATGCTGCACAGCCCCGGCCGCCCGCATACCGCCTGCCCGGTCGGGGCATCGGAGAACAGGAGAGACAGTGACGAAGAACAACAGTCCACGCAAGCGCTCCGCAGTGAGGGCAGCGCTCATACCGCTGCTCGTGGTCGCCGGGCTTCTGCTCGGACCCGCGGCCGCCACCGCGGCGGCCGCACCGGCCGCGCGGCAGGCTCCCGCTGCGGCGGCGCTCCCCCACAACGCCCTCGCGGCCGGAACCAGCGCGGCAACCGGCCTGCGGGCGCCGCTGTCCTCCCCGGACCGGGCCACCACCGGCACCAAGAAGGGCAAGAAGAAGAGCAAGAAGAAGGGCGGGTTCTTCGGGAAACTCGTGATCATCGTGCTCGTCGTGATCGTGCTGCTCTTGGTCCTGTACGGGATCCGCACGGCCATGCGCCGCAGGTCCTCCTAGGTCAACTCGGGTACGTCGTACGGGTGATGGCGCCGAGGGCGTCACGGAGGGTGTGACCGTTCGGCGGGCGGTCGTGCCAGCGCGCGCCGACATGTCCGTCCGGCCGGATGAGCAGTGCTCCGTAGGGAGGGAGGCCCCAGACGTCCCTGTGCCCGTCGGTGAGCCGCTCGATGCGCAGTGGCCAGGGAGCAGCGGATTGCTGCTCCCACGGCGTGGGGTCGGCGGTGAGCAGGGTGAACCATTCACCGAAGGTGTCGAGCGTGGAGCGCCCGGGGGTGAGCCACAGGTGCGGCATGCGGTGGCCCGGCTCCGCGGTGGGGACGTAGTCCGCGCCGACGTCGGACGGCTCGGGTGCCGCGTCGCCGTCGGAGCAGTCGCCGTCGGAGAGGACGGCGTCGGAGAGGACGGCGTCTGAGCGGTAGGCCACGCCGAACACGAGGCCGAGCTGGGCGAAGTACCGCTCGGCCCACGGCAGTTCGACCCGGTCCGACGCCATCACCTCGCCGGCTTGCAGCTGCTCGCGGCGCCGGCTCTGCACGCTGATGGCGAGGCGGGTGTTGTCGACCGCTTGGCGGAGGGTGAGGTGGGCGACGGGCAGTCGCTCCGCCTCGTAGGTGTCCAGTACGCCCGGTCCGGCCCACCTGTGGAGGACGCCCGCCAGTTTCCAGCACAGGTTGTGCGCATCGGCGACGCCGGTGTTCATGCCCATGCCGCCGAAGACCGGGATCGCGTGGGCGGCGTCACCGGCGAGCAGGATCCTGCCGTGGCGGAGGCGTTCGGCGACGAACGCGTTCATCGTCCAATGCTGAACGCGCAGCACATCGGCTCGTACGCCGGGCACGGGGCCGAGAGCGCGCGAGACGAGCTGCGGCCAGTCGGTGTCGGGGGTGCCGGTGTCGTCGGGGGTGGGCCCGAGCCAGGCCCACCCGCCTTCGGGGTAGAGCGGGGCGATCGCTCCGTGGGCGGTGAAATAGACCCCGGCGGGCTGCTCGGCGCACCAGCGGCCGAGGTCGGCGTCGAACACGACGGTGGTGAATCCCGCCATCGCCCCGGGGCCGTCGGTCTCGATGCCCAGCCGTCGGCGGATGGTGGAGTTCGCGCCGTCGGCGGCGAGTACGTAGCGGGCCCGGACACGGGTCTCTTCACCGCGTCGGTGGTCGAGGAGCACCGCGGTGACGCTCTCGGGCTCCTCGGCCAGGTCGACGAGCTCGACGCCGAACCGCATCTCTCCGTCCACCGCTGCCAGCAGAGTGGGTTCCAGGCGGTCCTGCGAGGTGACCACGCCGATCACGGGGCTCTCGGGGATCGGTGCGTTGACCCCCACCATCGCGGCCGTGGCGAAGTCGCTGTCGTAAAGGGTGTCGCGGAAGCGGACGCGGCCGAACTTCGGTGCGAAGGAACCGGCGGCGATCTCGGCGTCGACGCCGAGCTGCCGGAAGATCTCCATCGAGCGCGCGTTGACCAGGCGTGAGCGGGGGAACGGCGACAGCTCCCGGTGCTTCTCCACGAGCAGGGTCCGCACGCCCCAGCGCTCCAGCAGCGCGCGGGCGGTGAGCCCGACCGGACCCCCACCGACGATGACCACGTCCACCTCGGCGTCCGCCACGGGCATGTCGGGCTCCTCCCCCTCGCCTCGGTCCGTCAGGCCACTCGGCTGTCGCCGGCCTGCACGGCGGCGCCCGACCACGGCCCGGCGCCTGACGCCCTGCCATCCCACCCTGCCAGCGAGGGGATCGATCGCATTCACCCGTTGGTCGGCGCGCCCGGGGAACCGGTGGGGGGCCGCACGGGCTCCGGCACCGTGGCCCGGTGTTCGCCCGGGCGGCCGGCGCGCCGTCCCCTGCATGTGCCGGGCCCAGGTGCGGTGCCGCACTGTCCGTGGGGCAGGATGGCAGCCCGTGGCGAGTACGCACAGGTGCTCGAACGGGGCTCCGTACAGCACGATGTGACAGGTGAAGAAGTGACGATACGACACATATGCCGGCCGGCGGCCGCCCTCGCCGTCCGCCCGGGCCCCCTCGCTCCGGAGGGGATCCTTTGAGCCGGGATCTCGTCCTGCACGACTGGGTGGTCGCCGCCATCGCGATGG
Organism: Streptomyces sp. NPDC085524; assembly: GCF_044541755.1. NCBI lineage: Bacteria > Bacillati > Actinomycetota > Actinomycetes > Kitasatosporales > Streptomycetaceae > Streptomyces > Streptomyces sp. NPDC085524. The sequence continues at coordinate 5,874 of NZ_JBITTH010000062.1, forward strand.
CGGCGGGCGTCGCCGCCGGGTTGCTGCTGCGCGCCCTCATGCGGTGGCTGGGCAGGCACGCGAGCAGGACGGCATGGAGCGGTGACGACATCATCGTCGACGCCCTCCGCACGCTCGCACCGTGGGCCGCCGTCATCGGGGGCGCGGCCGCGGCGGCGTCGGTGCTGCCGCTCACCACGCGGGTCACGGGGCTCGTGAACGACTCGCTGATCGCCCTGCTGATCCTCATCGCCACGTTCTCGGCGGCCAGGGGCGTCGCGGGACTCGTGCAGCCCCTGGCGCAGTCCCGTACGGGAGTCGCCGGATCGGCCACCATCTTCGTCAACATCGCCCGTGTCGTCGTCCTGACCATGGGTGTGCTCGTCGCCCTCGAAACGATGGGCGTGTCCATCGCGCCGCTGCTCACGGCGCTCGGAGTGGGCGGTCTGGCGGTCGCCCTGGCCCTGCAGGACACCCTGGCCAACCTCTTCGCGGGCGTGCACATCCTCGCGTCGAAGACGGTGCAGCCCGGTGACTACATCCGGCTGAGCAGCGGCGAGGAGGGCTACGTCGTCGACATCAACTGGCGCAACACCGTGGTGCGCAACCTGTCGAACAACCTGGTGATCATCCCCAACGGCCGTCTCGCGCGGACGAACATGACCAACTTCACGCAGCCCGAACAGAAGTTGTCGATCCTGGTCCAGGTGGGCGTCGGATACGACAGCGACCTGGAGCACGTCGAGCGGGTCACGCTCGACGTCGTCGACACCGTGATGGCCGACGTCTCGGGTGGGGTCGCCGACCACGAGGCCGCCGTGCGCTTCCACACGTTCGCGGACTCCAGGATCAACTTCACCGTGATCCTGGGCGTGGGCGAGTTCAGCGACCAGTACCGGATCAAGCACGAGTTCATCAAGCGCCTGCACGAGCGGTACCGGGCGGAGGGCATCTCCATCCCCGCCCCCGCCCGGACGGTCTCGGTCCAGTCGTGGGGAGCACAGGTCCCGCACCAGCGCGACGCGGCGGCCTCGGTGCTCGCGGGGAACGGGCTGGAGTAGCACCCAACCCGCCCCGGGCGGCGGTCGGAGCGTGCCCGGCTCGCTCCGACCGCCCGCCGGGACGCATGAGCATGCCTGCGCGGGCCGCAGGAAAATCCAGCGGCGCCCCCGCACCCGGCCGCGGACAATGAGCGCCATGACAGCCCTGCACACCAACCCCCTCTTCACCCGGCTCGCGGACGCCGAACGGATTCTGGTCGCGGGCGCGGGCGGAGGCTTCGACATCTATGCCGGGCTCCCCGTCGCCCTCTCCCTCATGCACCAGGGCAAGCAGGTGCACCTGGCGAACCTCTCCTTCAGCTCCCTCGCCGGCCTGCCCGCCGAGGAGTGGGAAGCTCCCGACCTCGCGGCCGTCACCCCTCGTTCCGCACCCCACCAGGCCTACTTCCCCGAGCGGACCCTGGCCCAATGGCTGAAGATCCACGGCTACCCGTCCACCGTGTACGCCTTCCCCCAGATCGGCGTGCAGCCGCTGCGGGCCGCCTACCGCGCCCTGATCGACCTGCACGACATCGACGCGGTCGTGCTCGTCGACGGGGGTACGGACATCCTGATGCGGGGCGACGAAGCGGGCCTCGGGACCCCCGAGGAGGACCTGACCAGCGTCGCCGCACTGGCCGCGCTGGACGACGTACCGCAGCGCCTCGTCGTGTCGGTGGGCTTCGGGGTGGACGCGTACCACGGGGTCAGCCATGCGCTGGTGCTGGAGAACATCGCGGCGCTGGAGCGCGACGGCGCCTACCTCGGCGCGTTCTCGATACCGCGCGCGACCCGCGAGGGGGCGCTCTTCCTGGACGCCGTGGCCCACGCGCAGGACCACACGCCGGACCGGCCCAGCATCGTGAACGGCTCGATCGCCGCCGCCGTACGCGGCTCCTTCGGCGACGTCCAGTTCACCAGCCGTACGAGCGGCAGCGAGCTGTTCGTGAACCCGCTGATGTCCCTGTGCTTCGCCTTCGACCTGCCGGGGCTTGCGGCGCGCTGCCTCTACCTGGACCACATCGAGGACACCCATCTGATGCGCCAGGTCCATTCGCGGATCGCCGAATTCCGGGACGACCTGGTCACCCGCCCGTCCCGCCGCATCCCGCACTGACAGGGCGAACGCCCGCGGCGGCGGGGGCGGAGCCCGAGGCGGTGGCACCGGGGATCCCGGTGGTCGCTACCGGTAGCCTTGCCCCCGCCGGTAACGCAGGGGCGCGACGAGCCGGCCGGCCATTTCCGCTCGTTCCCCCAAGAGGACGCAACGCACATGTTCAAGGTCAACGAATACTTCGACGGCACGGTCAAGTCGATCGCCTTCACCCAGGAGCAGGGCCCGGCGACCATCGGTGTCATGGCTCCCGGCACGTACGAATTCGGCACGGACGCCCCGGAGATCATGCACGTGGTGAGCGGCGCGCTGACCGTCAGGCTCCCGGGCGCCCCCGACTGGGAGACCTTCTCCACCGGCAGTCACTTCAAGGTCCCGGGCAACAGCAAGTTCCAGCTCGAGGTCGCAGTCGAGACCGCCTACCTCTGCGAATACCGGTAGAGCCTCGCGCGGAAGGAGATCTCGGCCGTCGCTGACCACGCGCCGTGGGACGCGGGGATCCGACGAACGGCCGGTGGGTCCGGCTCGGGCCACTGCTACCGCAGGGCATCGGGACCGGGCCCCCGCCGGGGGGATCGGCTTCGGCCCCCGAACACCGTCCGCCGCACCGCCGCCACCGGTACGGCGGCCCTCCCCTCCTGAAAGCCGACCGGCGGTCGGACGTACGGTCCACCGATCGGGCGACCCGACGGGCGCCCCTCCCCGGCCGACTCCAGGATGAGTGCGACGACGCACGACGGGAGCCGACCACGATGCCGAACGCCACCGGACACCCGCGCCGGGCGCGCAGCGCCCTGGCGGGCGTCCTGGTCCTCGCCGGGATCGCCGTCACCGGGTGCAGCGGCGAGGACCGCGCCGCCGCACGGGGACCGGGAGCCGGACCCAGCCCCCAGGCAACGCACTCCGGCAAGGTCACCGTCGTCTACGACGACAAGTCGTTCACACCGCAGGACCGGCAGGTCGTGGCGCCGGTCCGGGACTCCCGCGTGCTGGAGCGGGCGGCCGACTGGGTGAACAAGTCGCTCACCCTCCCGCACGACATGGTCGTGAAGGTGACCACCGCAGTGCCGCCCGGTGTCACCGACGCCGTCACCCAGCCGGACGGCAGGACGATCTACATCCCGCCGGCGTTCCTGGCGCAGATCGAGGACGCGTTCGACGATGTCGTGAAGACGGTCAAACGGCCCGCCCCGTTCCCCGCGTCCGCGTACAACACCGACGACCTGACGGCGCTGGCGACCGAGTTCATCTTCGGACACGAGCTGGGCCACGCCCTGCAACGCCAGCTCCTCCTGGCCAACCTCGGCCTCGAAGAGGACGCGGCCGACGGATTCGCGTCCTTCTACACCGTCAACGAGGTCGGGCCGGGCCCGTCGCTGGCCGCCGCGATCCTCTTCGACGCGATCGCCCGCAAGGAGGGCCGGCTGACCCTGGAGAGCCTGGCGAGCGATCACCCCGTCACCCAGGCGCGGGTGTTCAACTTCCTGTGCTACCTGGAGGGCAGCGACCCGAAGAAGTACCAGAAGCCCCTGGTCGACGGCGGCTACCTCCCGAAGACCCGGGCCCCCCTCTGCCCGCAGGCCTGGGCGATGCTGGACTACGGCTGGTGGACCCAGCTTCAGGCCCACTTCGATCCGGCGTTCAAGACCCAGGGGGAAGCGGAGCAGAAGAAGGCACACGAGCAGTGGATCGCCGAGACGAACGCCCTGGCGGAGCGGCTCGACGAGATCCGCACCGGCCAATGACTCCCGATCGGCTATTTGAGGGCTCTGTATTCGGGTGACGAATCGACCAGTTCGGGGTGGGTGAGTACGTACCGATCGCCGTGAATCGCGCTCATGGCCCAGTGCCACGAGTCGTCATGGAAGACCAGCCCGCGGTTCGGTTCATCAGCCGATTCGTACTCATACCACTTCAGGGCGGCCTCCATGGCCTCCTCGGGAGACAGTCCGCCGTGATGCTGCATCACCCACGCGTAGCCGCGCCGTTCGGCGTTCAGGTAGTCGAGGTACTCCGCTTCGCTCCACGTCACGGGTCAACAGTAGACCGGCCCCTGTGGCGTGCGGGAGTCGGCAACCCGTGACGTTCCCGGAGTGGTTGTGCGGCTGCATGCGCAAAGACGCTCGGCCGGGAGCAAGTCCTGGCCGAGCGTCTTCGTGTACGTGTGGCGGCTTAGTACCAGTGGTTGGCGGACCAGAAGTTCCAGG
>NZ_JBITTH010000063.1:0-7026 GCF_044541755.1 Streptomyces sp. NPDC085524
CGCCGTCCCTCGCGCTTGGACAGGTGGTGCAGGTCCGCCATGAGGAGCATGTTCTCCTCGCCGGTGATCAGCCCGTCGACCGCGGAGAACTGCCCCGTCACACCGATCGCGGCACGTACCGCCTGCGGGTCGGCGGCGAGGTCGTGACCGCCGATGCGGATCTCACCGGATCCCGGGCCGGGGGAGATGAGGGTGGAGAGGATCTTCACGGCGGTGGTCTTGCCGGCGCCGTTCGGGCCGAGGAGGGAGAAGATCGTGCCCTCGGGGACGGTCAGGTCGATGCCGTCGAGGACGGTCTTGTCCCCGTAGGACTTGCGCAGCCCGTTCGCCGCGATGGCCAGGTTGGTCATGATGAGTTGCTCCTTCGGAGGCTGCGGGCGGTTCAGTTGCTGCGGGCGGTGATGTCGCCGTAGGCGGTGGTGGCGTGGATGTTGAGGCCGGCGCCGGCGCCCTCGGTGTTGAGCAGGGAGTTGTGGATGCGGCCGTAGGCGGTGTCGGCGTCGAGGGTGGCGGAGACTCCGCGGGCGGCGGTGACGGCGATCTGGCCGTGCTCGGTGCGCAGTTCGACCTTGCCGCGGACGGCGTCGGTGATCTGGATGTCGCCCTTGTGGGTGCGGATCTCGGTGGGGCCGGCCAGGCGGCCCACGGTGATGTCGCCGGCCTGGACGGTGAGGCGGGCGGCGGCGGTCTCGTCGAGCTTGACGGTGGCCTGCGCGCCTTCGAAGGTGACGTCGCCGAGGCGTCCGACGCCGCGGAGTTCGGCGAGCGCGGCCTTGGCCTCGACGTGGGATCCGGCGGGGAGCTGGACGGTGACCTCGACGGCCCCGGAGTTGCCGAGCAGGCGGTTCTTGGCGGGTGCGGCCTCGATGCGCAGGACGCCGTCGCGGTAGTCGACGGTGATCTGCTCGGCTGCCTTCACGTCGCGGCTCTTGGAGGCGTTGGCCGGGCGGACCTCGACGGTGGTGTCGGTGCGGTCGGCGGCGATGAACTGGATGCGGCCGGCGGGGATGTCGAGGACGGTGGAGACGGGGGCGGCGGTGGCGAACTTCTGCATTGTCTTTTCCTTCGGCTCGTTGTTTCTGATGACCGAAAGCTACGTTGCGTTCATGGATCGTGGCAACAAGTTCGTTGCGCAAGAATGCCATATACGCAGGTCAGGACCTGGAAATCGTTGCACTGGTTTGAATTTCAATGCAATGTTTTGGCATGTTGCGTTGCAATGGATAGGAACTGAACGCTATGCTGGGGGCATTGAGGGCCCATCAGGGACCCACGGACGAAGCACGAACGGAGATCGCGATGCCGGGAGGCAGGCTCACCCAGCAGGAACGCCAGCAGATCGCGCTGGGGGTGGCGGACGGGCTCGCCTACGCGGAGATCGCCAGACGCCTCGACCGTCCGACCTCGACCGTCACGCGCGAGGTGATGCGCAACGGCGGCCCCGCCGGCTACCGCGCGGACCTGGCCCAGCGCTCCACCGAACGCCGCACCCACCGCCGCAGGCAGGCCGCCCCCCGGGCCGGACAGGCCCCCCGACCGGCCCACGGGCGCGACCCCGAGGCCGTGCGCGAGTACGAGGAGATGTTCACGACCCTCTTCATGGCCTCGGGCCTGCCGAAGATAAGCGCCCGGGTACTGGTCTCCCTGTACACGACGGACACGGGCACCCTCACGGCGTCCGAACTCGTCCAGCGCCTCCAGGTCAGCCCGGCGTCCATCTCCAAGGCGATCACGTTCCTCGAGGGCCAGGGCCTCATCCGCCGGGAACGCGACGAACGCCGCCGCGAGCGCTACATCGTCGACGACGACGTCTTCTACCAGTCCACGATCGCCAGCGCCAAGGCCACCGACCAGCTCGCCGACACCGCGCGCCAGGGCGTCAGCGTCCTCGGCGCCGACACCCCGGCCGCCGTCCGCCTGGAAAACATCGCCCGCTTCCTCGACTTCATCGGAGAGACCATCACCCGCGCCGCGGAACAGGCCCGCGACATCCTCTACGTCAAGGCCGAACCGCCGTCCGGCGGCCCGGCCGAGCCCCGTACGGACCGCGGATAGTCCCGCGACCGGAACGGCTCAGCTGGATGCCCGTCCTGTCGGCCGGACGTCCAGCTCCCGGATGAGCTCCGCGATGTCGTCGGCCTCGGGAACGGCCAGGGCGGTGTAGAGCCCGTGGGCCTGGAGGGCGTGGGCGCGGGCCTCGCCGGTGTCGTTCCGGGCGTGGTGGGCGCGGGCCAGGCCGTCGTGGGCGCGGGCCTGTTCGGGAAGGTTGCCGTGGTCGCGGGCCAGGGCGAGGGCCGCCCGGTGTTCGGCGATCGCGCGCGCGGGATCGCCGGCCGCCCGGGCCACGTCGCCGAGCCCGTTGAGCGCCTCGGCCTGGTCGCTGGCGTAACCGAGTTCCTGGTAGAGCTCCTTGGCCTGCCGGCAGTGGGTGCGGGCCTCCTCGTAGCAGCCCTTCCGGCGGTACATCCCGCCGAGGCGGTCCAGGACCGAGGCCTCGCCGCCACGGTTGCCGAGCAGGCGGTGCAGGGCCAGCGCGTCGGTCAGATGGCGGTGCGCGGAGTCGAGCAGGCCCTGCCCCTCGTGGACGCCGGCCAGGTTGCCCAGGACGTGCGCCTCGCCGATCCGGTTGCCGCTGTCGCGGCACAGCGTGAGCGCGGTTTCGAGGTGATCGCGGGCGGCGGGATAGTCGCGCTGCCTCCACAGGACGTTGCCGAGGGTGTTGTGGGCGCGTGATTCGAGGAGGCGGTCCCCGCTCTCGCGGGCCAGTTCGACCGCGCTCCGCGAGTGCGTGACGGCTTCGGCGTACCGGCCCAGGCGCCAGCACTCCCACCCCAGGTCGGTGAGGGCGCGTGCCCGCTCGCCGCAGGTCCGGGCCGCCTGCAGGGCCTGGGTGTGCAGGGCCAGGGCGTCGGTGTGGTGGGCATGGCCGAGGTAGGGCCGCAGGATCGCCGCCAGGTGCCCGGTGTGGACGGGCCAGCCGTGCTCCGTGGTGTGGGTTCCCGAGGCGATCAGGTTGGCACGTTCCGTTTCCAGCCAGACGGTCGCCGCCGCCGGATCCGCCAGGTCGACGAGCGGGGTGTCCGGTCGCGGGACCACCGGACGCTGGCCGGCGCCGTAGGGGTGGATCAGGTCCATGGCCGTGCGCGCGGTGTAGAGGTAGTGGTCGAACAGCCTGGTCAGCGCGGAGTGCCGGGCCTGCTCGGGCTCCGTCGCCGCCGCGGTGGCCAGGGCGTGCTCCCGCAGCAGTCCGTGGAAGGTGTACCGGCCCGGTTCGTGCTGCTGCAGCATGTGCGCGTCGAGCAGGTCCTCCAGCAGGTCCTCGGCCCGGTCCAGCGGTGTGTCCGCCAGCGCCGCCGCCGCGTACGGATCCACGTCGTGCCCGGGATGGAGGCCGAGCAGGCGGAACATCCGCTGCTGGTCCTCGTCGAGGTACTGGTGGGACAGGGCGAAGGCGGCGGCCAGCCTGCGGTCCGCGGTCGACAGCTCGGTCAGCCGCCGCTTCTGGTCGCGCAGCCGGCCCGCCAGGTACTGGACGGTCCAGCGCGGCCGGTTGTGCAGCCGCGCCGCCGCGATCCGGACGGCCAGCGGGAGGAACCCGCACAGTTGCAGCACGTCGAGGACGGCGATCGGCTCGGCGTGCGCCCGTTCCCCGATGATCCGGGTGAACAGCTCGACGGCGTCCCTGGCGGGCAGGAGGTCCACCGTCAGCGCCCGGATGCCGTCCAGGTCGGACAGGCGGCGCCGGCTGGTGATCAGGACCAGGCTCTCCGTCGCCCCCGGCAGCAGCGGCCGCACGTGGTCGGCGCTGCCCGCGTTGTCGAGGACGGCGATCACGCGCCGGCCCGCCAGTTCCGACCGCCACAGCGCCGAGCGGGCCACCAGGCCGGACGGGATCGCCTCGGCGGGAAGGCCGAGTTGGAGCAGCAGGACCTCCAGCGCCGCCCCGGGCTCCAGCGGTGCCTGCCCGGCGGTGTGCGCGTGCAGGTCGACGAACAGCTGCCCGTCCGGATAGGCGCCGGCCAGCCGGTGCGCGGCATGGACGGCCAGCGCGGTCTTCCCGATGCCGGCCATCCCGTCGACGGCAGCGAGGGTCACCGACCCGGACCCCGCGCCGAGCCGTTCGAGCTCGTCCAGTTCCTCGTCGCGCCCGGCGAAGTCCGGGATGTCGAAGGGCAGGAAGTTCGCGCGCCTCGCCGCGGCGGGTGCCGGCCGGGACGGGACCGGCGCCAGGTGCAGGCCCGGATCGTCGTTGAGGATCGACTGCTCCAGGACGGCGAACGCCCGTCCCGGGTCCAGCCCCTGGTCCTCGGCGAGCCTGCGGCGGAACACGCGGCCCGCGGACAGGGCGTCGGCCTGCCGTCCGGCACGGTGCAGGGCGAGCATCAGGTGGTGGCAGAGCCGCTCCCGCAGGGGGTGGGCCGCGGCTTCGGCCGACAGCTCGTCGAGGACCTCCCGGTGGCGGCCGAGCGACAGCTCCAGCTCCATCAGGCGCTCGACCGCGGCGAGACGGCGCTCCAGCAGCCGGGCCCGCGCATCGGCCACGTAGTCGGCATTGACGTCGGCGAACGGCTGACCGCGCCACATCGTCAGCGCCTCGCGCAGCAGCCCGACGGCCTTCTCGGGGTCCTCCGCGGACGCATCGGCGACGGCGGCGTCGAACTCCTTCGAGTCGAGCTGCCCGGGGCGCGGGACGATCACATAGCCCGACGGCCGGGTCTCCAGGACCTCCGCCGTCCCGGCGCCGCGCAGCACCCGGCGGATCGCCGTCACCGCGGCGTGCACCTGCGCCCGCGCCGTGTCCGGCGGCGTCAGGCCCCAGACCGCGTCGATCAGCCGGTCGGCGCTGAGGACCGTTCCGGCGTGCAGCAGCAGGTACCCCAGAACGGCGCGATGGCGCGGCGCGGTCCCGGGCAGGGGGTGGCCACCGTCCGATATCTCCACCGGACCCAGGATCGAGAACCGCACTGAACTCCCCCCCCGATTGCGCATACATCGCGAACGCATCGCGAATCTATCAACGCGGGCGTCCAAGATCCTTCTCATGAACGGACTTCCGCTGGTCGATCCCGAGGCCGCCACCGGCGAGACGGCAGAACTGCTGGCCGCCGCGCAGCGCGCCGAAGGGATCACCCCGAACCTGACGCGGGCGATGGCCAACAGCCCGGCCGTCCTGCGGGGCTACCTCGACTTCGGGCTCGCGCTGCAGAAGGGCGGATGCCTGCCCGACGCCGTGCGGCAGCGGGTCGCGCTGTTCGTCGCTCAGCACTACTCGTGCGAGTACGGCCTGTCGGCGCACACCTACGTCGGCACGAAGGCCGCCGGGCTGAGCGAGGAGGAGGCCGCGCGGGCCCGCCGCGGCGAATCGGACGATCCGCAGGCGGCGGCCGCGCTGGCCCTCACTGCGGCGCTGCTGCAGGGAGTGGAGCCCGATCCCGGCACGGGGATCGCACCCACCCATGTGGTGGAGATCGTCGCGGAGGTCGCCCTGGCCACGCTGCGGGTCCATCTCGCCAACGCGGGACAGGTGCCGGTCGACTGGCCGCTGGTGCGGCCCGGCGACTGAATCCCGCACGGCCGTCTCATCGCGCAGGGCACACGACCCCCTGCGCACCACACGACCACCCACACTCAAGGGGACATGACATGAAGGCACACGTCAGCTCGATCCTTCTCGGCGTCCGGGACATGGACCGCGCCAAGCAGTTCTACGTCGAGGGGCTCGGCTGGAAGGTCCAGAGCGACTTCGGCATCTCGGTGTTCTTCGAATCCGAAGGCGCCTCGCCCGTCGGCTTCTACAGCCGCGAAGGCCTGGCGAACCAGGTGGGCACGGAAGCGGAGGGCAGCGGCTTCAGCGGACTGGTCCTGACCTACGTCGTCCGCAGTGAGGCGCGGGTCGACGAGGTCATGGCGGAGGCCCAGAAGGCCGGCGCCAAGATCCTCAAGCCCGCGGGCGCCCTGCCGTGGGGCGGGTACGGCGGTACCTTCGCCGACCCGGACGGCTACATCTGGAGCCTCGGCTACAGCGCCCAGGGAGCCGACCAGCCCTACGCCGAGTAGTCGCGGTCCTTGTCCCACACTTGTCGCTTGTCGGGGACGGACGGCGCGGCGCGTGCCGCTGCCGTCCCGGACCGCCGTGACCGGCAGGACGAACAACAGGAGAGCACCATGAAGTTCCGGGCCCACGTCGAGCCGCCTGAGCCCATGCGGGGCCTGGTAGTTCCGCCCGAGGTGGTGGCAGCCCTCGGCGAGGGCTCGCGGCCGCCGGTGACGATCACGCTCAACGGGCATGCGTGGAGGAGCCGGGTCGCCCTCCTGCGCGGCCGCCACCTGATCGGCCTCAGCCATGCCAACCGGGAGGCCGCGGGCGTCGAGATCGGCGAGGAGGTCGAGGTCGAGGTCGAACTCGACACCGAGCCCCGCGTCGTCGTCGAGCCGGCGGACTTCGCGCAGGCCCTGGACGAGGACCCGGCCGCCCGCGCCGCCTACGACGTCCTCACGTACAGCCGCAAGCGCGAGCACGTGCGCGCCATCGAGAGCGCGAAGAAGCCCGAGACGCGCCGGCGGCGCATCGAGAAGGCCATCGCCACCCTGCGCGGCTGACCCCGGCGGGCCGTTCCGCCCGCCCGCTGCGCCTCCGCCCGCTGCGCCTCCGCCCGCTGCGCCTCCGCCCGCTGCGCCTCCGTCAGCTCGCCGGAGCACCCGCCGGTGACCTGCCGTCTCCTGCCTGGCGGAACGCCGAGAGGAGCCGGTCGGCGGCCGCCGTGGCCGTCAGGGAGCCGGCGCGGACGCGGGCTTCGAGGCCGGGGGCGAGGTCGCGTACGGCCGGGTGCGAGCGGAGGCGTTCCAGCAGTTCGTCGCGGACCATCGACCAGGTCCACTCGATCTGCTGGTCACGCCGTTTGGCCGCGAGGCGCCCGTTGGAGTCGAGCGTCGTGCGGTGTTGTTCGAGGCGGTTCCAGACCTCGTCGAGTCCGGTCGATTCGCGGGCGCTGCAGGTGAGGACGGGTGGGGTCCAGGCGGCGTCGG
>NZ_JBITTH010000064.1:0-5462 GCF_044541755.1 Streptomyces sp. NPDC085524
CGACTCTATCAGACTCTTTCGTGTCCGACTTCCTCGGTGCTTTCCAGGTCTTCGCTTTCGCGCTTTCCCTTTCCGGCGGTTCCGACTCTATCAGAAGTTTTCCACCGGATTTCCCCGGCTTCGATTCCCGAATGAAGAGTCGAGTGTCCCCACATGAAATGCGATTCCTTGTGGGGGCTGCTGCCGAGCGTGTCCCGCTCCAGGCAACTGCTCGACTCTACAACCGTGGCCGTGGGGGTGTCAAAACGACCGGCCACCCCACGACGAGCGTGGGTCCCACGTGGGAACGAGGGTCCGGCCAGGGTCGATCGGGCCGGTCACCTGTCGTCCGGGCCGAGGAGGTAGGCGCCCCTCGCGAGGCTCTGCAGGATGCTGGCCGCGGTCACCCCGGCGGTCAGGCTGCTGGAGTCCAGAACGTTCGCCTCGTACGCGCCCATATCTCTGAACCGGGCGTGCATCGACCGGATCGGTTCGGGGTCGGTCAGAGCGTCTCCGGTGCGGCCGGTCGCCCGTTCCATGGTGGTGTCCTGGTCCGGGCGGAGGACGACGTAGTTCAGCGGCACGGCGTGTTCCTCGGCCGCGGCGCGGAAGAGGTCGATGAACCAGGGGCCGACGACGCCGTCGTACACCACGTGGTAGCCGCCGCCCGCGTAGCCGAACGCCGCCGAGACCAGTACCCGCAGGACTACCTGGTTCTGCCGATCGGCCTCCGGCAGGTAGGGCGGGACTCCCCCCTGTTTGATGCAACTCCAGAAGTCGTCGCTGTGCAGGTGGACGCTCGGGGTGAGGTGATCGGCGAGGAGCGCGGCCACGGTGCTCTTCCCCGCTCCCGGCGGCCCCGTCACGACGATCACCTGACCGGAGCGGGGAGAGGACGGCCCAAGGGTCGGCGGGTTCATCCCGCCACCGTGTCACGTTCCACCAGCGCACCGCTCTCGAATTCGGCTCCCGTGCGAAGGGGGAAGCCCGGGTTACCGGGCCGCCTCGAGGAGGATCTGCGCCAGCTCGTGCGGCTGGGAGAACATCGGCCAGTGGCCGGTGTCCATCTCGACCAGCCGCCACAGCTCGCCGGTCAGCAGCGCGGCCACGTCGTCGGTCGGCTCGGCGCCGTCGAGCAGGCACTTGACGTACGTCGCCGGGAGCTCGCCGAGCGGCCGGGCGAGAACCGCCGGCTCGGCCAGGGAGGCGCCGGGGTGCGGCGTCGCGCCGGACACGAGGCGGGCGGTCTGCCCAGCGGTGAGGCCCTGCCCCTCGCAGTCGGCCGCGGTCAGCGGCGCCCAGGAGCCGCCGTTCCCGGCGAGCGCGGCCTCCAGCTTCGCCGGTCCCTCCCACCACGCGGAGACGAACGAGGCGCCGTCCGCCGGCACGTTCGAGTCGACGAAGACCACACGCGCCAGCCGGTCACCGAGCCGCTCGGCGGCCTGGCCGACGGGAATGCCCGAGTAGCTGTGCCCGACCAGTACGACATCGCGCAGATCGAGGCGCTCGACCTCCTCCACGATGTCCCGGACGTGGGTCTGCTGCCCCGCGGGCACGGCCCGCTTCTCGGCGAGGCCGGAGAGCGTCAGCGGGAACGCCTCGTGGCCGGCCTCCCGCAGCACCGGCACCACGTCGTCCCAGGCCCACGATCCGAGCCATGCACCTGCAACCAGCACGAAGTTCGACATGGCCGCACGGTAGCCGAGGGGTCCGACAGCACCCCCGATCAGCGCGGGACCACCCAGCCCGGCGCCCAGGTCCCGGCGTCGTCGTGTTCGGCCGCGGTGGCGGCGAGGTGGGCGCGCAGGGCGGCCAGCGCCGGGTGGGGGTTGTCGCGGTGCCAGAGGAGCGAGTGCGGGTAGACGGGGGTCGGGTCGGTCACCGGGATGCGGCGCAGGCCGTGGCCGGCGGGCCAGACGAGGCGGGTCTGCTCTCCCATGAAGGTGGCCAGGGCCGGGGTGTCGGCGACGGTGTCGAGGAGCGCGTCGGAGCCGAAGTTGGGGCCGGTCGCCTCGATGGTGAGGCCGAACTCGGCGACGAGGTCGTCGTAGTAGGCGGCCCACTCGGTCCCGGGCACGATGCCGGGCATCCAGATCCGGTGCCCGGCGAGCTGGGCGACGGTCACCGACCGGGCTCCCGCCAGCGCGTGGGCCGGGCCGGTGAGCAGCTGGAGCGGCTCGTCGAGCACCCGTACGGACTCGATGTCCTCGGGCAGGGGCCGCCCCGGCGCGGCGACGGCGCGGAAGGACGCGTCGATCGCACCGGACCGGAGGGCGGCGATGGCCGTCTCGATGTCGAACAGCATCACCACGTCGAGGTCGATCTCGGGGTGGGCGCGGTGGAAGCCGCGCATCAGCCCCGACGGCGCGACGCGCGAGGCGATCACGTCGACCCGCAACGGTCGGCGGCCGGGGTGCACGGACGCGACCGCCCGCTCGGCGACGCGCAACAGCTCGCGCGCGTGGGGCAGGAAAGCCTGCCCGTCGATGGTGAGCTCCGCACCGCGCGCGGTCCGCGTGAACAGCCGTACACCGAGGCTGCGCTCGAGGGCGGCAATGCGTTTGGAGACGGCCTGCTGGGTGACCGACAGCTCGGCGGCGGCCTCCTGGAACCGGCCGCCGTCGGCGGCCGCGACGAAAGTCCGGACGGCTTCGAGGTCCATGCCGACACCCTACGGCCACAACGGATGGTTGTGCCTGCCGCCTCGACGGTTGTTTGATCCCGGGGCCTGTCGCTCGCTTTGATGATTCCGATCCCGAATCGGTTGTGCGGTCGAGTGGCGAGGGGCATCGGGCATGAGGAGCGGGCACCGGCTAGGGCGGCAGTTCGGATGGCTCTGGGGAGCGTACGGGGCCAGCGCCCTCGGCACCTGGCTCGCCTTCGGCACGTTCCCCCTGATCGCCATCCAGGTGCTGCACGCCGGACCGGCCGAGGTCGCCGCGCTCTCCTCCGTGGCGGCTGCCGTGGGGGCGGCGGTGGCGGTGCCGCTCGGCCCGTGGGTGGAGTTCCGCCGCAAGCGGCCGGTGCTGATCGCGATGGACCTGGTGCGGTTCGCGGCGCTGCTGACGGTGCCCGCCGCATTCGCGCTCGACGCGCTCACGTTCGTACAGCTCCTTCTGGTCTCGGCCGTCGTCGCGACGGCGGACATCACCTTCCGCGCAGCCTCCGGCGCCTACCTGAAGACACTGCTGCCGGCCGAGCACCTGCTCGTCGCCAACGCCCGGTTCGAGTCCACGTCCTGGACGACCACGATCATCGGACCGCCGCTGGGCGGAGCCGTGATCGGGCTCCTCGGCCCGCCGGCCGCAGTGGTCGCCGACGCGGTCAGCCACCTGCTCTCGGCCTTGGGAATCCGCGCAACCGGCGGGCGCGAGCCGCGGCCCGAGCGCCGGGAGAGCGCCCGCATGCGGGCCCGGGACCTGCTCGACGGCTGGCGGTACATCCTGGCCGACGCGACGCTGCGTCCGCTCTTCTTCAACACGGTCGTGTTCAACGGCCTGGTGATGGCCGCCCAGCCGCTGCTGGCCGTCCTGATGCTCGGCCGGCTCGGGTTCGCGCCGTGGCAGTACGGCCTGGCCTTCGCCCTGCCTTCGATCGGCGGGCTGCTCGGTGCCCGGGTGGCCCGGCCGCTCGTCACCCGGTTCGGGCAGCGCAGGGTCCTGGCGGCCTCCGGGGCCCTGCGCGCGGTCTGGCCCGTCGGCCTGGCCTTCCTGGGGCCGGGCACCGGGGGGCTGTTGTGGGTGATGGGCGTCGAACTCGGACTCATCTTCTGCTGCGGGGTCTTCAACCCCGTCTCCACCACCTACCGCCTCCAGCGCACCCCGGCCGACCGGGTCACCCGCACCCTGACCGCCTGGGCTGTGACGACCAAGGCCTCGACCGCGCTGCTGACCGCGGGGTGGGGCGTACTGGGCGCAGTACTCGGCCCCCGTACGGCCATCGGGCTCGCGGGCGTACTCGTACTGGCCACCCCGCTGATGCTGCTCGCCCGCCGCCAGGCGGCCGGAACAATCTGACCGGCCTACCCGCAGGCACCCGGGCGGCACCCGAGCACCAGCAGGTGCACGCTGGTCACCGCCAGCCCGCGATGGCCGTCGGCGCAACGCGCAGCGGCAAGGGCCTTGGCGAGTACCTCCGGTCCGAGGTCCTCCTTCCTGCCGGTCCGGCGCTCCTGCGCCATCAGAGCGGCAGAGGCGGGCCCCTGCACCCCGAAGACCTCCACGTGGGTCAGGCCCGCTTGCCTCGCCTCTTCCCCCAGTTCCCCGGGCGAGTGGCAGTACGTCGTGGGACCGTCCGGCCGGACACGCATCCCCGTCGCCGCGACGTCCGGTCCACCGTCAGCGCCCGGGTCCAGCAGGCCGATGTACCGGTTGATCGCGGCTGCGGCCACGAGGCCGCCCGGCCGGACGACCCGGTGTGCCTCCTGCCATGCGCGGACCCGGTCCTGCGCGTCCGGCAAGTGGTACAGGGGGCCCAGGAGCAGTACCGCGTCGAACGACCCGTCCGGCTCGGCCACATGCCGGGCATCACCGACGACCGCCGTCAGTCCCCGGTCGCGGGCCTGCCGTACGTGCCGCTCCACCGGGTCGACCACGACGACCCGGTACCCGTCGTCCGTGAGCCACCGCGCGTGCACTCCGGGCCCGCCGCCGACATCCAGTACGGACGCGGGCGGATCCGGAAGGCGGCTGCGCAGGAGCTCGCGGGTCCGCAGCAGCTCGAGCGTGCCGAGCGTACGGCCCGATGTGAGACGGGCGGCTTCATCGCCGGCGCCGTAGAAGGCGGTGATGTCCGGAAGCAGCGCCACGCAGGCCTCCCCCGCGAAGTCTGGTCGTCATGGGGAGAGTTGCACGGCCCACCGCCGCCCGCCAGAACCCGTCCCTCAGACGCCTGCCGTCCCCGGCGCGCCTGCGGTGCCCGCGCCGGGCTGTCGCACCATGAAGACGTCGACGGGATCCTGGGCCTCCACCGTGAACCCGTGCCGCTCGTAGAGCCGTTGGGCCGCACTGCCCTGCAGGACGTTCAGCCGTACGACCTCACGGTCGGCGTCGATCCGCGTCAGCAGTGCCCGCAGGACGGCCGATCCGAGCCCCTGCCCCTGGGCGGCCGGCGCCATGTAGAAGTGCTCCAGCCACCACCCGTCCTCAGCCGGACGTACGGTGACGCTGCCCGCGAAGTCGCCATCGGCCACGATGATCGACGTGTGCTGCTCGGAGAACGAATCCCGCAGCCGCTGCCGCACCTTGTGCTCGTCGTACCGCCCGAGCCGCTCCAGGTCCGGCCGCATGACGACGGCCCGCAGCTCCGCGATCGCCTCGACGTCCGCCGGCTCGGCGCTACGCAGCACCCATTGCACAGGTCTCGTATCCATGGGCCGACACGCTATCGGCCCGTAAACGCAGAAAAGCCCCGCACCAGAAGGTGCGGGGCTTTCCCACAATGATTGTTCGGCGGCGTCCTACTCTCCCACAGGGTCCCCCCTG
>NZ_JBITTH010000065.1:0-4768 GCF_044541755.1 Streptomyces sp. NPDC085524
ACCCGGGGCTGTTCACGGAAACCTTCTGGGCGGCCCTGCACGGACTGGCCACCCTGACCCGGGCAGGACGGCTCCCGCGGGAGGACACCGAACGCCGGGTGGCACTGCTGGTGGACCGGCTCGCCATCGTCTGACGCACCCGGCGAGTGGGCACGCAGCCGGGCCCCGGAACCCGCTGCCCACCTCCGGCCTCCCACCTCCTCCGGCCCTGTCATCAGGCAAGGGGCGGTTGCAGCGCCGGCAGTCATCGTCCGCTCTTGCCGAACCGCGTGATCGCCTCCAGGATCGCCTCCTGCATTGCGGGACTCCCCGTGTGTCCGGAGTCGTCGATCACCACCAGCTCTGCGTCCGGCCACGCTTTGGACAGCTCCCACGCGGTCTTCAGCGGGCTGGCGAGGTCGAGCCGGCCGTGGATCAGCACGGCCGGGATGCCGGCCAGACGGTGTGCGTCACGCAGCAGTTGTCCGTCTTCCAGCCAGGCATCGTTCGCGAAGTAGTGCGCGCAGATCCGAACGAATGCCATCAGTGCGTCGTCGGCCTTCTCGCTGTAGGCACCCGGCCGGCCGAGTACCTCGTGGGCGATGACGGCGTCCTCCCAGGCACACCAGTCCCGCGCAGCCTTCACCCTGGTCGCCTCATCGGGGCTGTTCAGCAGCCGGTGATAGGCGGCCACGAGGTTGCCGCTGCGGTCCGCCTCCGGCAGGGCGTCGCGGAACGCCTCCCAGGGACCCGGCAGCAGGCGTCCGACCCCGCGGTAGAGCCAGTCGGTCTCCTCCGGCCGGGTCATGGTGACGCCGACGATGACGGCCTCGGAGACCCGCTCGGGATGGCGCTCGGCGTAGGCGAGGATCAGTGTGGAGCCCCAGGAGCCGCCGTAGAGGAGCCAGCGCTCGATGCCCAGGTGCTCGCGCAGCCGCTCCATGTCGGCGATGAGGTGGTCGGTGGTGTTGTGATCGAGGCTGACGGACCGGTCGGCGGCGTGAGGCCGGCTTTCACCACAGCCGCGCTGGTCGAACAGGACGATCCGGAAGACCTCGGGGTCGAACATCCCGCGGCTGCCCCGGCCCCCTCCGCTGCCGGGGCCGCCGTGCACGCACAGGACCGCCTTCCCGTCGGGGGTCCCGCTGGTCTCCCAGTAGATCCGGTTTCCGTCACCCACATCGAGGAGGCCCTGCGCGTACGGTTCGGTGGGCGGGAACGGCCGGGCCATGAGGTCTCCTCCTGAAGGCGTGAAGAACAACCCGTCGAGGTTAGTCGTCGCGAGGAGACGGCGGATGCAGTGCACGAGCTGCACTGGCGCCTGGGGTCTTCCCAGGGATGAGCGCTGGGGAGCTCGCCGCGGTGCGGGGAAAGCCGAACCGGGCATCGGCTGCGGCACCAGCCGTTGCGCCGGCAGTGCCGGTGGCGGCTGCAGTGCCGGTGGCGGCTGCGATGTCAGTGGCGGCTGCGATGCTGCCGGAATGACTCCTTGGAACCTGCTCGACCTCGACCGTGCCCTGCGCGCCAGCTGGGCGGGCGACACCTGCTCGCCCGACAACCAGGCCGACTGGCAGCCGGACAACCCGGCCTGGGGGCACTGCGACATCACCGCCCTGATCGTCCACGACGTCTTCGGGGGCGACCTCATGCTGGGCGAAGTGCATCTCGACGGCGACCAGCACGGCTTCCACTGGTGGAACCGGCTGCCCAGCGGCGTCGAACTCGACCTGACGTACGAGCAGTTCCAGCGGGGCCAGACCGTCACCGAGGCCCGTGTCGTCGAACGCCCGCCGGGTCCCCTGCCCCGCCGCTGGGACGAGTACCTTCTCCTGCGCAAGCGGGTCATCGGGCACCTCGGCCATCTGCCGGAGTTCGCCGTCTGAGCCGGCCGGGATCCATCCGGCGGGCCCCATGGAGCTGCGTCCCGTCCGGTGGCGGCCGGTGGCGGCCGCAGGCGGCGAGCTACTCGCCGCCTGCGGCCGACCCCCGCTTCCTCACGGGACCTCAGTTCGCTCCCTCGTAGGCAGCGACCTTCTGGGAGACCGCGTCCTGGAGTGGTTTCATGCGGTCCACGAGCTGCTGGAAGTCGGCGGTCCGGCCATCGGACCACTGGCCCATGGCGACCACCATGACCCGGCCGTGGCCCGTGAAGGCCTGCACCATCCCGCTGTCCGGCGGCAGGGTCCGCAGGCCGGAGCCGGCGGGCGGGGCCTGCACGGCGACCTGGTAGTCGTCGAAGGCCATCGCCAGTTCGGTCACCACCTTCAGGGTGTCCTGCGGGTCCTTCATGGTGAAGACGGCCATGTTGAACTGGTTGTTCCGGTCGTCCTTGTAGAGGGCGATCTGCTCGCCGACGCAGCCCGCACCGCCCTGGATCATGGCGGCCAGCCGGGGTCCGACCCCGTCCGGTTCCGTGCAGGACTCCATCACGGTCCGGCCCAGCCGGGTGAAGGTCGCACCGGAGGCTCCCTTGACCTCGGCCGGGAACAGATCGGAGAGCGGCACCATCGGCCGCGCGCCGGCGGCCGCGGCCGCCGTGCCCCGCGACGGTGCGGACGACGGGGTGGCGGAGGTCGCATGGGCCGGTGCGGACGAGGCCGGAGCAGGCGCGGCGGTGCTGTCGCCGGGTGACGCTCCGGTGTACTTCAGTACGACGAAGGCGGAACCCGCTGCCACCAGCGCCAGCGCCAGGTTCAGCGGCCACGCGCGCCGGGGCCTGGGCCCGTGCCCGGGCTGTGGGCCGGACATTTCCGCCTCATGCCGCCTGACGAAGTCATTCCACTCGTCGTCGTCCCGGCCGCTCCGGCCCGTGGGTATCTCGTTGTTGTTCGACACGCACGAACCCTATTGATCATCGCGGATCAACTGAACAGCCCCAGGTCACAGCCTCATCACTCTGTCGGTCGGAGGCAGTGCCGACGCGCCTCGCCCTCACCGCCGGGCGGCGGGGTCCACCTGCCGCCGGAACCCACAAGGTGATTCCGGTTCGGGCAGGGGGCGAAGGGCTTTCCGGCCCCCGCCCCGGCGGCTCGGGCTTGAGCAGGTCTGCGTCAGAAGGCGTAGAGCGCGTTGCCGTTGAGGGTCGCGGACATCTCGCACGCGTTGGAGAAGGTGTGCTTCCACGCGACGCGGCTGCCGCGCCAGGCGCCGTCCGCCGTGATGGTGACCGGGTCGTAGTGCATCGGGCACGCCCGGTCCGGATTCGGGGCGGACAGGAGGCGGTTGAACCGGCCGCCGGTGGCGTTGAGGGCGTCGCACGCCGCCCGCGGGGCGGGGTGCGTGCCCTCGGCGGTGTAGGCGCAGCTGAGGACGGTCGCCCGCAGGACGGTGCCCGTGGCGGCATCGTCGCCCTGGGTGATGGTGAAGACCATGGCGGACGGGGCGTACAGGCTCGCGGGCTTGGCCTCCGCCACGCCCGTGGCGCCTGCGAGGCAGAGGAGGGCGGCGGCGGAGACTGCGGCCAAGCGGTGACGCATGACAACACTCGCTTTCAATTCGAAGGCTGAAGGGGGTAGTTGAGCTTTCATGTAACACTCAACCCATGCTGAGCCTGGCAGATGTGAAGGACAGTCGCACATCTACGGTCGACTTACGGACAGGTCGTTCGGAATCCGGAGGGCGCACGGGAGTTCGTACAGGTCCGGTGGGCGGCCGGGCGCCGTGCGGGGTACATCGAGGTGCGCCCCCCGGTGTTCCCCGCGCTGGTGGCAGGTGCGCCCGATCCACCGGAGGGCCGTCCAGGGTGACCGGATCAATGCGGTGCCGGGGTCCGCGTCGTGGTCGGCGGGGTCGTCGGGAGCGCCAAAGGGGCACGCGGCCTTCTGCGACGCCGACCGCTGGTTCTACGACGCCCCGTACCGGCGGGACGGCGAGAGCTTCCGGCAGGCCCTGGCCCCCGTACCCGCGGGGTGGATCTCGCACCGCAGCGGCGACTGGCTCGCCCTGCAGCCCCTCGGCCTCCAACTGCCCGCCCAGGGCTGGAAGATCCACGTCTCGGCCGGGCTGGACAACGCGCAGGCGGTCCTCGACGAGGTCCACGCCTACTGCGTCGAGCGGCGGATCGCCTTCACGTTCGTGCCCAGCCGGTACCTGCTGCACCTGCGCAACGCCAAGTACGCCGACCGCTCGGCGAGCGGGAAGTTCCTCACACCGTCCACCCCGCCGACCCCGAGGCCTGCCGGCGCATCGCCGAGGACCTGGACGCGCTGCCGGCCGGCGAGTCCGGCCCGTACGTCCTCAGCGATCTGCGCTGGAACGACGGCCCTCGGCACGCATGCCGAGCTCGACCTTGCGGACCGCCCTGACCAGTCGGCCGGGTGAACCGTCCTTGTCCACGTAGCCGCGGGCCTCGGCCTGGACGCCTCGCCGCAGGGAGCCGGGCGCGCCCGGCGTGGCGAGCACCAGCAGCGGGGGCGACGACTCGGGCAGCCGGGAGGCGGAGCCCGTGCCGGCGCCCGCTCCGAGGGTGGCCGACGCGCCCGGACGGTCGAGGTCGACGACGGCCACGCCTGGTCGGAACGACTCGGCCTGGTGTGCGGCGGTCCGCCAGCCCGCGCTGGTGACTTCGAAGCCGCCTTCGCATCTCAGCAGGGCGGCGAGGGCCGACCTCACGAGGCTGACACTGTGCAGGACGAGGACCTTGGTCATCGGGGCTCTCCTCGGTGTGGTGGGGGGGGGGGGCCCCCCCGGGGGGCCCCCCCCCCCCCCCCCCCACCCCCCCCGGCGGGGGGGGGGGGGGGCCGGGGGCCCCCCCGCGCCCCCCCCGCCGGCGCCGCCCCCCGCCCCCCCC
>NZ_JBITTH010000066.1:0-4450 GCF_044541755.1 Streptomyces sp. NPDC085524
TACCTCGCCGTCACCCGCCAACTCGCCCTCTACATCAACCTCCTCGGCGCCTGGAACCTCCACCTCTTCCCCTGGAACGCCACAGACGACCTCCGCCGGCAACAGCCCGGCGAGTTCGTTCGCAGCGGACGCTGAATTCTTTGCGTTTTTGAAGATGTTTTGCGAGAGGACCATGCATGGCCGAGCACGACGGCGGAGATTTCGTCCGCGAGATGATGCAGTGGCACTTCAGCCCGGAGACCGGGTCGCCGTTCTGGCTGAAGCGGGCCCAGACCCTCGATTTTGATCCGCTCACCGATGTCCGGGATTTCGAGGATCTCGGATTGTTTCCCAATGTGGTCGACGAGCTGCGTGATGTCGCCGTCCGCGACCTGATTCCCCTGGGCCACGGTGACGCGCACGCCGCCGGTGTTTACGAGAGCGGTGGCACCACGGGTGAGCCCAAGCGGGTGATGTTCACCGCCGAGTGGCACCGGAGCAGCGTCGAATGGTTCAGCGACCGGCTGGACGAGCACGGCGTGCCGCGCAACGTCGACTGGCTGAGCGCCGTTCCCACCGGGCCGCACAACGTCGGGGCAATGGCGGTCGACACCGCGGCGCTCCGGGGCGGGCTGAACTTCGCCCTCGACCTGGACCCGCGGTGGGTGAAGAAGCTGATCGCGGACGGCCGGATGGACATGGCCGGCGCCTATACCGACCACCTCATCGAGCAGATTGGTTTCATCCTGTCCAGCCAGGACGTGGGCGTGCTCTTCGCGACCCCGCCGATGCTGGAACGACTGGCCCGGCACGACGACCTGGTCGAACTGGTGAACCGGAAGGTCCGCACGATCATCTGGGGCGGCACGCATCTGGACGCCGACACCCGTGATCTGCTCCGCGACGAAGTGTTCCCGCAGACCCGGCTGGTCGGCGGGTACGGCAGCACCATGATGCTGGGTACCTCGGTGGAGCGGCCCGGCCTCGGTGACGACGAGCCGTGCGTCTTCGACTCGTTCGCCCCCTACACCACGTTCCAGGTGGTCGACCCCGAGACCCGGCAGGCCGTGCCGTACGGCGAGCGCGGGCAGATCGTCGTGCACCACCTGAGCCGCACGGCCCTGCTGGTCAACAACCTCGAGCGGGACTTCGCCACCCGGATCGCCCCGCCGACCGACCGTTTCGGCGATTCCGTCGCCGACGTCGCTCCCGTGGCCTCCTTCAGCGGTGAGACGGTGATCGAGGGCGTCTACTGATGCTGTCCCTCGATGTTCTCGGCCCTGGCGGGCCCTACCGGTCCCGGCGGCTGGAGACGATCGAAGACGTCCACGGGCATCCGGTCGCGGCCCTGAGCGTGGCACCCTCGCTCTACGTCACCCGGGCGATGAAGGCGCTGCACCGAGCACCGGTGCTGTCCCTCGACGCACGGATCGCGGCGCTCGCGGTGGCGAGCCGGGCCTTCGCCGCGCAGACGGTCGCGGGCCTGACGCCGGAGGAGTACCACCACACCGTCAGCAGGGCCACCGGGCTCCCGATCACGGTGGTCCGGAGCGCGACCGGCGAGATCGCGCGGGCCGCGCAGCGGATCCACCACAGCGTGCAGAACGCACGTCCGGCCGGTTCGGCCGGCTCGTGGCGCGATCCGCTGACCCGGGCCGGCGGGGCGGTGTGGACCCGTCGCGGCAGCGTGTTCGCCGTCCATGCGGCGGGCAACCACCCCGCGGTGCACCAAGGCTGGCTGGACGCCCTGGCGCTGGGCTACAAGGTCGCCGTACGTCCTTCGCGGCGCGAGCCGTTCACGCCGTACCGGCTGGTCACCGCCCTGCGCGAGGCCGGGTTCGGCGACGACCGCATCGTGCTGCTGCCCACCGACCACAGCGTGGCCGACGACGTCCTCCGCCACGCCGACCTCGGCATGGTGTACGGCGGTGACGACGTCATGCGCAAGTACGCGGGCGATCCCCGCATCCTGCCGCAGGGCCCTGGGCGCTCCAAGGTGCTGATCACCGCCGAAACGGACTGGGAGCCGCTCCTCGGCACCCTCGTGGAGTCGATCAGCGGCGGTGCGGGAGTGGGCTGCGTCAACGCCACCGGCATCCTCGTCGAAGGCGACCCCGCCCCCGTGGCGGCGGCGCTCGCCGAACGCCTCGGCGCGCTGCCCACCCTGCCCCCGACGGACGAACGCGCGGTGCTGCCCGTCATGCCGGTCGGCGCCGTCCGCCGGTGGGACGCGCACCTGCGGCGCCTGGCCGCCGGAACCAAGGCGTGGCTCGGCGGCGACGGCATCGTCGGCGACCTCGGCGACGGCACCGCCGCGCTCCGGCCGGCCGTCCACCAGCTCGACAGTCCCTTCGCCGACCAGCTCGGCGCGGAGCTGGGCTTCCCCTGTGCGTGGGTCGCACCGTGGGACCGCGAGGCCGGGATCCGGCCGCTGCGGAACACTCTCGTCCTCAATGCCGCCACCACCGACGCGGACCTGATCGACGAGCTGGTGAACGAGCCGAGCATCGCCAACGTCTACATCGGCGACCACCCCACGCCGTGGATGGCGCCCGGCCTGCCGCACGACGGCCACCTCTCCGAATTCCTCATGCGCACCAAGACCGTTCTGCGCTGACCGACGGCGGAACCGTGCCACGCGCTGCCCCCTCGGGGCCGTCGCGCGGATCCGTGCTGCCGTCGATCCCCCCAGAAAGAAGCACATGAACGCACAGACCACCACATCCGTCCCCGCATACGCCGCCCCCACCGCAGGCGCCCCGCTGGAGCGGACCACGATCCGGCGCCGGCCGGTGGGCGAGCACGACGTACTGATGGAGATCAAGTACACGGGCATCTGCCACACCGACATCGCCCGGGCCCGCTACGGCCTGGGCGGCACCTTCCCGATGGTTCCGGGCCACGAGATCGCCGGTGTGGTCACCGCCGTCGGCCCGGGCGTGACCCGGCACCGGCCGGGTGACCGGGTCGGTGTCGGCTGCATGGTCGACTCCTGCCGGGAGTGCGACGACTGCAAGGCCGACTTCCAGCAGTTCTGCATGAACGGTGCGGTGGAGACGTACGGTTCCACCGGCCACGACGGTGAACCCACCTACGGCGGCTACTCCACCCACATCGTGGTCGACGAGAACTACGTCCTGCGGATTCCCGAGGGCATCGCGCTCGACGAGGCCGCGCCCCTGCTGTGCGCCGGCATCACCGTGTACTCGCCGCTGACCCACTGGAACGCGGGCCCCGGCAAGAAGGTCGCCGTCGTCGGCCTGGGCGGCCTCGGCCACATGGGCGTCAAGATCGCGCACGCCCTGGGCGCCGAGGTGACGGTGCTCTCGCGGACCCCGGGCAAGAAGGACGACGCGGAGCGGCTGGGCGCGGACCACTTCCACGCCACCTCGGACCGGGCGGTGTTCGCGGAGCTGGCGGGCACCTTCGACCTGATCGTCAACACGGTGTCGGCGGAGCTGGAGCTGGACGCCTACCTGTCGCTGCTCAAGCGGGACGGGACGCTGGTGAACCTCGGCGTCCCGCCGGGCCCGAGCAGCCTGAGCATGTTCTCGCTCATCGGCGGCCGCAGGACGTTGGCCGGCTCGCTGATCGGCGGTATCGCCCAGACGCAGGAAATGCTCGATTTCTGCGCGGCGCACGGCCTCGGTTCGGACGTCGAGGTCATCTCCGGGGAGCAGATCAACGAGGCGTACGAGCGGGTGTCGGCCTCGGACGTCCGCTACCGCTTCGTGATCGACGCGGCGACGATCCCGGCCGCCTGACCACGCCTCACAATCCACGAAAACCACGAACCCAACCACGAACGTTTTCTCACCACTTGCTTTCGGATCAGGAGTTTCCATGGCCATCGCGAACAAGCACACGATGTACGACTCGACCATCATCGACGCCACTCCGGACGCCGTCTGGGCCGTCGTCCGCGACGCCCTGAAGGTGGTGTCGATCGTGTCCGGGCCCAACGCGAAGAACGTGGGCTGGGCCGAGGGCGGCGAGGTCGAGCGGGTGCCTGCGCGTTACGACTTCACGCTGGTCTTCAACGACGGCCTGGTCCAGCAGGAGATCGCCGGGCGCAACGAGGTGGAGCGGTCCCAGACCTACCGCGCCGTCGCCTCGACGATGGGCGTCGACCACTACGTCGCCACGATCCGCATCCGGCCGATCACCAACGACCCGAACCGCTGCTTCTTCGACTGGACCCGCGAGCTGACGATCGCCGACGACGCGGACCCCGCGGTCATCGAGGCGATCGTCGCGATGATGGCGAAGCAGACCGACGCCATGCGGGACCACTTCGCGTCGAGCGAGAAGTAATTCCGGCGGAACACCACGACATTGAAGGGAAACGCCTTGACCGGGATATCCACTGCTCGCCGCATCGAGATCGTCTGGCCCGACCTCGGTATCACCGTTACCGCCGAACTCGACGGCCGTAACCCCGAACTCGCCGACGCACTCTGGGACTCACTGC
>NZ_JBITTH010000067.1:0-2286 GCF_044541755.1 Streptomyces sp. NPDC085524
CCAGGCTGAGGGAACCTTTGGGCGCCTCCGTTACCCTTTGGGAGGCAACCGCCCCAGTTAAACTACCCATCAGACACTGTCCCTGATCCGGATCACGGACCGAGGTTAGACATCCAGCACGACCAGAGTGGTATTTCAACGGCGACTCCACCATGACTGGCGTCACGGCTTCAAAGTCTCCCACCTATCCTACACAAGCCGAACCGAACACCAATATCAAACTGTAGTAAAGGTCCCGGGGTCTTTCCGTCCTGCTGCGCGAAACGAGCATCTTTACTCGTAGTGCAATTTCACCGGGCCTATGGTTGAGACAGTCGAGAAGTCGTTACGCCATTCGTGCAGGTCGGAACTTACCCGACAAGGAATTTCGCTACCTTAGGATGGTTATAGTTACCACCGCCGTTTACTGGCGCTTAAGTTCTCAGCTTCGCAACCCCGAAAGGTCACTAACCGGTCCCCTTAACGTTCCAGCACCGGGCAGGCGTCAGTCCGTATACATCGCCTTACGGCTTCGCACGGACCTGTGTTTTTAGTAAACAGTCGCTTCTCGCTGGTCTCTGCGGCCACCCCCAGCTCACGGAGCAAGTCCGATCACCAGTGATGGCCCCCCTTCTCCCGAAGTTACGGGGGCATTTTGCCGAGTTCCTTAACCATAGTTCACCCGAACGCCTCGGTATTCTCTACCTGACCACCTGAGTCGGTTTAGGGTACGGGCCGCCATGAAACTCGCTAGAGGCTTTTCTCGACAGCATAGGATCATCCACTTCACCACAATCGGCTCGGCATCAGGTCTCAGCCTTATATGAGGGACGGATTTGCCTACCCCTCGGCCTACACCCTTACCCCGGGACAACCACCGCCCGGGCTGGACTACCTTCCTGCGTCACCCCATCGCTTACCTACTACCACCTTGGATCAGCGGCTCCACCACTTTCCTTTCCCCGAAGGGTCCGGAACGGCTTCACGGCCTTAGCATTAATGGATTCGATATTGGGCGTTTCAAAGCGGGTACCGGAATATCAACCGGTTGTCCATCGACTACGCCTGTCGGCCTCGCCTTAGGTCCCGACTTACCCTGGGCAGATCAGCTTGACCCAGGAACCCTTAGTCAATCGGCGCACACGTTTCTCACGTGTGTATCGCTACTCATGCCTGCATTCTCACTCGTGAACCGTCCACAACTAGCTTCCGCTGCTGCTTCACCCGGCACACGACGCTCCCCTACCCATCACAGCAGGCGTTGGCCCTATTGCTGCAATGACACGACTTCGGCGGTACGCTTGAGCCCCGCTACATTGTCGGCGCGGAATCACTTGACCAGTGAGCTATTACGCACTCTTTCAAGGGTGGCTGCTTCTAAGCCAACCTCCTGGTTGTCTCTGCGACTCCACATCCTTTCCCACTTAGCGTACGCTTAGGGGCCTTAGTCGATGCTCTGGGCTGTTTCCCTCTCGACCATGGAGCTTATCCCCCACAGTCTCACTGCCGTGCTCTCACTTACCGGCATTCGGAGTTTGGCTAAGGTCAGTAACCCGGTAGGGCCCATCGCCTATCCAGTGCTCTACCTCCGGCAAGAAACACACGACGCTGCACCTAAATGCATTTCGGGGAGAACCAGCTATCACGGAGTTTGATTGGCCTTTCACCCCTAACCACAGGTCATCCCCCAGGTTTTCAACCCTGGTGGGTTCGGTCCTCCACGAAGTCTTACCTCCGCTTCAACCTGCCCATGGCTAGATCACTCCGCTTCGGGTCTAGAGCGTGCAACTCAATCGCCCTATTCGGACTCGCTTTCGCTACGGCTTCCCCACACGGGTTAACCTCGCTACACACCGCTAACTCGCAGGCTCATTCTTCAAAAGGCACGCAGTCACGAGATGCACAAGTGCATCCGACGCTCCCACGGCTTGTAGGCACACGGTTTCAGGTACTATTTCACTCCGCTCCCGCGGTACTTTTCACCATTCCCTCACGGTACTATCCGCTATCGGTCACCAGGGAATATTTAGGCTTAGCGGGTGGTCCCGCCAGATTCACACGGGATTTCTCGGGCCCCGTGCTACTTGGGAGATGAGCAAGCAAGCCGTACAGATTTCAGCTACGGGGGTCTTACCCTCTACGCCGGACCTTTCGCATGTCCTTCGCCTATCCATACGGTTTCTGACTCGCCTCACAGCCGGCAGACCGTGAAAGCTCATTCCCACAACCCCGCATGCGCAACCCCTGCCGGGTATCACACGCATACGGTTTGGCCTCATCCGGTTTCGCTCGCCACTACTCCCGGAA
>NZ_JBITTH010000068.1:0-3586 GCF_044541755.1 Streptomyces sp. NPDC085524
CCCCCCCCCCCGCGGTCGGGCGGGGCAGCCAGGCGGTGGCGCGGCGGCCCAGCAGCTCCACCGCGGTCGAAGTGAGCCAGCCCAGGGCGCCGATGGTGGCCATGCCGACGAAGACCCCCGGGTAGTCGAGGATGGTGTACGACTGCCAGGTGCGGTAGCCCACCCCGTACTCGCCCGAGATCATCTCCGCGGAGATCACACAGATCCACGCCACGCCCATGCCCACCGACAGGCCGCCGAAGATGCCCGGCAGCGCGCCGGGCAGCACCACCGAGAACAGCACCCGCAGCCGGCCGCCGCCCATGGTCAGCACGGCCTCCTCCCACACCGGGGTGAGGGCCCGGACCGCGTGCCGGGTCGACACCACCACCGGGAAGAAGGCGGCGGCGAAGGTGATGAACACGATGCCCTGCTCGTTGGTCGGCAGGAGCAGAATGGCGACCGGGACGAGGGCGATGGCCGGCACCGGCCGCGCCACCTCCACCAGCGGGCCCAGCAGGTCGGCGGCCCACCGGGACCGGGCGATCGCGGTGCCGACCGCGACCCCCAGCACCGCGGCCAGCAGGAAGCCCACCACGATGCGGCGCAGGCTGTGGCCCAGGTCCTCCCAGTACGGTCCGGTGCCGAGGCGGTCGGCGAAGGCGGAGGCCACCTCGCCGACCGTCGGGAACTGTTCGAACCGCAGCCACAGGTTGACGTCCAGGGACGTCAGCAGCTGCCACAGCCCGAGGGCCGCGCCCAGGGAGGCGGCACGGACCAGCCAGCGGCGCGCACTCATGACGCGAGACCCACGGCGTCCGCGTAGCCGACGATCCGAGCCCCGGCGTGGGCGTCGGCGTAGCGCTTCGCGTTCGCCGGGGTGACGAAGGCGCGCAGGTCGGCGCCGTCGGCCACCCACACCGCCTTGTCGGCGAACCACAGGGTGCCGGTCAGGGCGTCCGGCACGTACGCGGCCCGCACGTCCGCACCCTTGGCGGCCTTCAGCAGCTCCTTGGGGCTGTCGAAGGCGACCGTGGCGCTCTGGCCCTTCAGCCACAGCTCGGGCCTGGCGGCGGCCGCCTGCGGGTAGGGCGGGGCCGTCACGGCCCGCTTGAGCGGGGCCGGGTCGACGAAGGCGTCCACGTCCACGTCGCCCACCAGCCCGGCCGCCTTCAGCACCGGCACGTCCTCCTTCAGAGCGGCGATCAGCTCCGGGCGGAGCTCCGGGTCGAAGGAGGCGATGCCGTTCGCACCGTTGTAGAGGTAGACCACCTCGGGCGGCAGACCCGTCTCCTTCGCCACCGACTCGGCAGCCGCCACCGGGTTCGTCCGCAGGTAGTCGGTCGCCCGGCGCTGCGCCTTCAGGAAGTCGTCCAGTACGCCCGGCTTCTCACCGGCGAACTTCTGCCGGACGGTGACCCCGTGGAAGGTCGGCAGGTTCAGCTCGGCCCCGTCGTACAGGGCCTTCGCCCGGCCCTCGAAGGCCAGCTGGCCGGGCCAGGCCACGAACTGCGACAACGCGTCCGCGCTGCCCGCCTGCAGGGCCGAAGCCCCCACGCTGGGCTGCTGGTTGAGTTTCTGGATGCCCTTGTCCGGGTCGATCCCGGCACGCTGCAGGGCCCGTATCAGGGTGCCGTCGGCGGCCGAGCCCACGCTCGTGGACACCTTCTTGCCGCTCAGGTCGGCCAGCGACGCCAGCTTCGAATCCGGCGCGGTCACCACCGTGTTCAGGCCGCCGCTCAGGTTGTAGCCGGTGACCGAGACCAGCTCGGTCGGCTGCTTCAGTTCCCTGCCCCGTACGGCGTTGATCAGCAGCGGGAAATCGCCCATCGAACCGATGTCGATCTTCCCCGCGGTCATCTGTGCGGTGATGGGAGCGCCGGTCGGGTAGTCCTGCCAGTCGACCTTGTACGTCACCCCCTCCTGCTTGCCGCGTGCGGCGAGCTGCTCCTCGAAATAGCCCAGGGAGCGGAGCAGGGTGCCGGCCGTGACGGTGTTGATGGTCTTGGACTGGTAGCCGACGGTCACCGTGACCGTCTTCGGCGAGCCGCCCGCCGCGCCCTCGCCGCCGCAGGCGGTGGCCAGGGGCAGGAGCAGGGCGATCGGTACGGCCGGGGTGAGGATTCTGCGACGCATGGGGAGGGGGCCTTTCACCGGAGCAGGTAGGGCATGTTGACGGTCACCGCGCCGGTGGGACAGCGCGCGGCGCACGGGCCGCAGTACCAGCACTCGTCCACGTGCATGTACGCCTTGCCGTTGTCCTCGCGGATCGCGAGCGAATCGAGGGGACACATGTCGACGCAGAGCGTGCAGCCGTCGATGCACTTGGACTCGTCGATGGTCACGGGCACGTCGGCGCGCTGGGGAACAAGGGGCATGGCTGTCTCCAAGGGCCCGGAGGGGCGGGGAACAGGAGGACGGGGGGAAGGGAGAAGTGCTCGGGAGGCAGGGCTCAGAGCGAGCGGCGCAGCACGCCGCTCATGGTGATGCGGTCGCCGCGGAACCGGATGAACTCCAGGTCCACCGGCCGCCCGTCGGGCAGACGGGTCAGCCGTTCCAGCATCAGGACGGCGGCGCCGCGCGGCGCCTGGAGGACGGCCGCCGAGTGCGCGTCGGCGTTGACGGCCTCGAGGGTGATCTCGGCGTGGCCCAGTGGGCTTCCGGTCAGCGACTCCAGCAGCCGGAACACGTCCGTGTTCTCGAGGTCGCAGCCGAGGAGTTCACCGCCCAGGTCCATGGGCAGGTAGGACAGGTCGAGGGAGAGCGGCAGCCCGTTCAGGCGGCGCAGCCGCTCGATGCAGAGCACGTCGGTGTGCTCGGGCAGCCCCAGCCGGTGTGCCACCGGGCCCGGTGCGGTCACCGGCCCCACGGTGCGGACCTCGTTGGTGACCCGGCCGTGCTCGTGCAGGGTCTCGGCCAGGCCCTGGAGGCGGTCCAGGCCGTGCGGGTACTTCTCGCAGACCACCACCGTGCCGACCCCCGGCTGCCGGTCGACGAGTTGCTCGCCGCGCAGCAGGTCCAGGGCCTGGCGGACGGTGTTGCGGCTGGCCCGGTAGTCGGCGGCGATGACGTCCTCGAGGGGCAGGACGCCGCCGGGGAAGCCGCCCGCCAGGATCTGATGGCGCAGCAGGTCGGCGAGTTGCCGGGCCTGGTCCGCGCGCAGCCGGCGGCGGCGCGCGGCGGCCACCGGGCGGGCGGCGGGGGCGGGTTCGGCGGGCATGAAAGGAACGTACCGGGCCTGTGCCACCCGTGGTGTTGCCGCAGTATTGCGCCACCTGATGCCCCGTTCACGCGACTCTGACCTGCGATTTCGCCGCCACCGTGGCAAGATCCGCCACCATGGTGACCACAACGTGGACCACCCCGTGGCCACGATGCGAACGCCGGCCCGAGGCGCGCGGGTCCACCGGTACGAGACGCCGAAAACAGCACCGGCTCCGTCGGAGGCGATGCCTCCGCGGAGCCGGTGCTGCTGCTGGACGAGCCGGTGTGGAAAGGGAGTTCAGCTCTTGACCAGGAGGCCGCGGCTGCGCAGGACCCAGCGTTCGGCGGGGCTGAAGATGAGCAGGTCGATGGCGATGCCGACGACGAGGATGAGGATGATCGC
>NZ_JBITTH010000069.1:0-3201 GCF_044541755.1 Streptomyces sp. NPDC085524
GGGGGGGGGGGGGGGGGGTGGGGGGGGGGGGGGGGGGGGGGGGGGGGTGGGGGTGGGGGGGGGGGGGGGGGGGCCGGGCCCGGGGGGGGCGCCCCGGACGGGCCACGGCCCGCGTCACTCGGTCAGCCTCGGAGAGCGTTGTAGATCTCGAGGAGGGTCAGGCCGGGGGAGATGGCGGCGAGAGGCGCCCGGACCCACCACGACAGGCCGTCGTACCACTTCTTGAAGTCGCTGTACTTGCCGCCGATGGCCTTGGCGAATCCGCCGACCTTGCTGAAGGCGGCGCGGATCGCGCTCCACTTGCTGGCGGCCGAGGCCTCACCGTTGACGATCTTGTTCATCTCGGTGCGCTCGGCGGGCGTCAGCTCAGCCGCGAACGGGCTCGCGAGCAAGGTGCGCGCGGCCTGCTGCGCCTCGGCCTGCTGGGTGGCCGAGACGGACTGGGGTGCGGCCACGGAGGCCGAGGAGGCCTGGGCCAGGCCGGCGCCGCCCCCGATGGCGATGGCTGCGACGGCCGAAACGGCCGCCATGCGCAGGGTGTTGCGATTCATTTGGAATTCCCTTGCGTTGTCGCAAGGGGGAGGAAGCCCTTGTGGGCAACCTGAACAGGCGTGGAAACCGAATGGTCACCCGCGGACTTCTTTCCCCCGATTACTTGGTCGTTGCCGCACCGCTCCTGGTCAGGGAGAAGTCCGGCGGTGTGCTCGTCATCTCATCCTTCGAGTGCCGCGCACACGTGCACGTTACCCACAAGTCGATCACTTGACCACTGTCGGAATGGCCAACGCGCCTCGGGTGAAGCCATGTTCACTGTCCCCACCTGCGGGTTTATGGATGGGCCTCCGCTTTACCTTTACATTGCTTGGCCGGAAACCGTCTGTTGTGGCCGAGACCGGGAGGTGGGCGGCGAGCGGCCGGCGGGTGAACGACGCTCTTGCAGACTGCGTCTGATGAGCGCTCAGGCCAGTGCCCGTGACGCTTCCGGTCATGTCGCCGCACCGCCGCACCTGCCTAGCGTCGAGGGTCACCAACTCCCGGGAGGCACACGATGGACGCAGCCGACGGAGCTCGGCCCAGGCCCGGCACGCTGGCACGCTTCACCCAGTGGACTGAGGAAAGGCACGGGCCGGAGACGGCCCTGCGTTTCCGGGCGGGCGACGCGTGGCAGACCCGTACGTACGCGGAACTGGCCGCCGAGGTGCGGGCCGTCGGGTGCGCGCTGCTCGGCCTCGGCGTGGCCGCGGGCGAGCGGGTCGCCGTACTGGCCGAGACCCGCCCGCAGTGGACGTACACCCACTTCGGGGTGCTGGCGGCGGGCGCGGTCCTCGTACCGGTCTATCCGACGGCGGGGGAGGAGGAGCTCGCCTGGGTCCTCGCGGACTCGGAGGCGGTGCTCGCCGTCTGCGACGACGCCGCGCAGGCGGAGCGGGTCGAAGCGCTCCGGGGGAAGCTGCCGCACCTGCGCGAGGTGGTCCTGATGGACGCGCTGCCGGAGCTCGCCTCCGTCCCGGAGGGGGAACTCCTCGCCCGGGCGCAGGCCGTCCCGCCCGGGGCGGACGCCTCGGTCGTCTACACCTCCGGCACGACCGGCCTGCCGAAGGGCTGCCGCCTGGCCCACGCGAACCTCGGCGCCATCCAGGACGCGACCCTCCCGCTGATCCGCGGAGGCCCCGGGGACTCCACGTACCTCTACCTCCCGCTCGCGCACCTGCTGGCGCAGCTGATCCAGTTCACGACGCTGCTGGAGGGCGGGGAGCTCTGCTACTTCGGCGGCAGGATCGAAGACGTCCTGTCCGAGCTGTCCGTCGTCCGGCCCACCCATCTCCCTTCCGTGCCCCGCCTGTTCGAGAAGCTGCACTCGGTGGTGCTCTCACTGGCCGAGTCCCGGGAGGGCGGCCGGGAGAGCTTCGAGGAGGCCGTACGGGTGGGGGTGCTGGCGGCGGAGGGGCGGCTGCCGGAGTCCCGGCGCGAGGAGCACGCCGCCGCCGAGGAATCCCTCTACTCCCTGGTCCGGGGCGCGTTCGGGGGCCGGCTGAAGTGGGCGCTCACCGGCGGCGCCCCGATCGCCCCGGCGACCCTGGACTTCCTGCGGGCGTGCGGGATCGCCGTGTACGAGGGGTACGGGATGACGGAGTCGGCCGGGGTCATCTCCCTCAACCACCCGGACGCGGTGCGCCACGGGACGGTGGGCCGGCCGATCGCGGGCTGCGAGGTGCGGATCGCGCAGGACGGGGAGGTCCTGGCGCGCGGGCCGATGGTCTTCCCGGGGTACCACGCGAACGCGTCGGCCACGTCCGAGGCGCTGGACGCGGAGGGCTGGCTCCACACGGGCGACCTGGGCGAACTCGACTCCGACGGCTACCTCCGCATCACGGGCCGCAAGAAGGAGCTGATCATCACCTCGGCGGGCAAGAACCTCACCCCGACGGAAGCCGAATTCGCCATCCAGCGCTCCCGCTACGTCTCCCGCGCCGTGATGATCGGCGACGGCCGCCCCCACCCGGTCGCACTCGTCACCCTGGATGCAGAAGAGATAGCCGCCTGGGCCGCCCGCGAGGGCGTGACCCTGAACGACTCCTGGCCGCGGCGGGGGTCGACCGACCCGGTGACGCAGCCGTCGGCGGCGGAACGGTCGGCGGCCGAACGGTCGGCGCACCCGTCGACCCACCCGGCGGTCCGCGCCCTGGTCGAACAGGCGGTCGCCGAAGCCAACGCCACCCTCTCCCGTCCGGCCCGCATCCGCGCCTTCCACATCCTCCCGGAGGACTTCACCCCGGAGGCGGGCACCCTGACCCCCACCCTCAAACTCCGCCGCAAGGCGGTATCGGAGCGCTACGCGAGGGAGATCGAGGCGCTGTACGGGGGGTGAGGGGGGTACGGGTTCCCGCGCGCGCGGGACTTCTCCCCCCGCGGGCCCCGCCCATGTGCGGCGTCCGCCCACCCACTCCCTGGGCGCGGCCCGACCGTCCAGCCTCGCCGGGGTTCGGGCGCGGGGTCCGACGGGGGCCCGCGGCGCGTCCAGGCCCCGGCGTGGGGGTGGCGTGTGGGTGGGGGGTTCGGCTGCGCCCGACGATCCAGCCTCGCCGGCGTTTGAGGCGCGGGGTCCGGGGCGGAGCCCCAGGAAACGGTGAAAGGGCGGGGCGGGGCCTGCTCCGCGCAGCGGCACCCCCTGGCGGGGTCCGAGCCGGCCGGAATCAGAGA
>NZ_JBITTH010000070.1:0-3002 GCF_044541755.1 Streptomyces sp. NPDC085524
GAGGCTTTCGATGCCGCGTGCGCGCATCTGGATGTGCATCTGGGCCGGTCGTTGAAGGCGGTCGTCTTCGACGGCGATCCGGTCCTGGACCAGACGCAGTTCACGCAGGCGGCCCTGTTCGCCGTCGAGTCCGCGCTGTTCTCGCTCGTTTCCTCGTTCGGGGTGCGGCCCGATGCGCTGATCGGGCACTCCATCGGCGAGGTCACCGCCGCGTATGCGGCCGGGGTGTTCTCCCTCGAAGACGCCTGCACCCTCGTGGCCGTCCGCGGTCGGCTGATGCAGGCCGCCCGTGCCGGTGGTGCGATGGTCGCCATCGCCGCGCCCGAGGCGGACGTCCTGCCCGAGCTGGGTGAGGGTCTGTCCCTCGCCGCCGTCAATGGCCCGGCCGCCGTCGTCGTCTCCGGCGATGTGGAGGCCGCGGACGCGATCGAGGCCCTGTTCCGGGACCGCGGGATCAAGGTCAAGCGGCTGACGGTGTCGCACGCCTTCCACTCCGCGCACATGGACGAGGTCCTCGCGGAGTTCGAGGAGCGCATCGCCTCGCTGACGTTCAACGAGCCGCAGATCGCGGTCGTATCGAACCTGACCGGTCAGGTCGCCGAGGAGCTGACCGACCCCGCCTACTGGGCCCGTCACATCCGTGGCGCGGTGCGGTTCCACGACGGCATCGAGACGCTGAACGCGCAGGGCATCACGACGTATCTGGAGCTGGGGCCGGACCCGGTCCTGACCTCCCTCGTCCAGAGCACGCTCGACGCGCCGGTCGCCGCTTCGCTGCTCAAGGCCCAGGGTGACGAGCCGCGCGGCCTGCTCCGCGCGCTGGGAGCCGCGTACTGCTCCGGCACCGACGTCGACTGGACGGCCCTGCTGCCCGGCGGGACCCGGGCGAAGCTCCCCACCTATGCCTTCCAGCGCAAGCGCTACTGGGTCGACGTCCCCGACGCGCCGGGCGTCGCAGAGGAAGAGGAGGCGCAGGAGCCGTACGGCGTGCTGGGGGAGTGGGCGAGCCGGGTGCGCAAGCTCACCGGCAAGCAGGGTGATCTCCTCCGCCAGAAGCTGATCACCGGTCTCGTCTGCCGCCACACCGCCGAGATCCTCGAATACGACAGCGCCGACGCGATCGACCCCGAACTGCCCTTCAAGGACCTGGGCTACAACTCGCTCACCTCCGTCGAGCTGCGCAGCCGCCTGGCCGCCGACCTCGGGCTCGCCCTGCCGTCCTCGCTCGTCTACGACTACCCGACCCCCGCCGTCCTTGCTCGTCACATCGTCCGCGACCTCGTGGGCGCGCCCGACCCGGACGCCGTGGATGCCGTCCTGGCCGGGGTCGAGGACGTGTCCGACGAGCCGCTGGCGATCGTCGGCATGGCCTGCCGTTATCCCGGTGGCGTCGATTCACCCGAGGGTCTGTGGCGGCTGGTCGCCGAGGGCGTGGATGCGATCGGTGCCTGGCCGGAGAACCGTGGCTGGGACGCGGAAGGCCTGTACGACTCCGAGCGCGGCCTGTCGGGCAAGACCTACGCCCGCTACGGCGGCTTCCTTTACGAGGCGGACGAGTTCGACGCGGAGTTCTTCGGGATCTCGCCGCGCGAGGCCCTGGCCATGGACCCGCAGCAGCGGCTGCTGCTGGAGACGGCATGGGAGGCGCTGGAGCGTTCCGGGATCGTCCCGCAGTCGCTGAAGGGCAGCCGAACGGGTGTCTTCGTCGGTGCGATGACGGGGGAGTACGGCCCACGTCTCGCGGAGCCGATAGCCGGTACGGAGGGCTACCTCCTGACCGGCAACACGGCGAGTGTGGCGTCCGGTCGCATCTCCTACACGCTGGGGCTCGAGGGCCCGGCGGTGACCGTCGACACGGCGTGCTCGGCGTCGCTGGTGGCCCTGCACCTGGCGGCTCAGTCGCTGCGGTCGGGTGAGTGCTCGCTGGCGCTCGCGGGTGGTGCGACGGTGATGTCGACGCCGGGCATGTTCGTGGAGTTCTCGCGGCAGCAGGGGCTGTCGGAGGACGGCCGGTGCAAGGCGTTCTCTTCGACTGCGGACGGCACGGCGTGGAGTGAGGGTGCCGGCCTGGTGCTGCTGGAGCGGCTCTCCGATGCCCGTCGTAACGGTCATCCGGTGCTTGCGGTGATTCGTGGTTCGGCTATCAACCAGGACGGTGCGAGCAACGGTCTGAGCGCTCCGAACGGTCCGTCGCAGCAGCGCGTGATCCGTCAGGCGCTGGCGAATGCGGGTCTGACGGGTGCGGATGTCGATGTGGTGGAGGCGCACGGCACGGGCACCAAGCTGGGCGACCCGATCGAGGCGCAGGCGCTGATCGCCACGTACGGGCAGGAGCACTCGGCCGAGCGGCCGTTGTGGCTTGGCTCGTTCAAGTCGAACATCGGGCACACGATGGCGGCGGCCGGTGTCGGCGGCGTCATCAAGATGGTCATGGCGATGCGTGAGGGGGTTCTGCCGCAGACGCTGAATGTCGCGGAGCCGACCTCGCACGTCGACTGGTCGCAGGGGTCGGTGTCGCTGTTGACGGAGCGGCGTGCGTGGCCGGAGCTGGACCGGCCGCGCCGCGCGGCGGTGTCTTCGTTCGGTATCTCGGGCACCAACGCGCACATGATCCTCGAACAGGCGCCGCGGGAAGAGGTTCCGGCCGAGGCCGACGCCCCTGCTGTCGTGCCGTGGCTGATCTCTGCGAAGAACGCTGCTGCGCTGCGGGCACAGGCCCTGCGCCTTGCCGAGTTCGTCGAGGACAACCCGCAGGTCAGCCCTGGTGCTGTGGGCGCTGCGCTGGTCGGCACGCGTACGGACTTCGACTACCGGGCGGCCGTCGTCGGCGCCGACCGTGAGGACCTCGTCGGAGGCCTCGCCGCAATCGCGCAGAACGAGACCGTCATCCCGGCCGGATCAGGCCGCACGGTGTTCGTGTTTCCGGGTCAGGGCTCGCAGTGGATCGGCATGGCGGCGGGTCTCCACGAGGCTTCCCCGGCCTTCAAGGACCGGCTCGACGC
>NZ_JBITTH010000071.1:0-2380 GCF_044541755.1 Streptomyces sp. NPDC085524
ACTACGCCGCCGCCAACACCTACCTCGACGCCCTCGCCCACCACCGCCACACCCAAGGCCTCCCCGCCACCTCCCTCGCCTGGGGACTCTGGGGCCAGCCCGGCGGCATGGGCGGCACCCTCACCCAGCTCGACCTCGACCGGCTCGCCGAGACCGGCACCGCCGCCATCACGGCCGAGCAGGGCATGGCCGCCTTCGACGCCGCGCTCGGCCACCACCGGCCCGCGCTGGTCGCCGTACCGATGCACATGGCCGTGCTGCGGGCCCGCGCCGAGAGCGGCTCGCTCGTACCGATCCTGCGCGGCATGGTCCGTACGCCCGTACGCAGGGCAGCGGCCGGCCGGGCCGGGGCGGCGGGCGCCGGCTCGCTCGCCCAGCGGCTCGCCGCACTGCCGGCCGCCGAGCAGGACCGGCTGCTCCTGGACCTGGTCCGCGACGAGGTGGCCGCCGTGCTCGGCCGCTCCGACGCCGCCGCGCTCGACCCCGGCCGCACCTTCACCACCCTCGGCTTCGACTCGCTGTCCGCCGTCGAGCTGCGCAACCGGCTCGGCGCCGCCACCGGACAGCGGCTCACCCCGACCCTGATCTTCGACCACCCCACGCCCGGCGCCCTCGCCGCGCACCTGCGGGACACCCTGCTCGGCGGCCAGGCCGCCGCACCGGCCGCCACCGCCTCCCCCGTGGTGAGCGGTGACGACGACCCCATCGCCATCGTCTCCATGGCCTGCCGCTTCCCCGGCGGGATCACCTCCCCCGAGGACCTCTGGCAGCTGGTCCGGAGCGGCGTGGACACCGTCGGCGGCTTCCCCGCGAACCGCGGCTGGGACCTGGACGGCCTCTACGACCCCGACCCGGAGGCCACCGGCACCTCGTACACCCGCCAGGGCGCCTTCCTGCGCGACGCCGTCACCTTCGACGCCGACTTCTTCGGCATCAACCCGCGCGAGGCACTCGCCATGGACCCGCAGCAGCGCCTGCTGCTGGAGACGGCCTGGGAGACACTGGAACGCGCCGGGATCGACCCGGACCGGCTGCGCGGCAGCGACACCGGGGTCTTCGCGGGCGTCATCACGGGCGACTACGTGACCCGGCTCGACCGGCTCCCCGAGGGCCTGGAGGGCTACGTCTCCACCGGCACCACCACCAGCGTCGCCTCCGGCCGGATCGCCTACACCCTGGGCCTCGAAGGCCCGGCGCTGACCGTCGACACGGCCTGCTCCTCCTCCCTCGTGGCCCTGCACCTCGCGGCGCAGGCGCTGCGGCGGGGCGAATGCTCCCTCGCGCTGGCGGGCGGGGCGACCGTGATGGCCGGACCGGTCAACTTCGTGGAGTTCTCGCGGCAGCGCGCGCTGTCGCCCGACGGCCGCTGCAAGGCGTTCTCCTCGACGGCCGACGGCACCGGATGGGGCGAGGGCGTCGGCCTGATCCTGCTGGAGCGGCTCTCGGACGCGCAGGCCAACGGGCACCGGGTACTGGCAGTGATCAAGGGCTCGGCGACGAACCAGGACGGCGCGAGCAACGGCCTGACCGCCCCCAGCGGCCCCTCGCAGCAGCGCGTCATCCGCCAGGCCCTGGCCAACGCGGGTCTGACGGGTGCCGAGGTCGACGTGGTCGACGCGCACGGCACGGGCACCAAGCTGGGCGACCCGATCGAGGCCCAGGCCCTGATCGCCACCTACGGGCAGGAGCACACGGCCGAACAGCCGCTGTGGCTGGGCTCGCTGAAGTCCAACATCGGCCACACCCTGGCCGCCGCCGGTGTCGCCGGCGTCATCAAGATGGTGCAGGCCATGCGGCACGGGGTGCTGCCCCGCACGCTGCACGTGGACGAACCGACCCCGCACGTCGACTGGGAGGCCGGCGCGGTCGCACTGCTGACCCGGGAGGAGCCGTGGCCCGAGCTGGACCGTCCGCGCCGCGCGGCCGTCTCCTCCTTCGGGTTCAGCGGTACGAACGCCCACCTGATCCTGGAGCAGGCCCCCGCGACCCCGGCGGTGGACGAGGCCCCCGGGGCGGCCGCCCCGACGGTCCTGCCGTGGCTCCTCGCGGCGAAGACCCCGGCCGCGCTGCGCGAACAGGCCGCCCGCCTGGCCGAGTTCGCCGAAGCCGACCCGGACGTACCGGCGGCCGCGGTGGGCGCCGCGCTGGCCTCGACCCGTACGGCCTTCGGGCACCGGGCGGTCGCGGTCGGCGGGGACCGCGAGGAACTGCTGCGGTTGGTACGGGAGTTGGCCGCCGGTGACCAGTCGGCGAGCGCGGTGACCGGCGAGACCGTGGTCGGGAAGACGGTGTTCGTGTTTCCGGGTCAGGGCTCGCAGTGGATCGGCATGGCGGCGGGTCTCCACGAGGCTTCCCCGGCCTTCAAGGACCGGCTCGACGC
>NZ_JBITTH010000072.1:0-2099 GCF_044541755.1 Streptomyces sp. NPDC085524
TGCGCATCCCCTTCGCCTGGAACCACATCACCCTCCACGCCACCCACGCCACCACCCTCCGCGTCCACCTCACCCCCACCACACCCGACACCGTCGGACTGGTCCTGTACGACGGCAGCGGCGGCCTGGTCGC
This sequence comes from Streptomyces sp. NPDC085524, assembly GCF_044541755.1. NCBI lineage: Bacteria > Bacillati > Actinomycetota > Actinomycetes > Kitasatosporales > Streptomycetaceae > Streptomyces > Streptomyces sp. NPDC085524. Next base: position 134 of record NZ_JBITTH010000072.1, read on the forward strand.
CCAGGTCGGCGCGCTGACCACGCGGCCGGTGAGCCAGGAGCAGCTCGGCGCGGCTCCGGCCGCGGACGACGCGGGTCTTCACCTGCTGGAGTGGGCTCCGCTGCCCCCGGCCGACGATGTCGCGGTGCCGGGTGCGGTGGCCGTGGTCGGGCCGGCCGATCCGCTGGGTCTGGCCTCCGTGCTGGGCGACTGCGTCCGGTACGAGGATCTGGCGGCGCTGGGCGCTGCCGTGGACGGCGGCGCCGAGGTGCCGGGCAGTGTCCTCGTGACCGTGTCCGGCGACCGGGGCACCGGCGACGTCCTGGCGGCGACGCGGGCGGCGCTGTACCGGTCGACCGGTCTGGTGCAGGAGTGGCTGGCGGACGAGCGGTTCGCCGCGTCCCGGCTGGTCGTCGTCACCACCGGTGCGGTCGCCACCCGGCCCGGGCCGGAGATCCGGGACCTGGCGGCGGCTCCCGTCTGGGGTCTGCTGCGTTCCGCGCGGACGGAGAACCCGGAGCGCTTCGCGCTGCTGGACCTGGACGTCGTGCCGGCCGCCGGTTCGGCGGCGGCCCAGGCCGTGCTCCAGGTGCTGGCGGAAGGGCTGCCGGAGGCGGCGGTGCGGGACGGCGGTGCCCACGTACCGCGGCTGGTACGGGCGGCGGACGCGGCGGGGGTGCTGACCCCGCCGGCCGGGGCCGGTGCCTGGCGGGTGGACGTGACCAGCAAGGGCACGCTCGGCAATCTGGCGTTCGTACCGCATCCGGAGGGGGAGCGTGCGCTCGCTCCGCACGAGATCCGGGTGGCGATGCGCGCGGGCGGACTCAACTTCCGCGATGTGATGATCGGCCTGGGCATGTATCCGGGCGACGACGCCATGATCGGCGGCGAGGGCGCGGGCGTGGTCCTGGAGACCGGCTCCGAGGTGGCCGGGATCGCCGTGGGCGACCGGGTCTTCGGCATGTTCCCCTCGGGCGGTCTGGGGCCGGTCGGGGTCACCGACCACCGTCTGACGGCCCGGATCCCGCAGGGGCTGTCCTTCAACCAGGCGGCCGTCATCCCGGTCGTGTACCTCACCGCGTACTACGGCCTGACGGACCTGGCGGGGCTGCGGGCGGGCGAACGACTGCTCGTCCACGCCGCGGCGGGCGGGGTCGGGATGGCCGCGACGCAGATCGCCCGGCACCTGGGTGCCGAGGTCTTCGGCACGGCCAGCCCCGGCAAGTGGGACGTCCTGCGCGGCCTGGGCTTCGACGACGCGCACCTCGCCAACTCCCGCACCCTCGACTTCGAGCAGGAGTTCACGGCGGCGACCGCGGGCCGCGGCTTCGACGTCGTACTCGACTCCCTCGCCAAGGAGTTCGTCGACGCGACCCTGCGCCTCCTGCCCTCCGGCGGCCGCTTCCTCGAGATCGGCAAGACGGACATCAGGGATGCCGGGGAGGTGGCCGCCGCGCATCCGGGCGTCGCCTACCAGGCCTTCGACCTGATGGACGCGGGCCCGGAGCGCACCCAGGAGATGCTGCGGGAGCTGGTCGAGCTGTTCGAGGCGGGGGTGCTGACCCCGCCGCCGCTGACCGCGTGGGACGTGAGCCACGCACCGGCCGCGCTACGCCACCTCAGCCAGGCGCAGCACGTGGGCAAGACCCTCCTCACGCTGCCGCGCGGGCTGGACCCCGAGGGCACGGTCCTGATCACCGGAGCCACCGGCACCCTGGGCACCCTCCTGGCCCGCCACCTCGTCACCGCACACAAGACCCGCCACCTGCTCCTGACCAGCCGCCGCGGCCCCGACGCACCCGGCGCCACCGAACTCCGCACCGAACTCGAAGCCCTCGGCGCCACCGTCACCCTCGCCGCCTGCGACACCGCCGACCGCGAAGCCCTCACCGCACTCCTGGCCGCCATCCCCGCCGCACACCCCCTCACCGCCGTCGTCCACACCGCCGGCGTCCTCGACGACGGCACCGTCGACACCCTCACCCCC
>NZ_JBITTH010000073.1:0-1982 GCF_044541755.1 Streptomyces sp. NPDC085524
GTCAGCCGGCGTGCACGTGGGGGCGGCGGGAGCGGTCGGGTTCGGCCTCGCGGATGACTTCGCGGGTGACGGGGGCGACCTCGCCCTGGCCGAAGAGGAAGAACCGGAAGAAGTTGGCCATCGGGTTGCCCTCGGTCCACTCGAAGTAGATGTGCGGCCGCTGGCCGGTCTCGTCGCGGACGTGGAGCAGGAGGGCGGCCAGCGCGTTGGGGATGCTGGAGCTCTCCAGGGTCAGGACGCGGTAGCGGTCGTGGAGGACTTCGCCGCGCACCCGCATGCCGGACTCGAATTCGGAGGCGTCCACGACGGTGACCTCGACGAACATGACGTCGTCCTCGGCCGGGATGTCGTTGTCCGCGCGGATCTGCGCCTTCTTCTGCCGGTACTCCTCGAAGTCCCGGCTGTCGGGCTCGTTGGCGATGAAGCGGATCGTCCGGTTGGCGGTGTCGCGGATGAACCGCTGCGCCATGTCGTCGAACTCGATGTCCGTGACGCGCAGCTCGAAGACACGGGCCAGGCGCGAGAGGAGGGAGAGCGCCATGATGCCGCCGATGAAGCAGGCACCGATCTTCACGCCGTCCGGCCGCTCCACGACGTTGACGGCCGTGGTGTAGATGAAGACGGCCGAGATGATCCCGAAGCCGATGGTCCAGCCCCGCTCCCCGGCCCGCCGGGCCGCGATGGTCACGGCGACCGCCGCCGAGGTGATCAGGACCAGGACACCCGTGGCGTAGGCGCCGCCCTGCGCGTCCACGTCGGCGTTGAAGATCCAGGTCACCAGGAACGCGATCAGGGTGAAGACGATGACCATCGGGCGCAGGGCGCGGGCCCAGTGCGGGGCCATGCCGTAGCGGGGCAGGTAGCGGGGCATCAGGTTGAGCAGGCCGGCCATCGCGGAGGCGCCGGCGAACCACAGGATCAGGATCGTGGAGATGTCGTAGCCGGTGCCGAAGGCGGAGCCCAGGTACTGGTGGGCCAGGTACGCGAGGGCGCGTCCGTTGGCCTCGCCGCCGGGCTCGAACTGGGCGGCCGGGATCAGCAGGGTCGTGATCAGGCTGGAGCAGATCAGGAAGACGCTCATGATCACGGCCGCCGTGGTCAGCAGCTTCTTCGCGCCGCGGATCCGGCCGGCGGGCTTCTCCTCGCCGTCCGCGGGATCGCCCTTCACGTGCGGCATGACCGCCACACCGGTCTCGAAGCCCGACAGGCCCAGCGCGAGCTTGGGGAACACGACCAGCGCGATGGCGATCATCATGAACACGTTGCCGTGCTCGGCGGTCAGCGCGGCCGTCCAGTCCGTGATGACCTGCGGTGCGGTGAACACGTGCCACAGCCCGACCGCCACGACGACGACGTTCAGGCCGAGATAGGTGGCCACCAGCACCACGGCCACGCCGATGGCCTCGCTGAAGCCCTTCAGGAAGACCCCGCCGAGCAGCGCGATCAGGATCAGGGTGATCAGTACTTCGTGGCCGTGCAGGGTACTGGTGAGGTGCGGGTTCTCCACCATGTGCGCGGTCGCGTCGGCGGCGGAGAGGGTGATGGTGATCAGGAAGTCCGTCGCCGCGAACCCGAGCAGGGTCAGGACGAACAGCTTCCCCTTCCAGAACGAGAGCAGCTTCTCCAGCATCGCGATCGAGCCCTCGCCGTGCGGGCTCTCCTCGGCCACCCGCCGGTAGACGGGCAGCGCACCGAACAGGGTCAGCAGCACGAGCACGACGGTCGCCAGCGGCGACAGCAGACCGGCCGCGAGGAACGCGATACCGGGCTGGTAGCCGAGGGTGGAGAAGTAGTCCAGACCCGTCAGGCACATGACCCGCCACCACGGCCGGCCGTGCGGCTGGGCCGCCGCCTCCTTGGCTGCGGGCGAACTCGTCTGGGCGGTCAGGCCTTCCAGCATCCACGCGCGCAGGCGCGAAGAGCGGGCAGGGGTGGCCATCGTCGGGCGCTCCTGTCGTACGGCACGGGATTCGGCCATCGGA
>NZ_JBITTH010000074.1:0-1820 GCF_044541755.1 Streptomyces sp. NPDC085524
TGCGCATCCCCTTCGCCTGGAACCACATCACCCTCCACGCCACCCACGCCACCACCCTCCGCGTCCACCTCACCCCCACCACACCCGACACCGTCCGCATCAGCGCGGCCGACGAGACCGGGCAGCCGGTGGTGACCGTCGGCGAGCTCGTGCTCCGGCCGGTCAGCGCCGAGCAGTTGGCCGCCGCCGCGCCCGCCGCCGACCAGGGGATCCTGCTGGACGTCGACTGGACCCCGGTACGGGCCGGCGAGGCCACCGACGCGGGGACCATGGCCGTGATCGGCATGCCGGGCCCGGAACTCGCGGCCGCGCTCGGCGGGGGAACCGCGGTCCACCCGGACCTCCCGGGCCTGTTCGCCGCCGAAGGGCCGGTGCCCGCGACGGTGTTCCTGCCGGTCCCCGCCGGCCAGGAGACCCGTACGGCGCTCGCGCAGGTCCTGGAGGCCGTACAGCAGTGGCTGGCCGACGGCCGGTCCGCGGGTTCGCGGCTCGTGGTCGTCACCACCGGCGCCGTCGCCGCCCACCGCGGCGACCTGCTGGACGACCTGGCCGGCGCCGCCGTCTGGGGCCTGCTGCGTGCGACGCAGACCGAGAACCCGGACTCCTTCGTCCTGCTCGACCTCGCCCCGGGCGAACCGGCCGACGCGACCGCCCTGGCCCTCGCCCTGGCCGCCGTCGAGGAGCCCCAACTCGCCCTGCGGCAGGGCACGGTGTACGCCAACCGGCTCAGCCGTACCGGCGCCGCCGAAGGAGTGCTGACCCCGCCCGAGGGCACCGGCGCGTGGCGTCTGGGCAGCACCGGCAAGGGCACCCTGGAGAACATCGCCCTGGTGCCGTCGCCCGAGGCCGCCGGGCCGCTCGCCGAGGGCCAGGTCCGGGTCGCCGTACGCGCCGTGGGCGCCAACTTCCGCGACGTCCTCATCGCCCTCGGCAGCTACCCCGGCGAGGCGCCGATGGGCAGCGAGGGCGCGGGCGTGGTCCTGGAGACCGGTCCCGGAGTCACCTCCCTCGCCGTGGGCGACCGGGTGATGGGCCTCTTCTCCGAAGGCGCCGGTCCCGTGGCCGTCACCGACCACCGCACGCTCGGCCACGTGCCGGGCGGCTGGACCTTCGCCGAGGCGGCGGCGACCCCGATCGTCTTCCTCACCGCGTACTACGGCCTGACGGACCTGGCGGGGCTGCGGGCGGGCGAGCGGCTGCTCGTGCACTCGGCGGCGGGCGGGGTCGGGATGGCCGCGACGCAGATCGCCCGGCACCTGGGTGCCGAGGTCTTCGGCACGGCCAGCCCCGGCAAGTGGGACACGCTGCGCGGCCTGGGCTTCGACGACGCGCACCTCGCCAACTCCCGCACCCTCGACTTCGAGCAGGAGTTCACGGCGGCGACCGCGGGCCGCGGTTTCGACGTCGTACTCGACTCCCTCGCCAAGGAGTTCGTCGACGCGACCCTGCGCCTCCTGCCCTCCGGCGGCCGCTTCCTCGAGATGGGCAAGGCGGACGTCCGCGACCCCGAGCAGGTCGCCGAGCAGCACCCGGGCGTCGCCTACCAGGCCTTCGACCTGATGGAGGCGGGCCCGGCGCGGATCCAGGAGATGCTGCGGGAGCTGTACGAGCTGTTCGAGGCGGGTGCACTGCGCCCGCTGCCCGTGCGGTCCTGGGACATCCGGTACGCGCGTGACGCCTTCCGCTTCCTGGGCCAGGCCCGGCACATCGGCAAGGTCGCCCTGTCGCTGCCGCGCGGGCTGGACCCCGAGGGCACGGTCCTGATCACCGGAGCCACCGGCACCCTGGGCACCCTCCTGGCCCGCCACCTCGTCACCGCA
>NZ_JBITTH010000075.1:0-1797 GCF_044541755.1 Streptomyces sp. NPDC085524
CAGCTCACGCCGGGCCTGTCGCAGATCGGCGGTGGCTCGCTTGAGGTATTCGCGGAACTTGTCTTCGTTGTCAGCCACTGGAGAGAGACCCGTTTCTGGGGAGGGGGAAGGCAGGCGGGCGGGCCGTCAGGCCGGGATTTCCTCGACTTCGATCGCGAGCGACGGGCAGCGGCGGGCCGCGTCCTTCGTCTCGGCGTGCAGCGACGGATCGGGGTCCTTGTCGAGAAGGAAGACGACGCCGTCCTCCTCGCGCTGGTCGAACACGTCCGGCGCGGTCAGCGCGCAGATGCCGGAGGAGCAGCACTCCTCTTCCTTGATGGTGATCAGCAGACGGGTCTGGCTCACCAAGTCACCTCCAGTCGGTGGATTCCGAATACGGTCGCGTCCTTGAACGGAAGGTCCTCGGGCGGCGAGACCAGCCGCAGTCCGGGGACGCGACGGAAAAGGGTGTCGTAGACGATTTCGAGTTCGGCCCGGGCCAGGTTCTGGCCGAGGCAGGCGTGCACGCCGAAGCCGAACGCGACATGGCCGGACGTACTGCGTCCGAGGTCCAGTTCGGCCGGGTCGGGGAAGACCGACTCGTCGTGGTTGGCGGCGGCGGCCGACGCGATGAAGCCCTCGCCGGCGCGCACGACGACGTCGCCGACCTCGATGTCCTCGAGGGCCACCCGGGCGGTCGGGTAGTCCACGATGCTGAACCAGCGCAGCAGTTCCTCGACCGCGCCGGGCGTCCGGGACGGGTCGGCGGTGATCGTCGCGAGCTTCTCCGGCTCCCGCAGCAGCGCGGTGACCCCCAGCGAGATCATGTTCGCCGTCGTCTCGTGGCCCGCCAGGAGCAGCAGCATCGCGAAACCGGTGAGCAGCTCGTGGTCGTAGATGCCGGCTTCCCGGTACTTCACGGCGAGGCGGCTGAGCAGCGCGTCGTCCGGCTCGTCGTCCTTGCTGGACACCAGGTCGCCGAGGAACGTGCGCAACGCGCCGAAGGCCGCCCCGCGCTCCTCCGGGGTGCTGGAACGCTCCAGCAGCACCTCGGTGTACTTCTGGAACACGCCGCGGGTCTCGTACGGCACCCCGAGCAGCTCGCAGATGACGAGCGACGGGACCGGCAGCGAGAGTTCCTGGACGAGGTCCACCGGCCTGCCGCCGGCACCCGCCTCCAGAATTCGGTCCACGCATGCGTCGACGATTTCCTGAATTCGCGGCCGGAGTTTCCGGGTTCGATTCAGCGTGAATTCACTCGTGACCATGCGCCGGTGCAGCGAATGGTCCGGGGCGTCCATCGACAGCAGAAAACCCTTCTGCGCGAACGCCCCCACATTGGCGACGGTCGCGGGAAAGGCCGGATGGGCGCGGCTGGCCGTGGTGGCCGGATGGCTGAGCAGGGTGCGCACGTACTCGTGCCGCGTGGCCAGCCAGGCCGTCTTCCCGTTCTGGAGCACCACCTGCGACATGGGCTCCTCGGCGCGCAGTGGTGCGTACTCGGCCGGCGGACTGAACGGACAGGTCCGGGCGAAGGGAAAGGACGGTATGCCGGGGATATCGGCGTCGGACATGGTGGTGACCTCTCGAGACAGAGAGCGCTTCGCGCCTGAAGGTAGGAGCAGCGGCTTAATTGCGACTAAACGCGCCGGGGCTTTAGGTCTGATTAAGGCCAAGCCAAGCACCGGAGAGGAGGGTGGGGAGCCGAACGGGTGGCCCGGTAGCCCAAGGGGATGGCTCTGCATGCCGAATGAAGACAAGCTCCGCGATTACCTCAAGCGTGTGACGGCCGATCTCCAGCAGACGCGCCGCCGCCTC
>NZ_JBITTH010000076.1:0-1583 GCF_044541755.1 Streptomyces sp. NPDC085524
GGCCCTGGCAAGATTTTCGTGAAGCTGGGGTGTGCCACCGTGCGCCGGTGACGCTCCGTCATTCATGGGGGGACTGTCGTCGAGTGTGATGACCTCGTACGGATCGTGTCTCCGCACCTCGATGCGGTGCGGGTGGAGCGGGTGTGGGTGGCGGGCGGCGTGGTCCGTGTCGCGGCCTGCACCCGCGGGGCGACGGTGGCCTGTCCGGATTGCGGCCGCGGTTCCGTGCGGGTGCACAGTCGCTACTGCCGCACCCTGGCCGATGTCGCTGTCGGCGGGCGTCCCGTGGTGATCGAGCTTTCCGTGCGGCGGTTGTTCTGTGACAGCCCGGGCTGTGGCCGGCGGACGTTTGCCGAGCAGGTTGAGGGGCTGACCAGGCGCTACCGGCGCCGGAGCCCGCTGCTGCAGCATCTGGTGGAGATGGCCGGCGTGCTGCTGGCCGGGCGTGGTGGCGCCCGGTTGCTGCGGATCCTGAGGGTGCCGCTGTCGCGGACCAGCGTGCTGTTCCACCTGATGCGCCTGCCGCTTCCGCCGACTGCAACCCCGCGGGTCCTGGGCGTGGACGACTTCGCGTTGTATGCGGATGTCTACGGCACCCTGCTGGTGGATGCCGAGACCCGGTTGCCGATCGAGCTGTGGGAGGGACGCGACGCGGAGCCAGTGGCGGCCTGGCTGCGGACGCACCCCGGTGTCGAGGTCGTCTGTCGGGACGGTTCGCTGGTCTACCGCCAGGGCATCACCGACGGTGCGCCGGAGGCGGTGCAGGTCAGCGACCGCTTTCACCTGTGGCAGGGGTTGTCGAAGCGGGTCGGGGAGATCGCCGCCACCCACCGCGGCTGTCTTCCCGCCGCGGTGCCCGAGCCCGCAGCAGGGCCGTCACCGGCAGAGCCTGCGAGACCCTCTGACGAGGCCGATACGCCGGCTCGGCGCCACGCGAAGCGGCTGTTCGAGGCGGTGCACGCGGTGTCCGGCACCGGCCGGTCCCTCAACGCCATAGCCCGCGAGCTGGGCTTGAACCGGCGCACCGTGAGCAAGTACGCCCGGGCAGCCACCTGGCAGGAATGCGTACGAACCACCCGGCCCCGCCGCCCCACCAGCCTCGACCCCTACCTGGACTACCTGAAACAACGCTGGGAAGAAGGCGAGCACAACGCCACGGTGCTGCACCAGGAACTCCTTGCCAAGGGCTACCGCGGCCACTACCAGCGGATCAAGATGGCCGTCGCCCCGCTGCGCCGAGGCCTGCCGATCGACACGCCTCGCGAACGACCGCCCTCACCCCGCCAAGTCGCCCGTTGGATCACCACCACACCCTCACGACGCAGCCTGCACGCCTCCGAGCAACTCCGCCGGCTGTTCGAGCACTGCCCGGAACTGGACCGCACCCACAATCTGGTCCGCCAGTTCGCCGCCATGCTCGACACCCGCGACGCCGCCCCGCTGCCGGCCTGGCTCGAACACCTCACGCACTCACGCCTCCCGCCCCTGGCCAGCCTGGCCTGCGCCATCCGGGAGGACCAGGGCGCGGTCGTGCAGGGCATCACCACCCCGTTCAGCTCCGGCGTCAACGAAGGCCGCATAGC
>NZ_JBITTH010000077.1:0-1543 GCF_044541755.1 Streptomyces sp. NPDC085524
CCCGCGGCCCCCTCCGGCGGCCTGCCCCGCGTCCGCCGCGACGAGGCGTACGAGGCACTGCGCGCCCGCAGCGACGCCCACCTCGCAGCCACCGGAAACCGTCCACGGATCTTCCTCGCCGCACTCGGGCCCGCCGCCGCGCACACCGCCCGCGCCACCTTCGCCGCCAACCTCTTCCAGGCCGGCGGCATCGAACCCGTCCACGACCCCGTGTCCGTGGACGCGGGGACGGCCGGCACGGCCTACGCCGCCTCGGGCGCGGACGGCATCGCCGTGCTGTGCTCCAGCGACGCGCTGTACGAGGAGCAGGCCGAGGCGGTCGCCGACGCGCTGCGCGCGGCCGGTGCCTCGACGGTGTTCCTGGCCGGCCGGCCCGGCACCGCGGGATCCTCCGTGGACGAGTACGTCTTCGCCGGCTGTGACGCCGTCGCCGTGCTGTCCTCCGTACTCGACCGGATGGGAGTGCAGGCATGAGCATCCCCGATTTCTCCGAGCTCGCGCTCGGCCCCGCCGCCTCCGGCGGCGTCACCGAGGAGCAGTGGCGCGCCTCGGTGAAGGAGTCCACCGGGACGGCCCCCGCCGATCTCCTGTGGGAGACCCCGGAGGGCATCGGCGTCAAGCCGCTCTACACCGGCCGGGACCTCGAGGGCCTGGACTTCCTGGGCACCTACCCGGGCGTGGCCCCGTACCTGCGCGGCCCCTACCCGACCATGTACGTCAACCAGCCCTGGACGATCCGGCAGTACGCCGGTTTCTCCACGGCCGAGGAGTCCAACGCCTTCTACCGCCGCAACCTCGCCGCAGGCCAGAAGGGCCTCTCCGTCGCCTTCGACCTGCCCACCCACCGCGGCTACGACAGCGACCACCCCCGCGTCACCGGCGACGTCGGCATGGCGGGCGTGGCCATCGACTCCATCTACGACATGCGGCAACTGTTCGACGGGATCCCGCTGGACAAGATGTCCGTGTCGATGACGATGAACGGCGCGGTCCTCCCGGTCCTCGCCCTCTACATCGTGGCCGCGGAGGAACAGGGCGTCTCGCCGGACAAGCTCGCGGGGACCATCCAGAACGACATCCTCAAAGAGTTCATGGTCCGCAACACCTACATCTACCCGCCCACGCCCTCGATGCGGATCATCTCCGACATCTTCGCGTTCACCTCGCAGAAGATGCCCCGCTACAACTCGATCTCCATCTCCGGCTACCACATCCAGGAAGCCGGAGCCACCGCCGACCTGGAACTGGCCTACACCCTCGCCGACGGCGTCGAATACCTCCGCGCCGGACAGGCCGTCGGCCTCGACGTCGACGCCTTCGCACCCCGCCTCTCCTTCTTCTGGGCGATCGGCATGAACTTCTTCATGGAGGTCGCCAAGCTCCGCGCCGCCCGCCTGCTGTGGGCGAAGCTCGTGAAGCAGTTCGACCCCAAGAACGCCAAGTCCCTGTCCCTGCGCACCCATTCGCAGACCTCGGGCTGGTCGCTGACCGCGCAGGACGTCTTCAACAACGTCACCCGCACCTGCATCGAGGCCATGGCCGC
>NZ_JBITTH010000078.1:0-1353 GCF_044541755.1 Streptomyces sp. NPDC085524
GTGAGCATGGTGCCGAAGGCGTCGATGAAGGTGGACTTGCCGACGCCCGGCACGCCGCTGATGCCGATCCTGCGCGCGTTGCCCGCGTACGGCAGCAGCTGGGTCAACAGGCGCTGCGCCAGCACCCGGTGAGCGGGCAGGGTGGACTCGACGAGGGTGATGGCGCGCGCGATCAGCGCGCGCTTCCCGTCGAGTACTCCCTTCGCGTAGGCCTCGATGTCGATCCGCGCCATCGCCGGCCTACAGCTCGTGGCCCAGATCCGCGGCGAGCCGCGTCACCAGGTCGTGGGCCGCGTCGGGGATGACCGTGCCCGGCGGGAAGACCGCCGTCGCGCCCATCTCCAGCAGCGTGGGGACATCGGCCGGCGGGATGACTCCGCCCACCACGATCATGATGTCCTCGCGTCCCTCTTCGGCCAGCTGCTCGCGCAGTGCCGGTACGAGGGTGAGGTGGCCGGCGGCGAGGGAGGAGACGCCCACGACGTGGACGTCGGCCTCCACCGCCTGGCGGGCCACTTCCGCCGGGGTCTGGAAGAGGGGGCCGACGTCGACGTCGAAGCCCAGGTCGGCGAAGGCGGTCGCGATGACCTTCTGGCCTCGGTCGTGCCCGTCCTGGCCCATCTTGGCGACCAGGATGCGCGGACGCCGGCCCTCCGCCTCCTCGAAGCGGTCGACGAGCGAGCGGGTGCGCTCCACGGACGGGGACTCGCCTGCCTCGGTTCGGTACACACCCGAGATGGTACGGATCTGGCTCGCGTGGCGGCCGTACACCTTCTCCAGTGCGTCGGAGATCTCACCGACGGTGGCCTTGGCGCGGGCCGCGTCCACGGCGAGCGCGAGGAGGTTGCCCTCGCCGCGCTCGGCCGCGTTGGTCAGTGCCCGGAGGGTGTCCTGGGTGACCGCCTCGTCGCGTTCCTCGCGCAGACGCCGGAGTTTGGCGATCTGCTGGGTGCGGACGGAGGAGTTGTCGACCTTGAGGACGTCGATCGCCTCGTCGTTCTCCACGCGGTATTTGTTGACGCCGATGACGGGCTGGCGGCCGGAGTCGATGCGGGCCTGGGTGCGGGCGGCGGCTTCCTCGACGCGGAGCTTGGGGATGCCTGCGTCGATGGCCTGCGCCATGCCGCCGGCGGCTTCGACCTCCTGGATGTGCTGCCAGGCGCGCCGGGCGAGGTCGTAGGTGAGTTTTTCGACGTAGGCGCTGCCGCCCCAGGGGTCGATGGAGCGGCAGGTGCCCGATTCCTGCTGGAGGAGGAGCTGGGTGTTGCGGGCGATGCGTGCGGAGAAGTCCGTGGGGAGTGCGAGGGCTTCGTCGAGGGCGTTGGTGTGCAGGGACTGGGTGTGGCCCTGGGT
>NZ_JBITTH010000079.1:0-1340 GCF_044541755.1 Streptomyces sp. NPDC085524
TCGAGGGGTTGCGCGCCGGTGGGGGGCCAGGCGGGGGATGCCTGCGGCGCGGGCTCCGAATCCGGGGACAGCGTCCCGGACGCATGCTGCGTCCACGACGCGGCCCCGGCGGGCCGGGACTGGACGCTGAACGGCCGGCGGCCGTCCGCGTTCTCGGCCCCGGCGATCACCTGGAGCTGCACACCGCCGGTGGCGGGGAGCACCAGGGGGGCTTCGATGGTGAGGTCCTCGATGGCGGCGAGGTCGGTGAGGTGCGCCGCGTGGAGGGCGAGGTCGATGAAGGCGGTGCCGGGCAGGAGGGTGGTCCCGGCGATGGTGTGATCGGCGAGCCAGGGCAGCCGCTGGGCGGAGAGCAGGCCGGTCAGGACCAGGTGCCCGGAGTCGGCTACCTCCACCGCGGCACCCAGCAGCGGGTGCCCGGCGGCGTCGAGACCGGCCCCGGCCACATCGGCCCGGTCGACCGGAAGCAGCCAGAACTCCTCGTGCTGGAAGGCGTACGTGGGCAGGTCGACTCGGGTTCCGCCGGGCAGAAGAGCGGTCCAGTCGACATCGGTGCCGGAGCAGTACGCGGCCCCCAGCGCGCGGAGCAGGCTGCGGGGCTCGTCGCCCTGGCCCTTGAGCAGCGAAGCGGCGACGGGCGCGTCGAGCGTGCTCTGGACGAGGGAGGTGAGGACCGGGTCGGGTCCGAGTTCCAGATACGTCGTGATGCCCTGCGCGTTCAGCGTCTCGATGCCGTCGTGGAACCGGACGGCGCCACGGATGTGACGGGCCCAGTAGGCGGGGTCGGTCAGCTCCTCGGCGACCTGACCGGTCAGGTTCGATACGACGGCAATCTGCGGCTCGTTGAAGGTGAGGGCGCTGATGGCCTGCTCGAACTCGGCGAGGACCTCGTCCATGTGCGCGGAGTGGAAGGCGTGCGACACCGTCAGCCGCTTGACCTTGATCCCGCGGTCCCGGAACAGGGCCTCGATCGCGTCCGCGTCCTCCACATCGCCGGAGACGACGACGGCGGCGGGGCCATTGACGGCGGCGAGGGACAGACCCTCACCCAGCTCGGGCAGGACGTCCGCCTCGGGCGCGGCGATGGCGACCATCGCCCCACCGGCACGGGCGGCCTGCATCAGCCGGCCACGGACGGCGACCAGGGTGCAGGCGTCCTCCAGGGAGAACACCCCGGCCGCATACGCGGCGGTGACCTCGCCGATCGAGTGCCCGATCAGCGCATCGGGCCGCACCCCGAAGGAAGAAACGAGCGAGAACAGCGCGGACTCGACGGCGAACAGGGCCGCCTGCGTGAACTGCGTCTGGTCCAGGACCGGATCGCCGTCGAAGACGACCGC
>NZ_JBITTH010000080.1:0-1116 GCF_044541755.1 Streptomyces sp. NPDC085524
CGGCGGATCTCCCCACGCAGGTGTTCAGTGATCTCGAGGGACAGCTCGGCGACGTCCGCGTCTTCGATGCGGCGGGGCTGGGCGATGTCCACGGTCCATTCCTTCGCGACCCGGCCGGGGCGGGAGGAGAGCAGGACCACGCGCTGGGCGAGGCGGACGGCCTCGCGGACGTTGTGGGTGACGAAGAGGACGGAGAGGCCGGTCTCTTCCCAGATGCGGGTGAGTTCGCCGTGCAGGACGTCGCGGGTGATGGCGTCGAGGGCCGCGAAGGGCTCGTCCATCAGGAGGAGGCGGCTGTCCTGGGCGAGGGCGCGGGCCAGGGCGACGCGCTGGCGCATGCCGCCGGAGAGTTCGTGGACGCGTTTGCCGTGGGCGCCGCCGAGGCGGACCAGTTCCAGCAGGCGTTCGGCTTCGGGCTTGCGGTCGGTCTTGGCGACGCCGCGCAGGCGCAGGGCGAGTTCGATGTTCTTGCCCGCGGTCAGCCAGGGGAAGAGGGCGTGTTCCTGGAACATCAGGGCGGGCCGGCCGGAGGTCTCGATGGAGCCGGCGGTGGGCTTGTCGAGTCCGGCGACGAGGTTGAGCAGGGTGGACTTTCCGCAGCCGGAGGCGCCCAGGATGGTGACGAACTCTCCGGGAGCGACATCGAGGCTGATGTCGTCCAGGACGAGCTGCGTTCCGGCCGGGCCGGAGAAGGACTTCGAGACGTGCTCGATACGGGCGGCGTGCGTGAGCTCCGTTGCGGTGCCCTCGGCAGCCTTGGCAAGCGTGGTGGCCATGGTCGTCACCTCCTGGGATTGCTGGATTCGCTGGGCGGGGGAGTTACTTGGCGCCGAGGCCGGCGTCGGAGACCTCGGGCTTGCCGGCGGCCTTCAGCACCTTGTTCAGGAGCGTCAGGTCGTAGATGCCGGCCAGGTCGGGCTGCTCGATGAGCTTGGCCTTGACGGCGTAGTCGGCCTGCGCCTTCAGCGTCGAGGCCAGCGGGTCGTCGGTGACCTGGATGCTGGGCCACGCCGGGTCGATGACCTTCGCGTCGAGCGGCTTGCCGCCCTCGGCGGCGAGCTTGGCGTTGGCGGAGGCCTTGGCCTTGTCCTGGTTGGCGTGGATCCACTCGTTGGT
>NZ_JBITTH010000081.1:0-1100 GCF_044541755.1 Streptomyces sp. NPDC085524
GTGAGCATGGTGCCGAAGGCGTCGATGAAGGTGGACTTGCCGACGCCCGGCACGCCGCTGATGCCGATCCTGCGCGCGTTGCCCGCGTACGGCAGGAGCTCGGTGAGGAGCTCCTGGGCGAGTCCGCGGTGGTCGGAACGGGTGGACTCGACGAGGGTGATGGCGCGCGCGACGTGCGCGCGCTTCCCGTCGAGTACCCCCTTCGCGTAGCCGGCGAGGTCGAGGGACACGGGCGGCTACAGCTCGTCGTGGCCGAGTTCCGCGGCGAGCCGCGTCACCAGGTCGTGGGCGGCGTCCGGGATGACCGTGCCGGGCGGGAAGACGGCCGTGGCGCCCATGTCGAGGAGGGTGGGCACGTCGGCCGGCGGGATGACTCCGCCGACGACGATCATGATGTCCTCGCGTCCCTCTTCGGTCAGCTGCTCGCGCAGTGCCGGTACGAGGGTGAGGTGGCCGGCGGCGAGGGAGGAGACGCCCACGACGTGGACGTCGGCCTCCACCGCCTGGCGGGCCACTTCCGCCGGGGTCTGGAAGAGGGGGCCGACGTCGACGTCGAAGCCCAGGTCGGCGAAGGCGGTCGCGATGACCTTCTGGCCGCGGTCGTGCCCGTCCTGGCCCATCTTGGCGACCAGGATGCGCGGACGCCGGCCTTCGGCTTCTTCGAACCGGTCGACGAGGGAGCGAGTGCGTTCCACGTGGGGGGCCTGGCCTGCCTCGGTGCGATAGACGCCGGAGATGGTGCGGATCTGGCTCGCGTGCCGTCCGTAGACCTTTTCGAGGGCGTCGGAGATCTCGCCGACCGTGGCCTTGGCGCGGGCCGCGTCCACGGCGAGCGCGAGGAGGTTGCCCTCGTCGCGGTCTGCGGCGTGGGTGAGGGAGTGAAGAGTGGCTTGGGTGAGCTGTTCGTCGCGTTCCTCGCGCAGGCGGCGCAGTTTGGCGATCTGCTGGGCGCGGACGGAGGAGTTGTCGACCTTGAGGACGTCGATCGCCTCGTCGGTTGCGACACGGTATTTGTTGACGCCGATGACGGGCTGGCGGCCGGAGTCGATGCGGGCCTGGGTGCGGGCGGCGGCTTCCTCGACGCGGAGCTTGGGGATGCC